>JALFGI010000307.1 GCA_022777455.1 Clostridiales bacterium | reverse complement strand
ATTGGTTAGATTGCAGCGGCCGTTGCCTGTAGCCTGGAGCTTGCGGCCCAGGCGTGCCTGACGCTCCAGCAGCACCACCTGGTTTCGCGGATTTTCCGCCGCCGCCAGCGCCGCCGCCATGCCGGAAGCCCCGCCGCCAATAATTGCGATTACCATATGTTTTCCCTCATTTATAATGTGTACACCGGCTTTCCCGGTATGTAGCAAATGTAATTTGAAGCGCAGGGCGCTTCCCCCCACTTGCGCACCGGACCTGTGTGTCATCCGGGACTCCTGGGCACAGCCCGGTAACGTTTTTGCGTACCGGGCTGAAACAATTGCCCAGCCAGTGTAGGGGAGGCTCTTAGCCTCCCGCGCGGTAAACCGTATTGCGACAAATCGGGCTGGGCGAATTCGCAGGGCGTCGGATGTGATCCCGTTCGACTGAACACACAGTCCCGTTACGTTGCGGGCGGCTACGAGCCGCCCCTACAGTGGGCTGGGCGGTGATCCAGCCCGCCAAACAACCATTTATCGCACTCCCAATTGAACTCCATTATACCCCAGATTTCTCAGCCGCACAAGAAAAACTTCTTCCCTGCCGGGCAAAGATGTGTTATACTGTCCTTTGGTGATTACATGAACCGAGGTAACATTGAAAAAATCGCAAAAACAGCCGAGGATAAGCTGCTGCTGGCAAAGCTCTGGGACAAGATCGATGCCGGAATGCGGAAAAACGTCGCTGCCGCCACCTGCTTCCTCTCCCCCCGGGAGCTGGAGCTGGCCCGGTATCTGTTTGGTCAGCCGGAAGGGCTTTACGAATTCGGCGGCTATGCCGACGCGGAGCGGAAAATGCTGGTGTACCTGCCGGACTATCTGGACGAAAGCGAGCTCACCGGGCCGGACAGTCCCATTGTATGTCTGCGGGCAAGTTTCTTTCAGGCAGACACCCCCACCCACCGGGATTTCCTGGGTGCACTGATTGGTGCCGGCCTGGGCCGGGAGAGCATCGGCGACATCTGCGTGGGCCAGGGAAGCTGCTTCCTTTTCGTCACCGCCCAGGTGGCCCCCTACCTGCTCTCCAGTTTCACCGGCGCAGGCCGGACCCATGTGCATCTGGAAGCCGTCAGCCTGGGTCAGGTACAGGTGTCGGAGCCCGAGGTGAAGGAGATCAAGGATACCCTGGCATCTTTACGACTGGACAGCGTGATTTCCTCGGGCTTTCGCATCGGCAGGAGCCTGGCAGCCCAGTATATCTCCGCCGGAAAGGCAGCCATCGACGGTCTGCCCTGTGAGAAGCCGGATAAACAGGTAACCGAGGGAGCAAAAATCTCCGTCCGCGGCCTGGGCAAAATCAAATTGGCAAAAATAAACGGCACCACCAAAAAGGACCGGATCAGCGTGGTGCTCCATCGATATGTGTGAGGGATACAATATGAATATGAATGAAGTCATCTCCCGGATCAACGAGCTTGCCCACAAGGCCAAGGAAGGCCCCCTGACCCCGGAAGAGCTGGCAGAGCGGGACAAGCTGAGAAGAATCTACATTGACTCCGTGAAAGCCAACCTGGTGGGCCAGCTGGAAAACACCTACATTCTCCGCCCCGACGGAACCAAAGAAAAGGTGGAGAAAAAGAAATGACACTGCGTGATCAGATTCTCTCTTATCTTCCCTGGAACGAGCAGGAAGAGCGGGACAAGCAGGAGCTTTTGACCTGGCTGGACAGCGGCATTGACATCTATTCCCGCCGCTGCAATGCAGCCCACCTTACCGCCTCCGCCTGGGTGGTGAGCCCGGACCGGGAAAAGGTGCTGATGGCCTACCATTCCCTCTACGATTCCTGGGCCTGGCTGGGGGGCCACGCCGACGGCATGACGGATTTGCAGGCCGTGGCGGAGAAGGAAGTGCGGGAGGAAAGCGGACTGACAGCCCTGAAACCTCTGGGAAGCGGCATTTTCTCCCTGGAGGTGCTCACCGTGGACGGCCACGAAAAGCGGGGGAAGTATGTATCCTCCCATCTGCACCTGAACGTGACCTACCTGTTCGAGGCCGACCCCAACGCACCGGTGCGGCCCAAGCCAGACGAAAACAAAGCCGTGGCATGGTTCCACAGGGACCAGGTGCTGCAAAAATCCACCGAACCCTGGTTCTGTCAGCGGATTTATTCCAAGCTGATGGAGAAAGTACGCCTGAAAGAAATCGGAAATGTGTGAACACCCCCAAGCGGAAAATTCCCGTCCCTCTGTGAAATAACCCCCGGACACCGCCTTTGATTTCCCGAAACTGCATTTATTCAAAAAATTCACCGGCGGGCCGCGCCCACAGGCGCGGAAGATGTGATCACTTTATCAGCAGATACAGGGCTGGCTATCCCAGGATCACTCCACAACGGGTCACAAAATGGGAAATAAAGGCTTTGAATCGGTTGACTTATCTGAATAGATGTGGTAGCATTGGGTAACAGCTTTCAACGCAGCAGGCACGCTGCTGTCAAGAGACTGCGCATATCGGTATCATTCGTCTGGTTTTCTTACTCCTTCTGCGCACCATTCGGAACGCAGTTTGATTCCCGAAATGAACGATAAACCGGTTGTTGTATCCGGTTTGCATTGTTTGAAAATTGTCGCTCTGCCGCCGGAAAGAAGGAACGCTCTATGAAAAGATTGAAATCCCTGATACTGGCCTTCGCATTGACGGTGAGCATGGCAGCTTGCTGGGCAGTGCCTGCGGTACAGGCGGAAGACCCCGACGATGGCGCTGCTGCCGAAACCACATCTCAGGCAGCACCGATTGTGGAGGGTAACCTGTATTTGAAGGTTTCCTCCATCACTTTTTCCCTTGTGGGGGAAAGTGACGACATCTACCTGGGTTTGGTTCCCCGGGAATTGGTTTCCTGGGAGAGTGAAGACCCCGGGATTGTCTCTGTGGAAGACGGCGTGCTGACGGCCAAGGGCGTAGGAACCACCACCATTTGGGCAACATACGATGACCGGCAGATAAGCTGCAAGGCAGGCTGCCTTGCCCGGACACAGGAGGAGCTGGAACAACTGGCACCGGAAATTCTCAGCTCGCCCAAGCGGCTTCCCCCTGAAGTCGACCTGGACGAGCCCTGCACCTATTTCGATGATTCCGTCATAATCGGCGATTCCATTGCGTACTTCCTATGGCAGTATGAAAGTCTGAATGACCAGCTCGGTCAGATCTCCTTTATTACCAGGCACGGCATTAGCCTTTACGGCCTGGTTGCACATTTCAAGAATCTGTATTACGGCGGATACGAGATTAACATTGAGAACATCCTCGCCGAAGTGGATGCATCCCGGATCTATATCATGATCGGCTGTCTGGATTATCAGGCTGACACACACTCGCTTTTGCTGATGGAAAACTGGGAAAAGCTGTTCGACATCATCGCGGAAAATGCGTCCGATAAAGAAATTGTTATTGTCTCCAACATTCCCAGCTTTACTACAGAGACGAAACCTACAAAGTTTAATACAAGATGGGAAGAAGCCACCCCCAAGATCAAACAGCTTACGGCGCAAAGAGGCCATGGATACCTGGATTTGGGCTACTACATTCAGGATCATTATGGAAGAATGCCCGAAATCTACTGTAAAGACGAATTCCACATCAATAACGAAGGAAACCTTGTCTGGGTCAAGCTCCTGCGTTTTTATGCCCAATTTGAAAGTGAAGGAGGAAGTTTGAAATGAAAAAGGTAATCTGTGTAATCACTTCAATCTGTCTGATGCTGACGCTGGCCGCTTGCGGCAAGCAGGAACAGCAGGCTGCATCCGTGGATGTGGCAGCTTTGTACGAAAGCTATCAGCAGTACCTGCCGGAAATGTTTTTCCCGGATGAACAGACGCTGCTGAATTTCCTGGGAATTCAGGCAGAGGACTGCGCACAGTACAAGGTTGCAATCTGCGCCGAAGGCCTTCGTGCAGACGAGGTTTGGCTGATTGAAGCAAAAGACGATGCCGCAATGGAGAATCTGACCAAGCTGGCAGATGCCCGCATCCAGTCCAAGCTGGACGAAACAGAATCCTATGCCCCGGATCAATACCTGATCGTGCAGAAGGCCCAGGTGCTGACCAACGGCCGTTATCTGGCGCTGATGATCTCTCCCGATGTGGACACAATGAAAGCCGGCTTTGAGGCTGCTTTCAAGTAAGGATTCCGGAGAAGCGGAATCGTAGGGGGCGATGCCCACATCCCCCAGTGAGAGTCGCCGTATTGTGCAGTTTTTCAGCAAATTCATAACATTTTGCAAAGGGCCGATGTGGGCATAGGCCCCTACGGATGCCTTTTTGACAGTCTGGCCAGGCTCTGAATCACATCAGAGCCTGGTTTTTTATCGCGGCAAAGGTGTTTGTTCGCCCGGGTATGGGAGTATTTCTGTCGTTCCACAGCAAAAACCGTTGCCTGCGCTTGCAAATTTCCGGGGTATCTGGTATAATGAATTAAATTTTGCCGTATTGATATGCCCCATAAACAGGCGAAAACAGTATCATCAGGATATTGACTGGGAGGAACCACCGAAATGACAGACATCACCTTTCAGCAGTTAAAGAAAATGTCCAGGCAGGACAGCGCTCTGCTTCCCCAATACAAGCTGGCGGTTATGGGCGACTGCGCCACCCAGCATCTGGCCACCGCGATCCGGGGCTATGGCATTTACGCCGGACTGGGCATCTGCGTTTTTGACGCCGACTACAATCAGATCGACGCCCAGGTCATGGACCCCGGCTCGGAGCTTTATGCCTTTGCCCCCAATGCCGTGGTAATCCAGATGTGCACCGAAAAGCTCTACGAGGCCTTCTGTGCTGCGCCGCTCCACTGCCGGGCCGCCTTCGCGGAGGATACCTACGCCCGGATTCGCAGGGCCTGGGAGCAGATCAATGCCAATACCCGCACCACCATCCTGCAGTGCAATTTTCCCCTGATGGACGACGGCTGCTTCGGTCAATACGGCAGCAAGACCCCGGACTCCTTCCTGTTCCAGCAGCGGAAGCTGAATTTCCTGCTGATGCAGGGCTGTCAGGAATTTAAAAACGGATATCTCATTGATCTGGACGCCATTCAGGCATCCTTTGGCCGGGAGAGATTCTCCGATCCCAAGCTCTATTACATTGCCAAAATGCCCATTTCCCTGGAGGCCCTTCCCACCGTGGCCAAAAATGTGGTGGACCTGGTACAGGCCCTGCGGGGCAGCGTGAAAAAGTGCGTGGTTCTGGACCTGGACAACACCCTCTGGGGCGGCGTCATCGGTGACGACGGTCTGGGCGGCATTCAGATCGGCGAGCTGGGCACCGGACACGCCTTCTCCGATTTCCAAGCCTGGCTGAAGGAACTGAAAAATCGGGGCATCCTTCTGGCGGTATGCAGCAAGAACAACGAGGAAACCGCCAAAGAGCCCTTCCTGAAGCACCCGGAGATGGTGCTGCGGCTGGAGGATTTCTCCATGTTCGTGGCCAACTGGGAGGACAAGGCCGGCAACATCCGCACCATTCAAAAGACGCTGAATATCGGCATGGACAGCCTGGTATTCCTGGACGACAATCCCTTCGAGCGGAATCTGGTGCGCAGCATGATCCCCGAGATCACAGTACCGGAGCTGCCGGAGGACCCGGCCATGTACCTGCAGTACCTGCGGAGCCTGAACCTTTTTGAAACCGCCTCCTATTCCGCCGATGACCAGAGCCGCACCCAGCAGTATCGGGAGCAGGCGGAGCGGGCCGTGTTTGAAGCCTCTTTCCAGTCTTACGACGATTATCTGAGGGGCCTGGACATGAAGGCCGTGGCCGCCCCCTTCGATTCCTTCCACTATCCCCGCATCGCCCAGCTGACCCAGCGCTCCAACCAGTTCAATCTGCGGACGGTGCGCTATACGGAAGCGGAGGTCGAGGCCATCGCCCGGGACGATGGTCACATCTGCCTGTATTTCATGCTGAAGGACAAATTCGGTGACCACGGCCTGATCAGCGTGGTCATTTTGGACAAGCAGGCGGATGGCTGTCTCTTTGTCAGCCAGTGGCTGATGAGCTGCCGGGTGCTGAAGCGGGGCATGGAGGAATTCATTGTCAACAAAATCATGCAAACTGCCGCTCAGCTCGGCTTCCGGACCGTCATCGGAGAATACCTGCCCACCCCCAAGAACGCCATGGTGAAGGACCTGTACGAAAAAATGGGTTTTGTCCGGGTGGGTGAAAACCGCTTCGAGGCCGATGTCCCCGGCTTCCAATATCACAAAACATTTATTATGGAGGAATAACCGCATATGACCAGACAGGAAATTTTTGAAAAGCTCAACGAGGTTTTTTCCGACGTGTTTGACGAGGAGATCACCGTCACCCCGGAAACCACCTCTTCCGACATTGAGGAGTGGGACTCCCTGACCCACATCACCCTGATTTCTGAAGTGGAGGAGACCTTCGGCGTGAAATTCTCCATGAAGGACGTGCTGGGGATGAAAAATGTGGGTGAAATGGCGGATATCATCGAAAAGAATGCCTGAACGCAGCCCTTTCAGCCAGTGCCCGGCGGCACTGGCTGAAGACACAAAATAAAGAAAGCAGGGATCCTTTTTGGTTTTTTCATCCGCCGCGTTTTTATTTGCCTTTCTGCCCCTGACCCTGGCAGGATACTATTTCCTGCCCATCAAATACCGCAATGTTTTTCTCATGCTGGCGTCGCTGCTGTTCTACGCCTGGGGGGAGCCGAAATTTGTCTTTGTGATGATTCTGTCCATCCTGATGAATTACGCCTTCGGCCTTCTGGTGGACAAGTACCGCCAGTCCAAAAAGCAGAAGCTGGTTCTCACCGCCATGGTGATTGCCAACCTTTCCGTGTTCTTTGTTTTTAAGTATCTGAACTTCACCATTGAAAACCTGAACATCCTGTTCCGGGGGGCCATTCCCCAGACCCATATCGCCCTGCCCATCGGCATCTCCTTCTTCACCTTCCAGGCCATGTCCTATGTGTTCGACGTGGCCATGGAGCGGGGCGAGGTCCAGAAGAACCCCTTCAATGTGGCGCTGTACATCTCTCTGTTCCCCCAGCTGATTGCCGGACCCATCGTCCGCTACCAGACGGTCGCCGAGGAGATTCAAAACCGCCGGGAGACCCTGTCGGACTTTGTCAAGGGCACCCGGAGATTCTGCGTTGGCCTTGCAAAGAAGATGATCCTGTCCAACAGCGTGGCATTGCTTGCCGACCAGGCCTTCGGCTATGCCGATGCCGCCCAGCTTTCCGCCGCCATGGCCTGGCTGGGAGTGCTGGCCTACGCCTTCCAGATTTATTTTGACTTCGGCGGCTATTCCGATATGGCCATCGGCTTAGGGCTGATGTTCGGCTTCCATTTTGAAGAGAACTTCAACTACCCCTATATTTCCAGAACCGTATCGGAATTCTGGAACCGCTGGCACATTTCCCTCAGCTCCTGGTTCCGGGATTACCTGTTCTATCCCGTCTCCCGGAAAGCCCTGCCTCTGTCCAAAAAGGTGAAGGCGCGCTGGGGTAAAACCGCCGGACGGCTGACCCCCTCCATCGTTGCGCTGGCGGTGGTGTGGCTCAGCACCGGCATCTGGCATGGCGCCAGCTGGGGCTATATTCTTTGGGGCGTTTACTATGGCGTGCTGCTGATTGCCGGGCTGATTTTCCAGCCCACCTCCAAAAACTGGGTAAAAAAACTGCATATCAACACCGGCTCCCCCTGGTTTGCGGCCTTCCAGATTCTTCGCACCATGGTTCTGGTGCTGCTGGGTTATGTTCTGTTCCGCGCCAGCTCCATGCACAGCGCCGTGGGCTACTTTGGTTCCATGTTTGGCCTGACGGGAAATGCCGCCGTGGACGCCGCCGCGTTGGATGCGCTGCGGAACCACGCTTCGGCCCTGGTGCTGTGCGCCATTGGCTCCACCCCCATCGTCGGATTTGTGCAGAAAAAACTGGGACGGCTGGGTTCCTCCGAGACGGTGAAAAACGTCACCTGCCTGGTGCTTCTGCTGCTCTCCGCCGCCTACATCGTCAGCTCAAGCTATAACCCGTTTATCTACTTTGCGTTCTGATACCACAAGCCGCAGGGGTTGGCAAGCACATCCGCCCCTGCGGCTTCTCTTTGGTGCGAAAGGGAGAAATGTGCCAAAATACTTGCAATGGTGGAAGGATTTTGATATACTGGTCAGGTATTTAACGAATTTTGGAGGTTTGTCAATGAAAAGACTCCTTGCCATGCTCCTTGTTGCGGCAACCGCATTGGGCCTTTGCGCTGCAGCGCTGCCTGCTTCCGCAGAAGGAACCGATGCTTCTGTCCTAGAGGGCTCTCTGTTTTTAAAAGTATCGTCCATCACCTTCTCCCTGGTGGGTGAGTGTGAGGATATTTATCTGGGCGTGATCCCCCGGGAGCTCGTCACCTGGGAAAGTGAAGATCCGTCTGTTGTTTCCGTGGAAAACGGTGTGCTGACTGCCAATGGCGTGGGCACCACCACCATCCGCGCAACCTATGCCGACCGTCAGGCCACCTGCACCGCCGGATGCCTGGCTGAAACCCAGGAAGAACTGGACAGCCTGGGTTACGAAACTCTCTGCACCCCCAAGCGTCTGCCCCCGGAGGTGGACCTGGAAGAGCCCTGCACCTACTTTGACAATGCTGCCATCGTCGGTGACTCCATCACCTATTTCCTGCTCCAGTGGGAAGCCAAGACCAATTACCTGGGTGACATCCTGTTTCTGGCCCGGGGCGGTGCCAGCCTGAATGGCTTTGTGCTGCGGTCCAAGAACATCTACTATCGGGGCAGCGAGTGTAATCTGGAGAATGCCATTGCCGAATCCCAAGTGGAGCGGGTGTATTTCCTGCTGGGCTCCAACGATGTCAGCGGTTCTACCCTGCGGCCCCGGCTGATGGACAACTGGAATACCCTGCTGGGACGAATCCGGGAAAAGAGCCCCGATGTGGAAATCGTGCTGATGTCCAACATCCCGCTGTATGACGAGGAGCCCAGGCTCACATACAATGATCAGAAGGTCAAAGAGCACAACGATCGGATCATTGAATACAACGCAAATCTGAAGCAGTTTGCCCAGGACAACGGCTGCCTGTTTCTGGATCTGTACTGCTATGTGGAGGACCACTGCGGCAGGATGCCCGAGATCTACAACCAGGGCAGCTACCACATGAACGAAGCGGGCTGCCTGAACTGGATGAAAGTCCTGCGTTTCTATGCCCAATATGAATCCGAGGGAGGTACTCTCTCATAACCAAAATCCGCCGCACTTTGATGCGGCGCTTTTTGTGGAACGACATCCATCCGCTCTGTTCTGAGAGGTGACAGAAACATGCGAAAGCAAAATATCGCCGCAGCCATTTTGTTCTGCGGCTTCCTGATGATCATTGCCCTGGGATATCTGCTGCCCAAGGCCGACTTTTCCGAAATGGAAAAGCGGTACCTGGCAGAAGCCCCCGCCTTTTCCTTGAAAAATGTTTTTTCCGGAGAGTGGAGCAGTCAGGCAGAGGAATACCTGACGGACCATGTTCCGGGAAGAAATCTGTTTGTAGGCATTAACGCCTACATGGAGCTGCTGGCAGGACGTCAGAAGCTGAAGGATGTGTGGCTGGTGGACGGGAAGCTGGTAGAAGCCCCCGTGGCTCCGGATGAAAACGCCATTTCCCGAAACATGAATGCCATCAACAAGCTGGCACAAACTCTACAGCAGCCGGTGCACCTGATGGTGGTGCCCTCTGCCGGCTGGGCCACCGGGAGTGAAGACTATTCCGATGAGGAGGCCATCCGGGCCATCTATGCCGCAGCGGGAGAGGAAGTCCCCACGGTAGATGTGACGGAGCTCTTCCGGGGAAAGCCGGAGCTCTACTACGATACCGACCACCACTGGACCAGCCTGGGCGCCTACAACGGCTACGCCGCCTTTATCGCGGCCGTAGGCAGGGAGTACCGGCGTGCAGAGGACTTTGACGTGACCACCGTCCCGGGCTTCCAGGGCTCCACCTATTCCCGCAGTGCCCTGTGGCTGACCCCCGCCGAATCCATCGAGCTGTGGAAAGGCAGTGATCAGCTCACCGTCACAAACGGAGAATCCGACGAAGTGCACCAGGGTATCTTCTATCCCGAACGGCTGGAGGAAGCGGATAAGTACACCGTATTCCTGGACGGAAACCACTCCATTGTCCGCATTCAAAACCCCGGGCAGCAGGGCAAGCTGCTGGTTATCCGTGACTCCTATTCCAACTGTCTGGGCGGTTTCCTGGCGGAAAGCTACGGTGAAGTGGTGCTGATCGATCTGCGTTACTACCGCCAGGCGGTATCGGAGTTTGTGAAGCAGGAGGGCTTTGACAACATTCTGGTGTGCTATAACTGCTCCAATTTCCTGACGGATACCAATCTGATGCTGCTGCGCTGAACAGATGGCAGCCTTCAAAAATTTTACTGTGCTGATCGGTTATCTCAGCAGGCGGTAAAATAGATTCTGGCGCGGTGGCACCCTTGGCTCTCCCTTTGGGAGAGCCGGCAGCCGTCAGGCTGACTGAGAGGGTACCGCAGTGAGCAGCAGCACATCAAACCGTGCTGCCCTCTCAGTCTGCCCCATAGGGGGGAGCCAAGGGGTACGTCAGCTCCGGTACGCAACCCCCCAATTGATCGAGTCGCTGACAAAAATATGCGAAAATGGTTTTGGCCCACTCCAGCATATTCACACCCCATTACAGAAAGGATGTTGTTCGTGCAAAAGAGGCGCGCCCCCAACCGGCAAGGCAGGAAGGCTATGATGCTGAACGAGCCCATATCCCGGGTTATTCCAAGGATGGCAATTCCCACCATTGTTGCGTTTCTCATCAACTCCATCTACAGTCTTGCGGATACCTACTTCGTCAGCTCCCTGGGCACCAACGCCACCGCCGCCGTCAGCGTCAACGCCTCTTTGGACCAGCTGATCATGATGGCGGGCTCCATGCTGGCCATGGGCGCGAACAGCTATATCGCCCGGCTGTTGGGCAAAGGCGAGGACCACAAAGCCAGCCAGGTGCTTTCCACTGCCTTTTTTCTGGCAGCTTCCCTGGGCGCGATTCTGATGGTGGTGGGCATCACCTTTATGACTCCCATGGTTCGCCTTCTGGGAGCCACGCCCACCTGTGAGCACTACAGCATCCAGTATGCCGCCTACGTTCTTCTTGCCGCGCCCTTCATGGCGTCAAACTTTGTGATGAACCAATGCCTGCGCAGTGAAGGAAGCGCCACCTTGTCCATGATCGGAATGGGCATCGGCGGAATTCTCAACGTCATCCTGGACCCCATCTTCATCTTTGTGCTGGACATGGGCGTGGCAGGTGCCTCCGCCGCCACCGCTATTTCCAAGCTGATCAGTTTCTCCATCCTGATTTTCCCCTATATCACCCGCAGGAGCCTGCTCCATTTGTCCATCCGGAATTTCCACTTCTCAAAGGACATTATTTTCACCGTGGTCAGCGTGGGCTCTTCCTCCATGTTCCGGTCCGGTCTGGCAGTGGTTTCCGCAATTCTGCTCAATGATCTCGCCGGTAACATTTCCGATTCTGTGCTGGCGGGCATCGGCGTCTGTACCAAAATCATGATGTTCCCCTTCAGCATCATCCTGGGCTTCGGAAACGGCTTCCAGCCGGTGGCCGGCTTCAATTGGGGCGCCAAGCGCTATGACCGGGTACGGGAGAGCTACCGCTTTTCCTCCGCAGTTGCCCTGATCGGCGGTGTGGTCATGGGTCTGATCATCGGGATCTTTGCCGATGAGATCATCCTCCTCTTCGCCGGGTCCGACCCGGAAATGCACCAAATCGGTGCACTCAGCATCCGCCTGCAGTGTCTGGCCCTTCCCATCCACGCATGGGTTGCCATCGTGAATATGCTCTGCGTGGGCCTCGGAAACGCCAAAGGCGCATTCCTGCTGGCCACCGCCCGCCAGGGAAGCTGCTTCATCCCCATCCTGTATCCCCTGGCCTGGCTGTTCCACGCAAACGGGGTGGCCTCCGTCCAGGCTCTGGCCGATGTGCTCAGCCTGGTTCTCGCCGTTCCCATTGTGGTCATCATGATGCGCCGAATCCGCCGCGCCCAGGAGGAGCAAACCCGCTGCGCTGCCGCTGTCTGAAAACAAAGGAATGGATTTTCTGAGGTCGCCTACAATTCAAAAGCCTGCCGCGAAGGAACGTTTTGCGGCAGGCTTTTTATTGAAATAGAACTGATCCGCTCCAATGCTTGTACTAATTCTTGATTAAAGATTATAATCAAGAATTAGTATAAGAGAATCATTGTCACTCCTCCAAAAAAGGGGCGGCAAACGCCGCCCCCGGTTCCAATCATTTACTCTTTGGCGCTTTCCACAATGCCGTTTGCCAGTCCCACCAGGCCCTGCATTTCGCTGGGGATGATGATCTTGGTGGCCTTGCCGTCGGCAACCTTCTGCATGGCCTCGATGGCCTTCAGCCGCAGCACACTGTCGTTGGGGGCCTTTTCGTTCAGCATTTCCAGAGAGTCGGCCAAGGCCTGCTGCACGGCACGGATGGCAGCCGCTTCGCCGTCGGCCTTCAGAATGGCGGCCTGCTTCTCGGCCTCGGCTCTCAGGATGGCGGCTTCCTTTTCGGCGGAGGCCTTCAGGATGGCAGATTCCTTCTCACCTTCGGCAATGAGGATGGCGGACTTCTTCTGGCCCTCTGCCTGGAGGATGGCCTGACGGCGGTCACGCTCAGCCTTCATCTGCTTCTCCATGGAGTTCTGGATATCGGCGGGAGGCAGGATGTTCTTCAGCTCCACCCGGTTGACCTTGATGCCCCAGGGGTCGGTGGCTTCGTCCAGGATGGCCCGCATCTTGGTGTTCACCACGTCACGGGAGGTCAGGGTCTGGTCCAGCTCCAGGTCGCCGATGATGTTACGCAAGGTAGTGGCGGTCAGGGTTTCCATGGCTGCCATGGGCTGCTCCACACCGTAGGCATACATCTTGGGGTCGGTAATCTGGAAATACACGACGGTATCGATCTGCATGGTCACGTTGTCCTTGGTGATCACGGGCTGGGGGGGATAGTCCAGCACCTGTTCCTTCAGGCTGACCTTCCGGGCCACCCGATCAATGAAGGGGACCTGGAAGTGCATGCCCACACCCCACACGCTATGGAAACCGCCCAGTCGCTCAATGACGTAGGCCCGGGACTGCTGCACCACCTTGATGTTGGGGATGACCAGCAGGAGAATTGCCGCGAGAATGATAATAAAGATGATCATTTTGTTACCTCCAAAATAAAATTATACTGTTTCACTTATACTGTTTCACTGGGAACCTTCACGGGAGAGACGAATACCTTCACCCCCTCTACCCGGTCTACCACCACCCGGGTGCCCAGGCCGATGGGTTCGCCGGAAGTGCTGCGGGCTGTCCAAGTCATGGCGCCCAGCTTCACCCGGCCCTGGTAGGCCACATTGTCGATGGCTTCGGTGACCAGCCCCTGAGAGCCGGGCACACTGTCCACATTGGTTTTGGTGGTTTTGGCGTACTTGCGGAGCATGGGACGAAGCAGCCCCAGCAGCGCGCCGGACACCACCAGGAACGCCGCCACCTGGAGCCAGAATGCCCCGCCCAGCAGGGCGATTAGCAGAGCCGCCGCCGCGCCAAAGGCAAACCAGAGGCTCACCATGGCCACCGTGCAGCCCTCCAGGACCAGAAAGCCCACGCAGAGCGCCCCCCAAAGAATGATTGTTGAACTTATCATCGAAACACCTCCTGTTTCTCTTTGATAATGTGATAATATCACATGGTCACGTGATTGTCAATAGCAATTTTTAGATTATTTAAAATTGTATCAAATATTTCGTCAGCCATGGGGTAAATTGTTGTTTTGCGGGCAGATACGAGCACCCCTTGGCTCTCCCTTTGGGAGAGCTGTCAGCCGAACAGGCTGACTGAGAGGGTACCGCAGTAAGATAATAGCACCCGAAAAATCCATGCAGCCCTCTCAGGGGCGCCCCTTACGGGGCAGCCAGCTCCCCCGGAGAGGGAGCCAAGGGGGGCGTCGGTTCCAGTACTCAAAATAACAATTTACCGTTTGGATGAATGCCGCATTGACAATCCGTGGCGGGATATGATATAAGAGTGAAAAACAAAGGAGGTACAAATCCATGGAGGAAGCCTTTTCCCGCACGGCCATGCTCCTGGGAGAGGATGGCGTAGAACGGCTGAAAACGGCCCGGGTGGCGGTGTTTGGTCTGGGCGGCGTGGGCGGCTATGTGGTGGAGGCCCTGGCCCGAGCAGGCATCGGGCAGCTGGATCTCATCGACAAGGACACGGTAAGTGTTTCCAACCTGAACCGACAGATTCTGGCCACCCATTCCACCATTGGAATGCCAAAAACCGAAGCCGCCCGGCTCCGGGTGGCGCAGATCAACCCGGACTGTCTGGTGCGCACCTATCCCATGTTCTACCTGCCGGACACCGCCGATGAATTCGACTTGCGTCAATACAGCTATATTGTGGATGCCATCGACACCGTCACCGCCAAGCTCACCCTGGCCCAGCGGGCGGCGGAAGCGGGCGTTCCCATGATCAGCTGCATGGGCACCGGCAACAAGCTGGACGCCTCCGCCTTCCAAGTGACGGACATTTCCAAAACCAGCATATGCCCCCTGGCTCGGGTCATGCGGAAAGAATTGGGCAAACGGGGCATCCGCCACCTGAAGGTGGTCTACTCCCAGGAGGAGGCCCTGAAGCCCACCGGCTGGGAGGAGGAAGCCGCCGCCACCGGTAAGCGCCAGATCCCCGGCTCTGTCCCCTTCGTCCCCGGTGCCGCCGGATTGATCCTGGCGGGAGAGGTCATCAAAGACATCGCCCTTTGAATGAGGAAGGACAACTGGAGGAAGGACGACTGGTTTGTCCAAATAACAAGGAATTTCTCTTCCTCAGAACAGAACCAGTGAACGGGAATCGGTACGGCCGGAGGTTAGAGGTTCACCAATGTGAGGATTGCAGCGGCTGCCGTACCGATCCAAATGTCATAAAAGTAAGTTTGACCGAATCATTCGGCTGAACTATGAACCGACTTCTTTCCACAAAGAGGTACTTGACAACCTGAACAGCATTCATGGCGCGTTACTCCGAATGAACCGTTCCATACAATCTGAGGGGGGACCTACGGGGATATAAAAGCCAGCCGAGGATACGAACGATTCCGAAGGAGGGGCATAAACAAAGCAATTTTGGGAGATTGCCCTGATAAGCTGCGGTTTTAACCTGCACAAGTACCATTTTAGCAGGTTGGCAAAGGAAAAAGCGACCATAACAGCTGGGTAAATAACCCAAAGTCTGCCGAAGAAAAGCGATTTTTCTTCGGTTGCGATTGGTGTGAGCATTTTTGCCAAAAGGATATCCACAGCTTCGATATTTTCTTGATCTTGGATGCCAGAAGCTCACCCAAAAAAGGGGGAACTGCGTACCATTCAGCAAAAAAGGAGCCGCCGGGATGGCAGCTCCTTTTCCGATTACAGCTCCAGCTTCAGATCATTTTCCCCGATCCAGCCGATTCTGCGCAAACCCTCGCAGAATACCAGGCTCAGCACCGCCGGCAGGACGAAGCAGATCAGCACCAGGCCGATCCAGTCCGTAGCAGTGATGGCCGCTTTGGTGCCGGCTGCCACATCGCCCACCCAGCCGGTCCAGACGCCGATCTGTCCGCACAGGCCGCAGGTGCCCATGCCCGAATTCACCGGCGCGCCGTTCATCTCCAGCTTGAACAGGCAGGTGGCCAGGGGGCCGGTGATGGCGGAAGCCAGCGTGGGAGGAATCCAGATCCGGGGATTTTTGACGATGTTGGGCATTTGCAGCATGCTGGTGCCTAGCCCCTGGGCCACCAGGCCGCCCCAGCGGTTCTCCCGGAAGCTCATGACAGCGAAGCCGATCATCTGGGCGCAGCAGCCCGCCACAGCAGCGCCGCCGGCAAGTCCCACCAGGCCGAAGCTGGCACAGATGGCGGCGGAGGAAATGGGCAGGGTCAGGGCAATGCCCACCAGCACGGACACCACAATGCCCATCAGGAAGGGCTGCAGCTCCGTTGCCCACATGATTGCCTTGCCAACGGAATTGGCTGCGGTGCCAATGGGGGCAGCCACCAGCGCGGAGATGCCGACGCCAGCAAGGATCGTCACGATGGGGGTCACCAGAATGTCGATTTTTGTTTCTTTGGAAACCAGCTTGCCGCATTCCGATGCGACGATGGCGACGAAATAAACCGCCAGCGGACCGCCTGCGCCGCCCATGGCATTGGCGGCAAAGCCCACAGGAATCAGAGAGAACAGCACCAGCGGCGGACAGTTCAGGGCAAACCCAATGGCGATGGCAATACCGGGCCCCACCATGGCGGAGGCAAGACCGCCCGCCGTATAGCCGATGGCGCCTTCCCCTTTTCCCATGGTCACAATGATCTCGTTCAGAAAACCGATATGGAATTGTTTCCCCAGGGTGTTGAGAATCGTTCCCACCAGCAGGGTGCAAAACAGTCCCTGGGCCATGGCCCCCAAGGCGTCGATGCCGTAGCGTTTGGGGGACAGGATGATGTCCTTCCGTTTGAGAAAAGCTTTCAGTTTACCCATTCCATTTTTCCTCTCTTTTCGTTTCTTCGTACCGATATTATATCCTGAGAAAAAACAGATGCAATGGGCTTTTGAGAAAAAACGGCGCGGGGGGCAGAATTTGTACAAGCTGGTCAGAAATGGCTGTACGCCGGGCGAAAAATTGAGGAAGAAAATGATATCAGGGAATGCGCCAGCCCCCGCGCCTTGGTTGACACACCGCAAAAGCGCATGATATAATTGGCATGATACTTACCGGTTTCACACAAGAAACAGCTTTTCCCCCATTTCAACCTTTGGAGGTTTTTTCATGCAGGACTTTGAATTTTACTCCCCCACGAAGATGATTTTCGGCCGCGGCACCGAAATGCAGGTGGCCCAGCACATCCGTTCCTTCGGCGGCTCCCGCATTTTTGTGGTCTACGGCGGCCAGAGCGCGGTGAAAAGCGGGCTGATCCCCCGCGTCCTCGACTGTCTGACCCAGGCGGGGCTCCCCTACGAAACGCTGGGCGGCGTACATCCCAACCCCCGGCTGGAACTGGCCCGGCAGGGTGTGGCAAGGGCCATCGCCTTCGGGGCGGACTTTGTGCTGGCCGTGGGCGGCGGCAGCGTCATCGATACCGCCAAGGCTATTGCAGACGGCGTGGCCAATCCCCAGGCAGAGCTGTGGGACTTCTGGCTGAAAAAGCAGGTGCCCACCCGTGCCCTGCCCGTTGGCGTCATTCTCACCATCCCCGCCGCCGGCAGCGAAAGCAGCGACTCGGCAGTGCTCACCCGGGACGACACCCTGGAAAAGCGGGGCCTGAGCACCAATCTCCACCGGCCCCGGTTCGCCATTCTCAATCCGGAGCTGACCTTCACCCTCCCCCGCTTCCAGGTTACCTGCGGCATTGTGGACATCATGATGCACACCTTGGACCGCTATTTTAACCCGGTCACCGACAACGAGCTCACCGACGAAATCGCCCAGGGCCTGCTGCGCAGCACCATCAAAAACGGCCGTCGGGCCATGGAGCACCCCGGCGACTATCACGCCATGAGCGAGCTGATGTGGGCAGGCTCCCTGTCCCACAACGGTCTGACCGGCCTGGGTGGACGCCAGGACTTTGCCCCCCATCAGCTGGGCCACGAGCTCAGCGCCAAGTTTGACTATGCCCACGGCGCCACCCTGTCCGCCGTCTGGGGCAGCTGGGCAAGTTATTGCATGGATGCCAACCCTGCCCGTTTTGCCCAGTACGGCATTCAGGTCTGGGGCCTGGACCCCAATCAGGAAACGGAAGCCCTGGCCCAGGAGGCCATTGCCGCCACCACAGCCTTCTTCCGCAGCCTGGGGATGCCCACCTGCCTCAGCGAATTGGGCTGTGGTGTCCTCACCGAGGACGTGCTGGAGGACCTGGCCTTCCGCTGCACCTTCCGGGGCGCACGCACCATCGGCACCTTCAAGGTCCTGAGCTATGAGGATATTCTGGCCATCTACCGCATGGCCAACCGGTAATCACAAGGACACCTTTGCTCTTGGCTGACCCTTCCTGCTGCCGGGCGGATCAGGGTCTTTCACCCTATGGAACATGCGCGCACCGGGCGCACCACGAAAAATACCCTCCCGCCTCATTGGGCGGGAGGGTAAATCTTTTTCCGGGAATCAGCCTTCCTGAGCTCTTCTCTTCATCAGTTCCCGCATACGGGCGGCGTGGTCCAGCTCCCGCTTGCGGATGCGCAGGCTCTTGGGGGTGCATTCCAGCAGCTCGTCGTCCGCCAGAAACTCCAGGCACTGCTCCAGGGAGTAGTTCCGGGGCGGGGTGAGGCGGATGGCATCGTCGGAACCGGCGGCACGCATATTGGTCAGCTGCTTTCTCTTGCACACGTTCACGGTCATGTCCTCGTTCCGGCTGCAGATACCGATGACCATACCGGCGTAAACGGGAGTGCCGGGTCCGATGAACAGCACGCCCCGCTCCTGAGCCGCGCCCAGACCGTAGGCCACGGCTTCGCCGGTTTCAAAGGAGATGAGGGAGCCGGTGAGGCGGCGCTCGATCTCCCCCTTCATGGGGGCGTAGGAGTCCAACACGGAGGACATGATGCCCTCGCCCCGGGTATCGGTAAGGAACTCGTTGCGATAGCCGAACAGGCCCCGGGAGGGAACCAGGAACTCCAGGCGGTAGCGGCTGCCCATGGGGGTCATGCTTACCAGGTCTGCCTTCCGGCGGCCCATCTTTTCGATGACGGAGCCCATGCACTCCTCGGGCACGTCCGCCACCATCCGCTCGATGGGCTCGCAGGTCTTGCCGTCGATGACCTTGGTCAGCACACGGGGGGTGGACACGGAGAACTCGTAGCCTTCCCGGCGCATGGTCTCCATCAGGATGGACAGGTGCATTTCGCCCCGGCCGGCCACGTTGAAGGCATCGGTGCCCTGCTCGGTCACATGGAGGGACACGTCCTTCAGCAGCTCCCGCTCCAGCCGATCCCGCAGATTCCGGGAGGTGACAAACTTGCCCTCCTTGCCGGCGAAGGGAGAATCGTTCACCGCGAAGGTCATTTCAATGGTGGGATCACTGATCTTCACAAAGGGCAGGGGCTCCACGCACTCCGGGGCGCACAGGGTACGGCCGATGGTGATGTCCGCCATGCCGGAAAGGGCCACGATTTCGCCGGCCTTGGCCTCCTGGATCGGATTCTTGCCCAGGCCGCTGAACTCATACAGGGCAACCACCTTGCCCTTGGCTTTGATCTCGGGGTCGTGGAAGTCGCAGATGGTGACCTCCTGATTGACCTTGATGGAGCCCCGCTCCACCCGGCCCACGGCAATACGGCCCACGTACTCGTTATAGTCGATGGAGGAGACCAGCAGCTGCAGGGGGGCATTCTCGTCGCCCTGGGGGGCATCGATATACTGGACAATGGTCTCAAACAGGGGGGTCAGGTCGGTGCCCTGCTCGTCGGGGCCGTAGGAAGCGGTGCCCTGGCGGCCGGAGCAGAAGATGGTGGGGCTGTTGAACTGCTCGTCAGTGGCATCCAGCTCCAGC
>JALFGI010000300.1 GCA_022777455.1 Clostridiales bacterium | reverse complement strand
CGCTGTGTTCTCTGATTCGCATTCGCCGGGTGGTAAAGACCGCCAAAAACGCTGTCGCCCACGCCGCCAACCGAAAAACCAACGTAGAACTGTCCCCCGAGGGAGTAGCAAAGCTGCAAGCCTATCTGGACATCCATCACTTCCGCAAGACCGAATTTGAGACTGCCGTGGTCTACAACAAAAACGGCATCGGCTGGTATGGCTCTTTTCTGACCCATCTCGCCATTTTGCTGACGGTGCTTTTTGGCGCGGCGGCGCTGTATCTGCCCACGGTGACAGATCAGACCTGTATGCCCGGGGAAGCGCTGACCATGGGCGACGGAACCGTCATTGCGGTGGATTCCTTCCACATTGAGGATGGCGCAGGCAATCTGGATTATGCCAGCAAAATTCATGTCACCCTGCCGGATGGCCGGGACAGCGGTGTACAGGAAATCCGGGTCAATCACCCCCTGGCCTTCGGCGGCTATAAAATCTACCAGCAGACCTACGGCACCGCCGGCGCGGTAACGGTTCGCAACGGGGAAACCGGGGGAGAGGATCGCTTCCTGTTGACAGAAATGTGCTTTCTGTCCCTGGACAGTGTAAACGGCGTCTGGTTTGAGGCCCTGTACCCTGGGTATCTTCGGGACGAAGCGGGGAATTTCACCCTGATCACCCAGACCTCCGGGCAGTACAAGAACCCGGTGTACCAGATTCTTCTGGCCTCCGACGGCGTGTACACCCCGGTGATGGCCTTCCCGGGGGAGACGGTTTCCGTCGCCGGACTGGACTTCACCTTTGAAAACCCGGTGGAATACCCCGGCCTGCGGATCAAGAAAACCCCCAGTGTGGTAAACGGTCTGCTGTGCGCGGCCTTCTGCCTGATGATCGTGGGTCTGTGGTTCTGCTTCTTCCAGACCCCAGCCATCGTGACGGTGCGGGAGGACGGCTACTGCGTTTCCGGCCCCAAGCCCCAGAATATGGTGATCGAACTTTCCGCGCTATTGGAAACTGAGATAGAAAAAGAGGAGAAAAAATGCTGAATGTATTGTTTTTTACCCCGCTGGTTCTGTTTTTCGCGGCGGTGGTTCTGGAATTTTGCGGGATGTTGTTCCGAAAAGATCAGGTTACGCGGATTGCCTGGTGGCTGTTTCTGGCAGGAAGCGGCTGCCTGAGCGTCTATCTGGTTGCCCGTGGCATCACCGCCCGGCGGATGCCGCTGTCCAACCAGTTTGAGTTTGCCACCGCCTTTGCCTGGGGCATCGCGGTGATGCTGATTGTCCTGCAAAAGCGCACCCAGGCACAGTGGATCCGTGCGGCAGCCATGCCCATGACGTTTCTGATTCTGTCCTACGCTGCCCTGCAGCCCCGGGAGATCACGGAACTGATGCCCGCTCTGAAAAGCGCCTGGTTCGGCCTGCATATCGGCTCCGCGGTATTCTCCTACGCCTCCTTTGTGCTGGCAGGCTGCGCAGGCATCCGATATCTGACCCTGAGCCGGAAGGATGGTGTAGAGAACCAGCTGATGCAGATTGATTTCCTGTGCTATCGGCTGGTGGCGCTGGGCTTTCTGCTGCTGACGGTGGTGATTCTCTCCGGCGCCATCTGGGCGGAGCAGGCTTGGTCTGCCTTCTGGACCTGGGACCCCAAGGAAACCTGGGCGCTCATCACCTGGATTCTCTACGCCATCTACCTGCATCTGCGTCTGCGCCGAAAGCTCAGCAGCAAGGTTATGGCGTGGATTGTGGTGATCGCGGTGCCTGTGGTACTGTTCACCTTTGTGGGCGTCAATACCCTGCTGCCGGGACTTCACTCCTATGGCTAAATCGAAGATGGACGTAGACGGCAAACGACAAAGGGAGAAGGAAACCGTCTGCCTGATGATCGGGCTTTACTGCCGAAAAAAGCACGGTGGCAACTCTCTTTGCCCCGAATGCGCCGCGCTGGACGCCTACGCAAAACGACGCATCGACCAGTGTCAATTTATGGAAACAAAGACCTTCTGCTCGAGCTGCAAAGTCCATTGCTACAAGCCGGACATGCGAGAAAAAATCCGACTTGTTATGCGCTTCGCCGGTCCTCGGATGATCTTTTACCACCCCATCATGGCAATTCGGCATATCATCGAAACCAACAGAGGAAAGCAGCAACGCGAATTCTAAACGCCGATAATGACGCATTAGAATAACGGCTCGTAAGAAAAGCCAAAGCTGCCGGCTTCTTGTCGCTTTCCGAAAAGATCGATTCCAACTTTGCCAAGAAGTGGACGCAAAACCAAACTGGTGGCTGCTGCGCTGGATGATTATTGTTTTGTGATGTGGACATGGCGAGTGCGTGCCCTCTATTTTCTTAATTGTAGGTAAAACTGATCAGGGAACCTGTACTCAGGTTCCCTGATCAGCTGAGTCGTTGATTCAGTTTTGATAAGTTCGGGGCAAGTAGTCCCGATGCTGGGTCCGCTCAAGAAACCGTTTTAATATGATGTACATAGATAGAAGCAGTGGTTGAGGCTGCGGTATGTCTTAAATCATGAAATCTGACCTTGGGAATCCCCGCCCGCTCCAGCACACGTTTCATACTAATTCTTAATTAAAAACTTCAATTATCCAATCTCTGCCAGTAATGCTGGAAATGACATTGTTAGACAAAGAGCAAATGGTATCGCACAAGCGGTCAACGACTTTATCCAAAGTAGCAAAAACCTCGTTTCGGAATCCGCGTTTACGGATCTCTTTCCAAATCTGTTCAATGGGATTCATCTCGGGCGTATATGGAGGGATGTGGAAAAGGATTATATTCTCTGGTAATTCCAATCCACCGGATTTGTGCCATGCAGCACCGTCACAGCAGAGCAAAATTATGTCGTCGGGAAATCGTTCAGATAATTTCTTCAGAAAGATGTTCATGCACACTGTATTGCAATAAGGCATGACAAGAAAATATCCGTCACCGGTCAACGGCTCTACCGCCCCATAGGCATAGCGATACTCCCGGATGTGGTGGCAGGGTACACTGGGACGTATCCCTTCCTGACACCAGCAGTACTTGGGCTTGTTAATTCGGCCAAATCCAGCTTCATCCTGGAACATCAGGCGAATTTTCTTCCCGCTGTGGATAACTTTCAGATCTTCTACAGAGGTTTTAATTTTTTTGAGGCCGCGATTTCTTCTTCGCTGGCCTTTTTGGGGTGTCTGCTTCGGGGCATTACCTTACGCCATCCATGACGATGCAGCACAAAGTATATTTGACCGTTGCTGACTGGATGGTCTACTGCACTTTGATATGCTTTCGCGATTTCGCTGATTTCTACCAGCTCGCCCTTTTCCGCACGTGCTTTGAAAGGAGCCAGAATAGCTGCTTCTTCTTCCACGCTCATATTGCGATGATTTCCGCCGTAATGATTCCCCGAAATTGCTTCAAGCCCTTTACTCCGATATTTTGCCACCAACTGGCTCACATAGGCTGGGCAGAAACCAGTTGCCTCAGCCACATCCTTGGAACTGGCACCTTTAGCCCGCAGTTCCAGTGCTTTCAATCTGGCCTCGGCTCTTTTGTCCTTATTCTCCCTGCGTGCCTGCTCAATCGCTTTTATTTCTTCATCGATGAATTTGTATCTGGAAGCCATATTTATCACCCAGATATAGTATAGCATATCTTTGTATTTAGTTAAAGTGATTTATTAAGAAATAGTATCAGTGCATTTGCTACGATGCTGACAGAGCAATCGGAAATACCCATTGAATTCAATGATGACCTCTGGTTGGCGGCAGTCGATCATGCCACGGTCAATGCGGATGAAACGGTGACCTTTACCTTCAAAAGCGGAATTGAGATAACTGAACAGATGTAAAATGGCTCGGAGCGTGGGTTATCT
>JALFGI010000207.1 GCA_022777455.1 Clostridiales bacterium | reverse complement strand
GGCGGGCAGTGCCCGCAGCCAACGGCGCACCGGGCGTGTATGTCCTCCGGGACTCCTGGAAAGCACCCGGTAACGTTTCTGCGTGCCAGACTACAACAACTGCCCAGCCAGTGTAGGGGAGGCTCGTAGCCTCCCGCGCAGTATAATCCACAAAAATAAACCGGGTTGGGCGAATTCGTACGATGTCAGACACGATACCATTCAATGGAACACGCAATTTCGTTACGTTGCGGGCGGCTACGAGCCGCCCCTACAGTGGGTGCGGTTCAAACCATCAAATACCAATTTGCCGAATTTGCCGAATTTGCCGGGAAGGAGGACAAGCTGTGGAAAAAACCTATGTGGCCATTGACTTAAAATCCTTCTATGCCTCGGTGGAGTGTGTGGAACGGGGGCTGGACCCACTGCTCACCAATCTGGTGGTGGCGGATGAGAGCCGGACGGAAAAGACCATCTGCCTGGCGGTGTCTCCCTCCCTGAAGGCCTATGGCATCCCTGGCCGGGCACGGCTTTTTGAAGTGGTGCAGAAGGTGGGAGAGGTGAACGCCTTCCGGAAAATGAAAGCCCCCCGCCATCAGCTTACGGACAAAAGCACCGACGCCCGCAAGCTGGAAGAACATCCGGACTGGGCGGTGGACTACATCGTGGCCCCACCCCAGATGGGGAAATATATGGAGGTCAGCTCCAAAATCTATGAGCTGTATCTGAAATATGTTGCCCCGGAGGATATCCATGTCTATTCCATCGATGAGGTGTTCATCGATGCGACCCCCTATCTGAAAACCTACGGCCTCAGTGGCCGGGGGTTTGCCGAACTGCTCATCCGCCAGGTGCTCTCCGCCACGGGCATTACCGCCACCGCCGGAATCGGCACCAATCTGTACCTGAGCAAGGTGGCCATGGACATCGTGGCCAAGCACGCAGAGCCGGATGAACGGGGGGTGCGGATTGGGGAGCTGAATGAGCAGTCCTATCGGGAGTGCCTGTGGGATCACCGGCCTCTGACGGATTTCTGGCGGGTGGGCCGGGGATATGCCCGGCGGCTGGAAAAATACGGGCTGTACACCATGGGGGATATCGCCCGGTGTTCTTTGGGAACCTCCGGGGATTTTTACAACGAGGAGCTGCTGTATTCCATCTTCGGGGTGAATGCGGAGCTGCTCATTGACCATGCCTGGGGCTATGAGCCCTGCACCATTGCCAATATCAAAGCCTACAAGCCGGAAACCAACTCCGTCTGCTCCGGCCAGGTGCTTACGGAACCCTACTCCTTCGGGAAAGCCCGGCTGGTGGCCCGGGAAATGGCGGAGCAGCTGGCCATGGACCTGGTGGACAAGGGACTGGTGACCCGGCAGCTCACCCTCACCGTCGGCTATGACATTGAAAATCTCACCCGGCCGGAGATCAGCGCCGCCTATACCGGCCCGGTGGTGACGGACCACTATGGACGGAAAATCCCCAAGCATTCCCACGGCACGGTGAATCTGGAACGGCGGATGTCCTCTGCCCGCCGGATCATGGAGGCGGTGATGGAATTGTTCGACCGGGTGGCCAATCCTGCCCTGCTGGTACGGCGGCTGAATCTGACCGCCAATTTTCTGGAGCGGGAGGAGGATGTACTTCCCGGCTCGGAGTTCCGGCAGCTGGACCTGTTCATGGATCTGCAAGCCCAGCAGCGGGAGGATGAAGAATTGGAGCGGGAAAAACGCCGGCAGAAGGCCATGCTGGGCATCAAAAGGAAATACGGGAAAAATGCCATCTTTCGCGGCATGGATCTGGAGAAGGGCGCCACCACCATGGCCCGCAACGGTCAGATCGGCGGCCACAAGGCTTGAAAGGAGTGCGCAATGAACAATGTTGATCAGACCAATGTGCGCCTGGAACAGGCCCGGCGACTGGGTGAAGAAATATGACAGGCTATGAAGACATCATCCGCCTGTCCCGGCCGGTTTCCCTTCGCCATGCCCGGATGTCCATGGTGGACCGGGGGGCACAGTTTTCCCCCTTCGCGGCGCTGGTGGGCTACGAGAAGGTGCTGGAAGAGAGTGCCCGGCTGACGGAGGCGGAAACCT
>JALFGI010000165.1 GCA_022777455.1 Clostridiales bacterium | reverse complement strand
GATTTTCAGTCTGATCGGCTCCGGCCTGTTCCTGCTGGGTGTGACCATCCTGTATAACATCACCGGCCATCTGCTGCTGCCCAGCCTCCATGAGGCCGTGGCGGAGCTGGCCCGGACCGGGGCTTACCAGATCCCCCTCAGCTCCTCCATCTGTCTGATCACCGTGGGCCTGGCCATCAAAAGCGGCCTGTTCCCCTTCCACTACTGGATGCCGGATACCTACGGCTACGCCACCCCCTGCTCGTCGGGCATTCTTTCCGGCCTGGTGTCCAAGGGCTACATTTTCTTTCTGCTGAAGGTGATCTTCTCCGGCTTTGGCACGCAGGTTTTCTATGGCAGCGGAATGCAGAATGTGCTGTTTGTATTCGGCATCTGCGGCATGATCTTCGGTTCCATCGGGGCCATTCAGGAAAACGACATTTTCCGGATGCTGGCCAATTCCTCCGCCGCCCAGATTGGGTATGTGTACCTGGGCATCGGCATTTCTCCGGAGGCCGGTGTGATCGCGGCACTGTTCCACATTCTCACCCACGCGGTAACCAAGCCTGTGCTGTTCCTCTCCGCCTCCCGGCTGTCCGATGCGGCAGGGGGAAGCAAACGATTCAAGGACCTGCAGGGCTGCGGCTATGCCTTCCCCCTGGCGGGCTTTGCCTTCTCCCTGGGGGCAATGAGCATGATCGGCATTCCCATGACCATGGGCTTTATGTCCAAATACCTGCTGGCTACCGCCGGTCTGGAGGTTTCCGTTAAGGCCGTGCCCACCCTGCTGGCCCTGGCCCTGAGTACCATCCTGAATACCTTCTATTTCGCCCGGACCATCATCCGACTCTACACCCCCGGCACGCCCCTGGCCTCCGCCGCCGTGGTGAAAGCCCAGCCGCCCTTTGCCCTTTCGGCCGTTTGCTTCAGCCTGCTGAATCTGGCTTCGGGCGTATTCGCCTCTCCCCTGATCGCTTTGCTGGGACAGGGACTGGAATTCTTTGGAAAGGTGGGTTAATGATATGATGCTCACAATGATCTTACTGCCTGCACTGGCAGCTCTGGTACTGCCTCTTCTGAAAAGCGGACAGAATAAACACCGCTGCGTGGTTCTGTCGCTGGCCCTGGAAGCAGTGCTGGCCGGCAACGCTTTGTTTCTGCCGGAGCGGGAGCTGGTTCTGCTGTCCATGACAGAGAGTCTGACCTTCGCGTTAAGACTGGACGGCATCTCCAAGCTCTTTATGGCCATCGCCGCCTTCGGCTTCCTGCTCACCGGCATCTATGCCTTCCGCTATCTGGAGCACGAAGAAAAGCAGGCGCGATTCTTTACCTTCTTCCTGCTGTCCCAGGCGGCGCTGATGGGCATGGATTTCTCCCGGAACCTCATCACCATGTACCTGTTCTTCGAGATGATCACCCTGCTGTCCATGCCCCTGGTGCTCCATGATCGTACCGAGGAAGCGGTGCGGGGCGCACTGAAATACCTGTTCTATTCTGTGGCAGGCGCTTTTCTGGCTCTGGGCTGCATTTTCTTCCTGTCCCAGTATACAACCACCATGGAATTCGTCCCAGGCGGCGCACTGGATGCCGAAAAGCTGGCCGGCCACGAAACCCTGATTCAGGTTGTGGTCTTCCTGGGTGTGGTGGGCTTCGGTGCCAAGGCCGGTATGTACCCCCTCCACGGCTGGCTGCCCACCGCCCATCCCGTGGCTCCCGCCCCCGCCTCCGCCGTGCTCTCCGGCATCATCGCCAAGGCCGGTGTACTGGCCATTATCCGTGTCATTTACTTCTCCGTTGGGGCGGAATTCCTCCGGGGCACCTGGGTGCAGCAGACCTGGATCGGTCTGGCACTGCTGACGGTGTTCATGGGCTCCATGATGGCCTATC
Source organism: Clostridiales bacterium (assembly GCA_022777455.1). The sequence continues at coordinate 28,410 of JALFGI010000165.1, read as the reverse complement.
GGGAAAAGGTGTTCAAAAAGCGTCTGGCCTATTCTTCCGTCAGCCAGATTTCCTACGCTCTGGTGGGCCTGTTCTTCCTGACCCCGGAAAGTGCCCTGGGCGGATTGCTCCATGTTCTGTTCCACGCCACCATCAAGGTGTGCTTGTTTCTGGTGGCGGGCTCCTTCATCCACAATACGGGCAGGCACAAGGTGGATGAATTCGTGGGCTTCGGAAAAGCCATGCCGAAAACGTTGTGGGGCTTCACTCTGGCGGCTCTGGCCCTCATCGGCATTCCCCCCGCCTCCGGCTTTGTCAGCAAATGGTACCTGGCTCTGGGTGCGCTGGACTCCGGCATGGCGGTTTACAGCTGGCTGGCTCCCGTGGTACTGCTGATCTCCGCCCTGCTCACCGCCGGTTACCTGCTGCCCATCACCGTTTCCGGCTTCTTCCCCGGAAAGGACGTCGCTCTTCCCGAGAAGAACGACGAGGGCGGCTGGGCCATGGTCGCTCCCATCTGGATTCTGGCCGGTCTGACCCTGATTCTGGGCCTGTGCGCCGGGCAGCTGGTACCCTTGATGGCGCAGCTGGCCGCCTCCCTGTTCTGAGGTGCGCTATGGACGAACGTTTTTTACTGCTGGCGGTGCTGCTTCCCCTTTTGGGAGGCGGGCTGCTGCCGCTGACCCACCGAAAGGGTACGAAGGTAATGTATGCAGCAGTGTATGTCATCACCATCCTCACCTCCGTCCTGACCTGGGCTCTGATCCTCACCTGCAAAACTGATTCCTTCACTGCGGTTACATTGACCAAGGAGTTGACCCTCACCCTGCGCTTTGACGGCCTGGGCCGGTTTTTTGCCGGAATCGTGGCCACCCTGTGGCCCCTGACGGTGCTGTACGCCTGGGAGTACATGAAGCACGAGGAGCGGCAAACCGCCTTCTTCACCTTCTTTACCATGACCTACGGCGTGACACTGGGGGTTGCCATGTCGGCAAACCTGTTCACCATGTATGCTTTCTATGAGCTGCTGACCCTGGCCACCATGCCCCTGGTGATGCACCCCATGACCCGCCGGGCCGTGCGGGCGGCAAAGACCTACTTCTCCTTCTCCCTGGGCGGAGCGGCCCTGGCTTTTACCTCCATCATGTACCTCATCGGCAACGGTTACGGGGAAAACTTCCGCTTTGGCGGCTTCCTGGAGAGCGGATACGGTGGAAGTGAAAACCTGATGCTGGTGTTCTACACCCTGGGCTTTCTGGGCTTCGGCGTGAAAGCCGCCCTGTGCCCCTTCCATGTATGGCTGCCCAAAGCCTCGGTGGCTCCCACCCCGGTGACGGCACTGCTCCACGCTGTGGCGGTGGTGAAATCCGGCGTGTTTGCCGTGATCCGGCTGACCTGGTATGCCTACGGCACGGGGGTACTGTCCGGCACCTGGGCCCAGAAATTTGTAATGGCCCTGGCCATTTTCACCATCTTCTTCGGCGCCACCAAGGCGGTGAAGGAGCAGCACTGGAAGCGGCGGCTGGCCTACTCCACCGTGGCGAACCTTTCCTACATTCTCTTCGGCGTGGCCATGATGACCCAGGATGGCCTTGCCGCAGGACTTCTGCACATGGCCTTCCACGCGGAAATCAAAATTCTGGCCTTCTTCTGCGCCGGTGCGGTGCTCCACGGCACCGGGCGGGAATACCTGCGGGAGCTGAACGGCCTGGGCCGGAAAATGCCCGTTACCTTCGGCTGCTTCACCATCGCCGCCCTGGCGCTGACGGGCATCCCCCCGCTCAGCGGCTTTGTGAGCAAATGGCATCTGCTGACGGCGGCAGCGGAATCTCAGAGCGGCCTTGCCTACCTGGGCGCAGGCGTGCTGCTGTTCGGCGCCCTGCTCACCGCCATCTATATGCTGACGGTGGTGTGTCGGGTCTTTTTCCCCGCCGCCGGGTCCGAAGACGAAAAGCTGGAAACGGTGCATGAAGTAAGCTGGCAGATGACTCTGCCCATGACCATTCTGGCAGCTGCCATTGTGCTCACCGGAATTTTCGCAAAGCCCATTGTAAACGCTGCCCTGGCCATTGCCGGGGGACTGCGGTAAAGGAGGAACGGATATGAATCCCTGGTTATTTGTTTTCTTCCCCATGGTCATGGCCTTTGCCGCCTATTTCTCCGGGAAAAAGGGAGAGCGGGCCGCCGTGGCCACTGGCCTGGTGTCCCTGGCCTTCTCCCTTCTGATCGCTTTCCTGGGGCCGGATGCCACCGTTTCCCTCCCTCTGCTCACCGGGCTGAAGCTGACGGTGGACGGGTTCCGGCGGGTGTACATCGTGATCATCTGCCTGATGTGGGCCCAGACCGGGCTCCTCTCCCCGGAGTATTTCCTCCACCATCACCATTTGGGACGGTACTATTTTTTCAATCTGCTCACCCTGGGGGCTACATTGGGGGTATTCCTGGCGGCGGACCTGTACACCGCCTTTGTGTTTTTTGAAATCATGTCCTTCACCTCCTTCACCTGGGTCATCCAGGAGGAGACTCCCGGAGCCATCCGGGCGGCCAACACCTATCTGGCAGTGGCGGTGATCGGCGGCCTGGTAGCGCTGATGGGGCTGTTCCTGCTGCAGCACGAGCTGGGCACCACGGAAATCACAAAGCTCTATGATCTGGCCGCAGCCTGCCCCAACAAAGGAACCCTTTATGTGGCCGGCGGCTGCATTCTCTTCGGCTTCGGTGCCAAGGCGGGCATGTTTCCCCTGCACATCTGGCTGCCCAAGGCCCATCCCGTGGCCCCTGCTCCCGCCTCGGCACTGCTCTCCGGCGTGCTGACCAAGTCCGGCATCTGGGGCATTCTGGCCATTTCCTGCAACATTTTCCGGTACGACCCCGCCTGGGGCACCCTGATCCTCACCCTGGGCACCATCACCATGGTGCTGGGCGCGGTGCTGGCTCTGTTCAGCATCGACCTCAAACGGACCCTGGCCTGCTCTTCCATGAGCCAGATCGGATTCATCCTGGTGGGCATCGGTATGATGGGCCTGCTGGGGGAGGAAAATGCCCTGGCTGCCCGGGGCACGCTGCTGCACATGGTCAACCACTCCCTGTTCAAGCTGGTGCTGTTTGAATGCGCCGGTGTGGTGTATTGGAGCCTCCATCAGCTGGATCTGAACGAGATTCGGGGTTTCGGCCGGAAGAAGCCAGCGCTGAACCTGGCCTTCCTGCTGGGGGCGGCGGGCATCGGCGGTATCCCCCTGCTCAATGGCTACGTCAGCAAGACCCTGCTCCACGAGGCCATCGTGGAGGGAGCCGCGGAATACGGCTGGGCACTGACAGGGGTGGAATGGCTGTTTTTGATCTCCGGCGGCATGACCCTGGCCTACATGACCAAGCTTTATGTGTGTATTTTCGTGGAAAAGAACCCCACCCGTCAGGCAGAGTTCGACGCCAAAAAGAAGTACATGTCCCCCACGAGCACCGTGGCTGTGATGCTTCCCGCCCTGCTGCTGCCGCTGCTGGGCCTCACCGCAAATCGTTCCATGGATGCCATTGCGGACCTGGGCACCGACTTCTTCCACTGCGGAGCATTGCACCATGCAGTGCATTACCTCTCTGCGGAAAATCTCAAGGGCGCGGTGATCTCCATTGTCATCGGCACAGCTCTGTACTTCCTGTTCATCCGGAAATTCCTGATGAAGGACGGTCGGTATGTAAACCGCTGGCCGGAGAAGCTGGATTTGGAAAATCTTTTGTATCGTCCCCTGCTTCTAAAATGGCTGCCGGAAGGCTGCGGCCGGTTCAGCGCCCTGTTCGGGGAGAACAAACTCACCGGGCCTGCAGCCAAGGGCATCCTGCGCACCGGCGGAATTCTGGGGCGGCTATTCTGCGACCTGCCGGATGCGCTGGTACTGATGCTGGGTAAATTCGTCTACCACCCCTCCCCGGAGGCGGGCGACGACAAGGTTTATTCCTCCATATCCTACCGGCTGGGCAAGAACCTGGACATCCTGGCCATCCGCCGGGGTAAGGAACAGCAGGGCGGACGACACTACGCCCACCTGGCCTACCGCAGCCTGGAAACCATCGAAAAAACCACCGGCCGCATCACCGGCAACCTGTCCTTCGCGCTGCTGATGCTCTGCGCCGCCATCTGCGTGGTATTCATTTACATGATCGTGCTGCATAATTAACGCAAACACCGAATCGGCTCACAACGGCTGATTCGGTGTTTTTTCATTGGACAGGGAAATTGTAATTTGGCGAACCGGAATTGCCGCACCCCTTGGCTCCCCCTATGGGGGAGCTGGCTGCCCCGTTAGGGGCAGACTGAGAGGGCAATGCATTTGCCATGACCTTACTGCGGTACCCTCTCAGTCAGCCTGACGGCTGCCAGCTCTCCCAAAGGGAGAGCCAAGAGGGGCGTTGCCGTATCTGCCCGCCAAAATACAATTTCCCGATTCCTTATTATTTTTCAGAAATCAAAAATGATAACCAATTTCATATTGACAATTTGTTTTGGTGGAGTATAATATGAGAACTGTTATCAAATCATGGAGGCAAGGCATGACAAACAAGGGCTCCTACAAGACCAGGCAGGGCGATGAACTGCGCAGCTATCTGGAAAGCGTTCCGGGCAGGCACATTACCGCAGCGGACGTTTGTGAATATTTCCGCCAATCCGGCAAAACCATCGGCATGGCCACGGTTTACCGGCAGCTGGAGCGGATGGTGGACGAGGGTGTGGTCGCCAAATACAACATCGACGCAAATACCCCCGCCTGCTTTGAATACCTGGGGCAGCACCTGGGTGAGGACATCTGCTATCACTGCAAATGCCAGGTGTGCGGCAAGCTGATTCACATGCACTGCGAGGAGCTGCCGGAGCTGCAAAAACACATTCTGGAGCACCATGGCTTCTCCATCGACCCGGTTCGTACCGTCTTCTATGGCGTCTGCGAAGCGTGCGGAAAGGAACAGAAATGAAACGTACAATCATTCTTGTTTTGATTCTTTGCCTGGCAATGTCCGGCATGACCGGCTGCGCCCAGGAGCAGAAAACCGACGGCATCAGCGTGGTGGCGGTGATTTTCCCGGAGTATGACTGGGTCCGCCAGATCGTCGGAAATGAAAGCGGCGTTCAGCTCCATCTGCTGGTGGATGACGGGGTGGATCCTCACAGCTTCCAGCCAACGGTTGCGGATATGGTCACCGTATCGGAATGCGATCTGCTGATCTACGGCGGCGGTGAATCCGACGCCTGGCTGGAAGATGTGCTGAAGAAGCCTTCCAACAAGAAGATGCGCACCGTGGCCCTACTGCCCCTGCTGGGGGAAAAGGCCTATACCGAAGAAATCGTGGCCGGAATGCAGATTTCGGAGCCGGAGGACGAAACCGACGAGCATGTATGGCTCTCCCTGCGAAATACTGCCCTGTTCTGCACCGCCATTGCGAAGGAGCTTACGGAGCTTGACCCGGAGCACGCTGCCGCCTACCAGGCCAATCTGGAGCAGTATCTTACGAAACTCCGGGCGCTGGACGAAGCGTATCAACAAACCGTTCAGGCGGGCAGCAAGGACACCATTGTGGTGTGCGACCGGTTCCCCTACCGGTATCTGACGGAGGATTATGGGTTACACTACTATGCCGCCTTCCCCGGCTGCTCTGCCGAGACCGGTGCCAGCTTTGAAACGGTGGTTTTCCTGGCAGAGCGGGCAAAGGAGCTGGCGCTGAACGCCCTGATCATTACGGAGACCGGTGATGACCGTCTGGCCCGGACCGTGGCGGAAAATGCCGGACGCAGCGGGATGTCCGTTCTCACCCTGAACGCCATGCAGTCCGTGTCCCTGGAGCAGGCCGCAGGCACGGACTATCTTACCATTATGGAGCAAAACCGCCAGGTGCTGGCAGCAGCCCTGGACTAAGGAGATACTATGCCGCAGATTATTTGTGAAAATGCTTCCCTGGGCTATGAAAACCGCCCCATTGTGAAAAACCTCAGCTTTACCGTGAACTCCGGGGACTACCTGTGCATTCTGGGTGAGAACGGCTCCGGCAAGTCCACCCTGATGAAAACCATTCTGAACCTGACACCTCCTTTGGCGGGCTCCATCCGCATGGAGGACTTAAAATCCACCGAAATCGGCTATCTGCCCCAGCAGACCCAGGTGCAGCGGGATTTCCCCGCATCCGTGCAGGAGATCGTGCTTTCGGGCTTCCAGGGTCGGTGCGGCCTGCGGCCCTTCTACACCAAAGCGGAAAAAGCGCTGGCATCTGAGAATCTGGAGCGGATGGGCATGGCACAGTTCGCCCGAAAATGCTACCGGGATCTCTCCGGCGGGCAGCAGCAGCGGGTGCTCCTGGCCCGGGCACTGTGCGCCACCCGGAAATGCCTGCTGCTGGATGAGCCTGTCTCCGGTCTGGACCCCAAAGCAACGGCGCAGATGTATGAAATCATCGCCGAGCTTCACCGGGAGGGCATCACCATCATCATGATCTCCCACGATCTGAACGCCGCCCTGGACGATGCCACCCACGTTCTCCACATCGGAGAAAAGCTCTTCTTCGGTACCCGGGAGGAATACCTGTGCAGCGGCATCGGCCACTCCTTCCTGCATGAAAAGGAGGATAAATCTTGCTGAACACCTTACTGCTCTACCTCTCCTACCCCTTTGTGCGCTACGCGCTGATCGTAGGGGTACTCATCGCCCTGTGCTCGTCATTGCTGGGTGTGACCCTGGTGCTGAAGCGATTCTCTTTCATCGGCGACGGCCTGTCCCATGTGGCCTTCGGTGCCATGGCCATTGCGGCGGTGCTGAATGTCGGGAGTCAGATGCTCATCGTCCTGCCCATTACGGTTGTTTGCGCCGTGCTGCTGCTGCGCACCGGACAGAATACGAAAATCAAAGGCGATGCCGCCATCGCCATGATCTCCGTGGGCGCTCTGGCCTTCGGTTATCTGCTGATGAATCTGTTCTCCACCTCCTCCAACCTGTCCGGAGATGTGTGCGGGGCCCTGTTCGGCTCCACCTCCATCCTCACCCTGACCCAGACGGAGGTTACCTTGTGCATTGTGCTTTCCGCCGCCGTGCTGATTTTCTACCTGGTGTTTTATCACCGGATTTTCGACGTAACCTTTGACGAGAATTTCTCCAGGGCCGCCGGGACCAGGGTGGAGGCCACCAACCTAATCATCGCCGTCATCACCGCCGTGATCATCGTACTGGCCATGAATCTGGTGGGATCGCTGCTGATTTCCGCGCTGATCATCTTCCCTGCCCTTTCCGCCATGCGGATTTTCCGCTCCTTCCTGTCCGTGACCCTCTGCGCGGCGGTGGTGAGTGTGAGCTGCGCGTTTCTAGGCATCCTCATTTCCATTCTGGCCGGAACCCCCGTGGGCTCCACCGTGGTGGCCGTGGACGTGGCAGCTTTTGCCCTGTGCGCCCTGGTTGGCAAAATCCGGGGAGAATAAAATTCGCGGGCAGCGAATTGCAATTTGTCCGTTTGCTGTGTCAAACCGATATGCACAACATTGGATCATCCCAAGGAGGATTGCTGGTGGAGAATACCATGTTATCCCGCAGAAAAATCATTGCGGCCTGCGGAAACGACTGCGCCGCCTGTCCGCGTTATTGCAAAGCACCCTTTGAAAAATCCGATGAGGAACTGCACCATACTGCCGAGCTTTGGTTCAAGATCGGCTATCGTGACCGGGTTGTCTCCAATGAGGAAATTGCCTGTACCGGCTGCAAAAAAGAGAACTGGTGCCGATACGAAATTGTATCCTGTGTCAGTGAAAAGCAGCTTGCAAACTGCGGGCAATGCAGCATGTATCCCTGTGAAACAATCCAGACGTGCTTCCGTGTGACAAAATCCTTTGAACCGGAATGCCGGAAAGCCTGCACAGAAGAAGAATATATTCAGATGAAAACGGCCTTTTTTGAAAAAGAGGAAAACCTGACGTAACCAAAGAAATTGCCTCCGTGTCCTTTGCGGGATACGGAGGCTTTTCCATTCAATTCTTCATTACTTGGTGCCGAAAATACGGTCGCCGGCGTCGCCCAAACCGGGGACGATGTAGGCCCGCTCGTTCAGCTTTTCATCCATGGCAGCCAGATAAATCTCCACATCGGGATGGGCGGCCTGGACAGCGGCTACGCCCTCGGGGCAGCCGATGATGTTCATCATGATGATGTTCTTGCAGCCGCGCTGCTTCAGGAAGTTAATGGCAGCCACGGCGCTGCCGCCGGTGGCCAGCATGGGATCCACCACATATACCTGGCGGCTTTCGATATCCTCAGGCAGTTTGCAGTAGTACTCCACAGGCTTGTGGGTCTCAGGGTCACGGTACAGACCGATGTGACCGATCTTGGCAGAGGGAATCAGAGCCACCATATTGTCCACCATACCCAGACCTGCCCGCAGAACCGGGACAATGGCCAGCTTCTTGCCCGCCAGCATCCGGCATTTCGCGGTGGTGATGGGAGTCTCCACTTCCACTTCCTGCAGGGGCAGGTTGCGGGTTGCCTCGTAGCACATCAGGCCGGCGATCTCACCAACCAGCTCCCGGAATTCCTTCACGCTGGTGTCCTTGCTGCGCAGGATTGCCAGCTTGTGCTGAATGAGAGGATGATCCAAAACATGTACTTGCGCCATCTTGTTTATCTCCTTTTATTGATTTTTCATCATTTTTTCGTTCCGTTCCCGCTCTGCCTGGCTCAGGCGGAGGTAATTGGGTACCAGCGCTTCGCCGGGGAAAGGCCCGCCGGTTTTCAGCATCCGCTCCGTTTCCAGAGCCACGCCTGCGGCACGCTGGTGCATCCGGTGCTCCGGGGGGAGAACCAGTCCGGGAACCTCTTCCGACAGAGCATTATAACACAAAACGCTGCCGTCTCCAACCAAAAAAATCGGCTCGGACAAATTTTTGACATCCTCCCCTAATTCCCGGAGAGAGATTGCCCGGTCTTCCCGGATTCTTGTATATTTTCCACAATCCACATGGAACAGGGCATTGTATACCTGGCTGCGCCGGGCATCCATCACAGGGCATACGTAGCCCTGCCAGATCCCCAGCCCCACCGCCATGGAGGCAAGGGTGCTTGTCCCGCAGCAGGGAAGCTCCGCCCCCCAGGCAAAGCCCTTGGCTGCCGCCACACCGATACGGATGCCCGTAAAGGAACCGGGGCCATTGGCCACGCCGATGGCAGTCAGATCGGAAACCTGCTTTCCGCACTGCTTCAGCAGGTCCTCTGCCATGACCATAATGGTCTGGCTGTGGGTCAGGCCGGTGTTCTGGTAGCTCTCCCCCAACAGCTTTCCATCCTCCAGAAGGGCCACGGAGGCAGCCTTGGCGGAGGTTTCAAAGGCTAAAATCAGCACAACATTCCACTCCTTTTCATGGGTGCTGTTTTTCAGGAATGATCCATTTTCTTCTTCCCGTAAAAATACCCGGGCACCAAAATCATATCGGCTCCTGCCCACGCGGTGATCTCGGCAAACAATATGCCGTTCTGACCGAAAATGGCAGGAAGCAGCAATGCCGCTCCTGTTCGCATCACCAATTCCGAAATGCCCGAAATCAAGGGAATAACGGTATTGCCCATTCCCTGGATGGTGCTTCGAACAATGTGGAGGACATACAGAACCGGCAAACAGATGCTCATGATCTTCAGATACCGGAAAGCAATTTCCAAAGTCTCTCCTCCCGCCTCTTCTCCGGAGGAAATGAAGCACGAGAGAATATTTCTTCCAAACAGCAGCATCACCGCAGTGATCACAAGAGAGGTCAGCATACCGATGAGCAGCCCTGCCCGAAGACCATCGGAAACTCTCTTCTTGTCACCGGCTCCCACGTTTTGCCCTGTGTAGGTTACCATTGCGTATCCATAGGATGTTGCCGCCACTTCCAAAACGCCGTAAAGCTTGTTCGTGGCGGTGAATCCCGCGATAAAGGCCACTCCGAAGCCGTTTACCACAGACTGGACCACCATCCCGCCAACCGCGATAATGCCGTTTTGGAACGCCATGGGGGCGGCAAGGATAAACAGCTTTTGACCAACCGACCTTTCCGGCTTAAAATGGCTTCGGTCCATCCTCAAAACTTGGATTTTCCGGATGGCGGCGATACAATACGCCGATGCCAGAACCTGCGCAAGAACCGTAGCTGCCGCCGCTCCCCGAACGCCCCAATTGAACGCAAGCACAAACAGCAAATCCAGGGCAATGTTCGTAGCGGAGGCCGCAAGCATGGCATAAAGCGGCGTCTTGCTGTCGCCCAAAGCTCTGAGGATGGAGGCGGCCATATTATAAATCATCATGATCGGAATGCCCCAGAAGATGACACGCAGGTACGCACAGGCAAGAGGCGTGATTTGTTCCGGAGCCTTCAGGAGCGCCACCGCCGGGTTGACCGCCAGCTGTGCCGCAGCACAGAGCACCACCGCGCAAAGCGCGGAAAAGGTACAGGAATTGCCCACGACCTTACGCATTTGCTCCATTTCTTTCGAACCGTATTTTTGTGCAATCAGGATGGAGAACCCTTGGGTGATCCCTTGTATTACCCCCAAAACCATCCAGTTCAGCCAATCAACGGCGCCGAGGGCAGCCAGTGCCTCCACCCCGATGGCCCTACCCACGATTGCCGTATCCGCCACGGTGTAGAGCTGCTGAAAAATATTACCTGCCATCAGCGGAAGCGCGAAGGATACAATTAGCCGCAGCGGATTTCCCTGCGTCATACTGATGACTCCGCTCTTTTCCATCTTCATCCCGATTTCCTCCATTATGATGCTCGCACTGATTCATCGCTTCAGGAAGGCTGCAATGAAACATTTGGGAGCCAAACGCCGGTCCTGTATCTCTATTGCCGGGATGCCGGGGCTTTACTCCGCTTCTATGGTAATGCGCCGTGTTGTATCGTCCAGCTTGGCGATGGAAACGGTAATCGCTCCTTCCATCGCATCTGCCACATTCTCGCTCCACTCCACGGCGCACACGCCGCCCCGGTCCAGGTAATCCTCCCAGCCGATGTCCCACAGGTCGTCGGCAGAACGCAGGCGGTACATATCGAAATGGAACAGAGGCAGTCTGCCTCCCAGATATTCATTGACGATGGTATAGGTGGGGCTGGTCACGCTGTCGGTGTATCCCAGTCCTCTGGCAAGGCCCCGGGTGAAGGCGGTTTTCCCCGCTCCCAGGTCCCCCCGGTAGGCAATCACCGCGCCGGGCTCCAGTGCTTCCGCCAGGGCCGCGCCGATTGCTTCCGTTTCCTCCGGGGAATTGGTGATATATTCCATTTTTTGTTCCCCCGCCCCATTATTTCGCATGTTTCAGTTTTTCCGCCTGGTCGGCGGCGGCCAGAGCATTGATCAGCTCGTCCAGGTCGCCGTCCATCACAGAATCGATCTTGTAAAGCGTCAGACCGATGCGGTGGTCCGTGACCCGGCCTTGGGGAAAATTGTAAGTGCGGATGCGCTCGTTGCGCATGCCGGTGCCCACCTGGCTGCGGCGCATGCCGGTGACCTCGCTTTCCAGCTTTTCCTGCTCCATTTCGTAGAGCTTGGAGGCCAGCATCCGCATACATTTCTCCCGGTTCTGCACCTGGCTGCGCTCCTCCTGGCAGGCCACCACAATCCCCGTGGGCTTGTGAATCAGCCGGACGGCGGAGGATGTTTTGTTCACGTGCTGTCCGCCGGCGCCGGAAGCCCGGTAGACCTGCATCTCGATGTCGGCAGGGTTCAGCTGCACGTCCACCTCTTCCATTTCCGGCAGCACCGCCACCGTGGCGGTAGAGGTGTGCACCCGGCCGCCGGATTCGGTTTCCGGCACCCGCTGGACCCGGTGGACGCCGGACTCGTACTTCATCCGGGAGTAGGCCCCCCGGCCGTTGATCACGAAGTCCGCTTCCTTCACGCCGCCCAGCTCCGTGTCGTTGTAATTCAGCAGTTCAATGCTCCAGCCCTTGGCCGCGGCGTACATGGAGTACATCCGGAACAGGCTGTGGGCAAACAGGGCGCTTTCCTCGCCGCCCACGCCGCCGCGAATTTCCACAATGACGCTTTTCTCGTCGTTGGGGTCCTTGGGCAGCAGCAGGATCTGCAGCTTTTCATAAAGGGCCTCCCTGGCCTGCTTGGCCTGGGCATAGGCTTCCTGGCAGAGCTCCTTCATCTCCGGCTCCGCCATCAGTTCCTGGGCATCGCGCATATCTGCCTCTGCCTGGCGGTACTGCCTGTAGGCTTCCACAATGGGCTCCAGGTCGTTTTTCTCCCGCAGAAGGGCGGCGGCAGCCTTGGGATCAGCGTAAAAATCCGGCTGCTCCGACTTGGCGCAGAGCTCCTCATAACGGCTGGCAACGGCTTCCAGTTTGTTCAGCATTGGCGACTCCTTGTTCCAGAATTACTGCTCCAGAGCCATGACCTTGTCGATGCGTCTCTGGTGGCGCTCATTGTGGGAAAACGCAGTGTCCAGCCAGGTATCCACGATTTCCAGGGCCAGGCCCTCTCCCACCACGGCGGCGCCAATGGCCATCATGTTGGTATCGTTGTGCTCCCGGGTCATCCGGGCGGACATCAGGTCGCTGAGCAGGGCGCAGCGGATGCCCTTGACTTTGTTGGCGGCAATGGACACGCCAATGCCGGTGGTGCACAGCACAATGCCCCGGTCGCATTCTCCGCAGGCCACTGCCTTGGCAGCCGCCCCGGCGAAATCGGGATAGTCGCAGCTGTCCAAGGTGTAGGTGCCGAAATCCTTCACTTCAAAGCCACGCTTCTGAAGATGCGCAACCACCTTGTTTTTCAGGGCCAGAGCGCCATGGTCACAACCAATCGCAATTTTCATATTCATTCTCCTTTATATCACATAGCCCCCGTCCACATTCAGAATGTGACCGGTGACAAAATCAGCGTTTGCCAGATATTCCATGGCCCTTGCCACATCCATGGGCCTTCCGTTCCGGCCCACGGGGGCATCCTCAGCCATTTCTTCCAGGATTTCAGGGTCCACATTGGCGCACATATCCGTGAGAATCACGCCGGGAGCCACTGCGTTTACCCGGATGCCGCTGGGCCCCAGCTCTTTGGCCAGCGCTTTGGTCAGGGCAATCACCGCGCCTTTGGTAGCGGAGTATGCCGCTTCGCAGGAAGCGCCCACCCTGCCCCACATGCTGGACACATTGATGACACAGCCCCGCTGTTTTTTCAAAAAGGCAGGCATGGCGGCGTTGACACAGTGAAAAATGCCTTTGACGTTCACATCAAAAATCCGATCCCACTGTTCGCCGCTCATCTGGCTCATAAGACCATAATAGCAGATTCCCGCGTTATTTACAAGGATGTCCACATCCCCAATCTGAGAAAATACAGCCCTGACCGCATCGCCGTCCGCCACATCACAGCAGATGGCCTGGGCGCCGGTTTTTTCCGCCACCGCTTTGGCGGCTGCATGGTCCTTTTCATACAGAAAATACACCCGGTCCCCCCGGGCGGCAAACAGCTCCACCGCCGCGGCGCCGATTCCCCGGGAGCCGCCGGTAATGACTGTGGTCATGATTCTCCTCCTTTGCAGGGAAAACGGACTGCCGGAAGGCAGTCCGTCTTAGGGTTATCTTCTTCTGCTCTTCGTGCGGTGCTCAGAATACTGTTTAATGGAGGAAATCTTGCTGTCGGATTCCGACATAAAGGCTTTCAGCTTCTCCTCGAACAGTTGATCTGCGGTTTTGGGAGCGGCATTGGGTACAGGGGCGGTCCGGGGCGCGCGGCTCTGACTCTGACCGGGATTGGGGCGGGGGCCGTCATGGCGGGCTCCGCCGTTTCGGAAATCAGGTCTGCCGGTGTCCCGCTGGGGTTTGGGCTCCAGACGCTTGATGGACAGATTGATTTTTCCGTTCTCGTTGCCAATGACCATGACCTTCACATCCTGGCCCTCTGTCAGGTGCTGCCGGATATCACTGACATAGGCGTTGGCGACTTCGGAAATATGTACCATGCCGGTCTTGTTCTCCGGCAGGGCAATGAAAGCGCCAAAATTGGTGATGGATTTGACTTTCCCCTCTAATACGGCTCCAACGGTTAACTCCATAGTTTGCTTTGCTTCCTCCATTATTTGACTTGTGCTTCAATCAGGATGGTGTCAGAGGTCACCATGCCCAGCTCTTCCCGGGCGATGCGCTCCACACTCTTGGCGGAACCAAGCTCATCCTTATACCGCTCCAGAAGGTCATTTTCGTATTGGATCTGAGCGGCCTCGGCGCGAAGATCCTCGGTCTGACGGGCCATCCTGCGCTCTACCAGGTTTAATGTCCCCAGGGCGGTGGCGGTAAGGATGATGACCACGGCCAGGTAAATCCAAACCCGGCTGCTGCTTCTGAAGAAGACAATCTGCACCTTTCCGATTTCCAGCTTGCGTTCTGCCACGATTGACACCTCCATTCGGCTGCCGACGCATTCGCCAGCCATTCCACCATATTGTAACCCATTTTTCCCCAGATGCAAATAAAATTTTCAAAAAATGCAAAAATTTTTTTGCCGGCAGCACAAACAGCCCCTTCATCCAGGCCACTGCCTTCCAAAACAGGGAAAAAATGGGGCTTATCAGCCGTCCCGCCGTCATTTCCCAGGCCAATCCTCCCAGGGCCAAACCCGCCGAGTACCCCGGACGCAAATCCCCCCCGCATACCGCAAAGGCCAGATACAGCCATGCCCAGCCAACCCCCAGCAGGAACAGCACATCACTCAGCACCGTGTGCCTGGGCCGGAGAGGGCGCAGGAAGCCATAGAGCACCCCCAGTCCTGCCCCCAGAAGGCATCCGGCACCGAACCGCTGCATGGTCAGCGCCGGAGAAATCATCCAAACAATCGGCTGAGCCAGCCGCCCTGCCGGGCCTCCTCATAGATAAGGGCGCTGACGGTGCCCTCCACCTCCACCTGGCCCCCTTCCAGGGACAGGGTTTTCAGCTGGAGTTGGCTGCCCTGAACCGACAACGTTCCCATTCCGGTTTGCAAAATCACCTGGGTATCTTCAAAGCTGATGACCTCCGTCACGCCGGTCACCGTCAGTTTTTTTCGCTCCGCCAGGGTCAGCCGGTGGGGCAGCGGTTCCTGTGCCATAAGCAAATCCTCCTTGCCGCAGTATGACCTTGGGAAAGCCTATGCTATCGGCGGACGGGTTATGCCCGGAGGGCGTTTTCTCCCATTGACACCAGCGGGAAAAGAAAGTAAAATATGAATACAATACCGAAAATAATCCGGCGATCTGGTATCTCAGCATATCGGCAAATTGTAATTTGGCGAACCGGAATTGCCGCACCCCTTGGCTCCCCCTATGGGGGAGCTGGCTGCCCCGTTAGGGGCAGACTGAGAGGGCCAGCATGGCTTATCTCGACTGCAATTATCTTACCGCGGCACCCTCTCAGTCAGCCTGTTC
Source organism: Clostridiales bacterium (assembly GCA_022777455.1). The sequence goes on along the minus strand of JALFGI010000165.1, from coordinate 13,035 downwards.
GGCTGACAGCTCCCCCAAAGGGGGAGCCAAGGGGTGCGTCGGTTCCGGTTTACCTGTCCGCCGAAGGAACTCATTCGGCGCAAAACACGATAACAGACAATTTTTATAACAGGAGGTTTTCATGATGAAGCAATCCTTTGATATCCGCCCCTGGCTGAAGCCGGTGCTTACTTGCCTTCTGGGCCTGTGTCTGATTTTCAAACCGGGCTCTCTCACCACCTCCATTGCCTGGGCGGTGGGCGTCCTGATCGCCCTGGTGGGTGCGGGAAAGCTGGTGGCATTTTTCCGTGATCCCAGTCCAAAGAAGGATTTTCTGCGGCTGTGCGGCGCCGTGATTCTGCTGGTGCTGGGCTTTTCCATTATGGCAAAGCCCGTGAATCTGGAGCGTCAGGTGGGCATGGTGGTGGGCATCGTCCTGCTGCTGCAGGGTATCCGGGGCTTCGTCAGTCCCTTCGCCGCCCACGAGAAGATTTCCTCCACTGCGTGCTGCGTGATGGGTGTGCTGCTGATGATTCTGCCTCTGTTTTTCTCCCGGCTGGTGGTGGTCGTCTGCGGCGTTGTGGTGCTGATCATCGGCATCGGCATGGTCATTGATCTGCTGGCGGGAAACCGGCGGGGCGGCGGCACCGATGACATCATCGACGCCCTATGATCGCGGCGTCCTGTGAGCTGGGCGGCCTCACCGGCCACCGGGCGGGCAGGCAGCTTCTGGAGCGGCTGTACCGGGAGGTAACCGGCGAGCCTTTGCCCCCCATTCGATTGACCCCCAGAGGGAAGCCATATTTTGAACATTCCCCTTACCATTTTTCCATCACCCACACCAACCGCCATGCCTTCTGTGTTCTTTCCCACAGTCCCGTGGGTATTGACGCGGAAGAGCTGGACCGGCCGGTGCGTCCTTCCTTGCTGGGGCGAGCTCTCTCCCCCGGGGAGCAGGACCGGCTTGCGCGGGTCCAGGATCAGCGGGAGGCGTTCCTGGCCCTGTGGGTGCTGAAGGAGGCATCCGTCAAATGCAGCGGAATGGGGCTCACCGGCTTCCCCAACAAAACGGATTTCTCCCCGGAGGACCCCCGGGTATACCGGTGGGCCGGATGCTTGGTGGCAATCATCTGCCAGGACGGGGAAGAAGGAGTAACTTACCATGATTTTTGATACCCACGCCCATATGGACGACCGTGCCTTCGACCAGGACCGGGATTCGCTTCTGTCCCGGCTGCCGGAAGAAGGCATTGCTCTGCTGATGAACCCCGGATGCAGCCTGGCTTCCTCCCAGGCTGCCGTAAGTCTTTCCAATCAGTACAGCTACATTTACGCAGCCGTCGGCTCCCACCCGGACGCCGCGGATGAAGTGAACGATGGGGTTCTGGAGCAATACCGTGCCCTTTGCCGGGACAATCCCAAGGTCAAAGCCATTGGAGAAATCGGACTGGACTACCACTATGAGGACATTCCCAGGGACATTCAGAAGCGCTCCTTCCGGGCCCAGATGGGTCTTGCCCGGGAGCTGGGCCTGCCCGTCATCGTCCACGAGCGGGAAGCCCACGAGGACGGCATGAAAATCGTGGAGGAATTCCCCTCCGTAACCGGCGTGTTCCACTGCTATTCCGGCTCCCTGGAAATGGCCAAATGGCTGATTGAGCGGGGCTGGTACATCGGCTTCGGCGGCGTGCTCACCTTTAAAAATGCCAGGAAGGCTCTGGAAGTGGCGGGAAATATCCCTCTGGAGCGTATCGTTCTGGAAACCGACTGCCCCTATATGGCCCCCGAGCCCTTCCGGGGACGGCGGAACGATCCGGGGAAATTGTACCGGGTGGCAGAAAAATTAGCCCAGCTGCGGGGGATGACCGTGGAAGAAGTCCAGGCCATCACCCTGGAAAACGGAAAGGCACTATATCGAATTTAAGGAACGAAAGAAGCACCATGAATTTAGAGGATTTTTTTCGGGAGCACCCAAAAGCGGCCTTGGCCTTTTCCGGTGGGGTGGACTCGGCGTATCTATTGTACGCAGCGGTGAAAAGCGGCGCCCAGGTCCGGCCCTACTATGTGAAAACTGCCTTCCAGCCCCAATTTGAATACGAGGATGCCCTTCGCCTGACCCGGGAGCTGGAGGTGGAGATGGTCACCATCCACCTGAATGTGCTGGAGGAACCGGCCATCACCGCCAACCCCGTGAACCGCTGCTATTACTGCAAACAGAAGATATTCACCGCCATTCAAAACGCTGCCCGGGCGGATGGATTTTCCCTGCTGCTGGACGGCACCAACGCCTCTGACCAGATTGCCGACCGGCCGGGGATGAAGGTGCTGCAGGAGCTTTCCGTCCTGTCCCCCCTGCGGCTGTGCGGGCTGACCAAGACGGAGATCCGGCAGTTGTCAAAGGAAGCGGGGCTCTTCACCCACGACAAGCCCGCCTACGCGTGCCTCGCCACCCGGATTCCCACCGGGCAGCCGATCACCGCCGGGGATTTGGAGCGGACAGAGATCTGCGAGGCATCTCTCATGCAGATGGGCTTTTCCGGCTTCCGCATCCGTCTGCTGGGAGACTGCGCCAAGCTGCAGCTTCCGGCATCCCAGCTGCAAAAACTGGTGGAGCAGCGGGAAAAGGTGCTCTCAGAGCTGAAAAAATACTATTCCGGCGTACTGCTGGATTTGGAGGTTCGGGATGAACAGTGACATTCGCAGCCTGCTGGAGGGAATTCAAAACGGCAGCGTCAGTGTGGACGATGCCCTTTTGCAGTTGAAGCAGCAGCCCTTTGAGGACATCGGTTACGCCAAGGTGGATATGCACCGGAAAATCCGTCAGGGTGCCGGAGAGGTGATTTACGGCGGGGGAAAAACCCCCCAGCAGATCATCGGTATCTTAACCGCCATGATTGACCACGGTCAGCAAAATGTGCTGATTACCCGGCTGGATGCCCAAAAAGCTGCCGCCGTACAGGAAAGCCACCCCATTACCTACTACCCGGAGGCCAGAATCGGCATCCTGGGACAGATGGAAACGCCCCACGGAATGGGCACCATCGTGGTGGCCACCGGCGGCACCAGCGACGTGCCCGTTGCCGAGGAAGCCGCCCTGACGGCGGAATTTCTGGGCAACCGGGTGCTACGGCTCTATGACGTGGGTGTGGCAGGCATCCACCGGCTGCTCAGCCACAGCGCGGAGCTGATGAGCGCCAGCGTGATCATTGCCATTGCCGGCATGGAAGGGGCCCTGGCCAGCGTCATCGGCGGACTGGTGGACTGTCCGGTGATTGCGGTTCCCACCAGCGTGGGTTACGGTGCCTCCTTCGGCGGCGTTGCGGCCCTGCTTTCCATGCTGAATTCCTGCTCCAGCGGCACCGCCGTGGTAAACATCGACAACGGCTTCGGTGCCGGCTATATGGCCAGCACCATCAACCATATGGAGGCAAAACATTGAGAACATTATATTTGGACTGCGGCATGGGTGCTGCGGGTGATATGCTCACCGCCGCCCTGCTGGAGCTTTTTCCCGACCCCGATGCTCTGGTGGCAGAACTAAACCGTCTGGGCGTTCCCGGCGTGCGCTACGAACGGGAACGAACCCAGAAATGCGGCATTCAGGGCACCCACATCCACGTTTATGTGGGAGCTACCGAAGAAGGGGAAGAACATCACCACCATTCCCACGAGCATTCTCATGACCACTCCCATGAACATTCTCATGACCATCACCACAGCGGTATGGAGGAAATCGAGCACTGGATTTCCCACATCCATGTCAGCGATGGGGTGAAAGGGAATATTCACGCGGTATATCAACGCATTGCCCAGGCGGAAAGCCACGTCCATGGCGTGGATATCACGGACATCCACTTCCACGAGGTGGGCACTTTGGATGCGCTCGCCGACGTGACTGCCGTGTGCTATCTCATGGAAAAGCTGGGCAATCCCAAGGTTTACGCCTCCCCTGTCCATGTGGGCAGCGGGCATGTGTACTGCGCCCATGGCATTCTCCCGGTGCCCGCTCCTGCCACGTCAGAGATCCTGAAGGGCATCCCCATCTATGGCGGCCAGATTCAGGGAGAGCTGTGCACTCCCACCGGCGCGGCGCTGCTGAAACAGTTCGTCACGGAATTCGGCAATATGCCGGTGATGACGCCCCAGGCGGTGGGCTATGGCATGGGCAAAAAGGATTTCGCCATGGCAAACTGCGTCCGGGCCGTGCTGGGAGAAACCGGCAGCGGCACGGACAGCATTGTGGAGCTGAGCTGCAATCTGGACGACATGACCGGGGAGGACATTGGCTTTGCCATGGAGCAGCTGCTTGCCGCCGGAGCGCCGGAGGTATTCACCGCCCCCATTTCCATGAAGAAAAACCGGCCAGGCGTGATGCTTACCGTGCTCTGCAGGGAGGAGCAGCGGGAGGAAATGGTGGCGCTCCTCTTCCGCCACACCACTACCCTGGGCATCCGGGAAACACCCCACCGGCGCTATACACTCACCCGCCGCACCGCCCAGGCAGAAACCCCCTACGGCCCCGTCAGCTGCAAGCTTTCCCAGGGCTACGGTGTCACCCGCTGCAAGCCGGAATACGACGACCTGGCCCGATTAGCAAGAGAGAACACGGTACCCATCGCCCAAGTCCGGGAAGCCATAAAAGGAATTTGAAAATTAGGGCTTGACATTTCCCGAAAATTGGATATAATAAGACCGTTCCAAATGTAGAGGATTTGTGTAACGGTAGCACACCGGACTCTGACTCCGTTTGCGGGGGTTCGAATCCCTCATCCTCTGCCAAAAAGAAAAGCACCCTTTTCGGGTGCTTTTCTTTTTGGCATTTGAGGGATTCGAACCCATTTTGATGCAACACCCCGGTGGGGTGTTGCTGCCACCAGTTCAAAAACTGGTGGCTTCCTTGATTTTATCGAATCCCGCGTCCTCTGCCGAAAGCCTCAGGCACCCACCCGGGTATCTGATATTTTTTTGCTGTGCGAGGGATTCGAACCAATTTCAATGCAGCACCCCGGTGGGGTGCTGCTGCCACCGGTTCAAAAACTGGTGGCTTCCTTAATTTTATCGAATCCCGCATCCTCTGACGAAAGCATCAGGTTCCCACCCGGGTATCTGATTTTTTTCGGTCGTAAGGGATTGCTGTTTCCTGTTTGCTTTAAAACGGGTATCGACAAATTGTAATTTGGCGTACCGGAACCGACGCGCCCCTTGGCTCCCCCTATGGGGGAGCTGGCTGCCCCATAGGGGCAGACTGAGAGGGCTGCATGGTTTTTTCGAGTGCTATTATCTTACTGCGGTACCCTCCCAGTCAGCCTGTTCGGCTGCCAGCTCTCCCAAAGGGAGAGCCAAGGGGTGCTACCGTATCTGCCCGCCAAATTACAATTTAGCCACCTGATGGGATACGCTTTGCGTGATTTGGCAACATTCACAGTCGAATGGAGAAAAGCCGGGGTGGAATCGTCTTTCTGCTTTCTTGACGAAATTCCTCGTATCATGGTATAATAAGCATGAACTTTTTTTCTGACCTTTTCAGAATTTTTAGGAGGTAAGTATGAAGAAAGTCGGCATCGTTATGGGCAGCGACAGCGATTTGCCCATCCTGCGCAAGGCCATGGATACCCTGGACAGCCTGGGCATTCCCTATGAGGCCCACGTGTATTCCGCCCACCGTACCCCCGAGCAGGCTCGTGATTTTGCCCTGCACGCAAGAGAGAACGGCTTCGGTGCCATGATTGCCGCAGCCGGTATGGCCGCGCACCTGGCTGGCGCCATTGCAGCGTGCACCACCATTCCTGTGATCGGCATTCCCTGTAAATCCACCAATCTCGACGGCATTGACGCTCTATTGTCAACAGTCCAGATGCCCTCCGGCATTCCCGTAGCCACTGTTGCAATCAATGGAGCCGTTAATGCCGCTTTGTTAGCTGCGCAGATCATTGCCGTTTCCGACGATGCCCTGGCTGCCAAGCTGGACGCCAAGCGGGCAAGCGACGCAGCCAAGGTCCTTGAGAAAGACGCAGCACTTCAGGCAGAACTTTCAAAGTAAGCCCAAAGCAGAAAACAAGGAGGTTTTTTCATGGGTGGTTTCTTCGGCGCCACATCCCGCCGCAACTGTATTCTGGATGTTTTCTTCGGCACAGACTATCACTCCCACCTGGGCACCCGCCGGGGCGGCATGGCCGCCTGGGACGAAGAGATGGGTATGCAGCGGGAGATTCACAACATTCAAAATTCCCCCTTCCGCACCAAATTTGAAGGGATTCTCGACGAGATGAAGGGCACCGCCGCCATCGGCTGCATCTCTGATACCGATCCCCAGCCCATCCTGATCCGCTCCAAGCTGGGCGTTTATGCCATCTGCACCGTGGGCATCATCAACAACGCTGATGAGCTGATTCAGCAGTATCTGACCTTCAGCGGCGGACACTTTGAATCCATGACCGGCGGCCGTGTCAATGCCAACGAGCTGATTGCCGCCATGATCGATCAGAAAAGCTCCTTCGGCGAAGGCATCCGTTTCGCTCAGGACATGATCAAGGGCACCGCCTCCATCCTGATTCTGAAGGACGGTGGTCACCTGATCGCCGCCCGGGACAAGATGGGCAGGCTCCCCATCGTCATTGAGAAGAATGAGGATGGCTACTGCGTCACCTTTGAGGATTACGCCGGTGAAAAGCTGGGCTACGAGGTGGTGCGGGAACTGGGCCCAGGTGAGATCGTGGAGATTTCCCCGGATGGCGTGGAACAGCTGTCCGGACCCCGGACCGATATGAAAATCTGCGCCTTCCTCTGGTCCTATTATGGCTATCCCACCTCCTGCTACGAAGGCCAGAACGTGGAAGTCATGCGCTACCGCAACGGCCGCATCATGGCCAGAACCGACCGGGAAAACGGCGTCGCCCAAGACATTGACTATGTGGCAGGCGTCCCTGATTCCGGCACGCCCCACGCCATCGGCTACGCCAACGAAAGCGGCGTACCCTTCGCCCGGCCCTTTATCAAATACACCCCCACCTGGCCCCGGAGCTTCATGCCTGCCAACCAGAGCGAGCGGAACATGGTGGCCAAAATGAAGCAGATTCCCGTGGACGAGCTGATCCGGGATAAGAAGCTGCTGTTCGTGGACGACTCCGTGGTCCGGGGCACCCAGCTGCGGGAGACCGTGGAATTCCTGTATGAGCACGGCGCGAAAGACGTGCACATCCGCAGCGCCTGCCCCCCCATCCTCTACGGCTGCAAATTTCTGAACTTCTCCCGGTCCAATTCCGAAAACGAGCTCATCGCCCGGGCCACCATCCTGGAGCTGGAGGGGGAAGAGGGCTTGAACCACCTGGACGAATATATGGACGGCAGCACCGAGCGGGGCAAGCAGATGCGTCAGGCCATCTGCGAAAAGCTTCACTTCGCCTCCCTGGAATACCAGACCCTGGACGGAATTCTGGAAGCCATCGGGCTGCCCAAGGACAAGGTTTGCACCTATTGCTGGAATGGCAAGGGTTGAGATTGAAATAGAGAAGGAGCAACATCATGATGGATCACAAGAATTCCTATTCCGCCAGCTACGCCGCTGCCGGTGTGGATATCACCGCCGGCTACCGGGCGGTGGAGCTGATGAAGAAGCACATTTCCCGTACCCGTAACGAGGGCTGCCTGGATGATGTGGGCGGCTTCGGCGGCTGCTTCGGTCTGCCCATTGCCGGTATGGAGGAGCCCGTTCTGGTCTCCGGTACCGACGGCTGCGGCACCAAGGTCAAGCTGGCCATTCTCATGGACAAGCACGACACCATCGGCATCGATGCCGTTGCCATGTGTGTCAACGATATCATCTGCGTGGGCGCAAAGCCCCTGTTCTTCCTGGACTACATCGCCTGCGGCAAAAACATTCCCGAGAAGATCGCCGAAATTGTCGGCGGCGTGGCCGAGGGCTGTGTCCAGTCCGGCGCTGCCCTCATCGGCGGCGAGACTGCCGAGCATCCCGGCATGATGCCTGCAGAGGACTACGACCTGGCCGGCTTCGCCGTGGGCATCGTGGACAAGAAGAAAATTCTGGACAACACCCGCATGGCCGTGGGCGACGTGGTGATTGCCCTGCCCTCCACCGGCATCCACTCTAACGGCTTCTCCCTGTGCCGGAAGGTCTTCGACATCGACAACAACAATCCTGAAATCTATGTCCCCCGGCAGGAGCTGGATGGCAAGTCCATTGCCGAGGCCCTGCTGGTTCCCACCAAGATTTATGTGAAGCCCGTTCTGGCTCTGCTGGAAAAGGTGGATGTGAAGGGCATTTCCCACATCACAGGCGGCGGCTTCTACGAGAACATTCCCCGTTCCATCCCCGACGGCCTGTGCGCCAGGATCGACAAAGCGGCAGTGAAGGTTCTGCCCATTTTCGATGTGATCGCAAAGTGGGGCAACATTCCCGAGCGTGACATGTACAACACCTACAACATGGGCGTTGGCATGAGCGTTGTGGTTCCTGCCGCTCAGGTGGAGACTGCGCTGGACGTGCTGAAGGCAAATGGCGTGGACGCCTATGTCATCGGTGAGATCATCCAGGGCCAGGGCGAGGAAAAGGTGATCCTGTAATGGCAAAAGCAAAAATTGCCGTGCTGGTCTCCGGCGGCGGCACCAATCTTCAGGCGCTGATTGACGCCCAGGGCAGTGTGCTGTGCAGCGGTGAAATTGCCCTGGTGGTATCCAGCGCCTCCGGCGCCTACGCGCTGGAACGGGCAAAGAAAGCGGGTATTCCCGGCGTAACCCTGCTGAAAAAGCAGCTGGGCGGGCAGGAGGGCTTTGAAGCAGCTTTGCAGAAAACCCTGGAAGAATACGGCATCGACGTGATCGTGCTGGCCGGATTCATGACCATTCTCTCCGGCAGCTTCACCGCCAAATGGCCCCGGCGGATTCTGAACATCCATCCCGCCCTGATTCCTTCCTTCTGCGGAGAGGGCTTCTATGGCCTCCGAGTCCATCAGGCGGCTCTGGATTACGGCGTGAAGGTCACCGGCGCCACTGTACATTTTGTCAACGAAGTTCCCGACGGCGGCGAAATCATCGCCCAGAAGGCCGTGGAAGTGCTCCCCGGAGACACCCCCGAGATTCTGCAGCGCCGGGTGATGGAGCAGGCGGAGTGGATTCTCCTGCCCCAGGCTGCCGAAAAGGTTTGTTCCAGCTTACTGAAATAACATTGTGGAATGGAGTTTTTTTGCAATGAACGTTTATGAAATCAAGTCCATGGGTGAGCGTCTGGAGGGCAACACCTATCCCGGCCGCGGCATTGTGCTGGGCATCACCCCCGACGGCAAGAAGGCAGTGGCTGCCTACTTTATCATGGGCCGGTCCGTCAACTCCCGGAACCGTGTGTTCATCCAGGAGCCCGACGGCATCCGCACCCAGGCCCATGATCCTGCGCTGATGAAGGACCCCCACCTGATCATCTACCATCCCGTCCGGGAGGTGGGCCGGGGTCTCATCGTCACCAACGGTGACCAGACCGACACCATCTGGGAGTACCTTGCAAAGGGCGAAAGCTGGGAAGCCGCCCTGCGCACCCGTCAGTTCGAGGACGACGGTCCCAACTGGACTCCCCGCATCTCCGGTCTGACCGCCGGTGACGGCTCCTACAAAATGTCCATTCTGAAAGCCGCCGATCCCGAAGGCCGCGCCTGCGCCCGGTTCTTCTGGGAGTACCCGGCCACTGCCGGTCTGGGCCACTTCCTGCACACCTACGTCTGTGACGGCAATCCCGTGATCCCCACCTTCCAGGGGGAACCGGAGCGGGTTTCCATCCCCCAGGACATCGACGCGTTCACCCAGGAGCTGTGGACCAATCTGGACGAAAACAACAAGATTTCCCTGTTCGTCCGTTACACCGACCTGGCAAGCGGCCAGGCGGAGCAGCGAATCCTCAACAAGCACTGCTAAGAGAAGGAGAACCCCCGTTATGAAGAATTTTGAACTGAAATACGGCTGCAACCCCAATCAGAAGCCTGCATCCATCTACATGAACGACGGCAGCGATCTGCCCATCACCATTCTGAACGGCCGCCCCGGCTACATCAACTTCCTGGATGCCCTGAACTCCTGGCAGCTGGTGAAGGAGCTGAAGGAAGCCACCGGAATGGCCTGCGCCACTTCCTTCAAGCACGTCTCCCCCACCTCCGCCGCCGTGGGCAAGCCTCTGCCTGAGGAACTGAAAAAGGCCTGCTTTGTGGACCAGGTGGAAGGTCTGGACGAGAATCCGCTGGCCTGTGCCTATGCCCGCGCCCGAGGCACCGACCGGATGTGCTCCTTCGGTGACTGGGTCGCCCTGTCCGACGTCTGCGATGAAATGACCGCTTCCCTCATCGCTCCCGAGGTTTCCGACGGCGTCATCGCCCCCGGCTACACCGACGAAGCTCTGGCCATTCTCAAGGCCAAGCGGAAGGGCAGCTACAACATCGTTGCCATTGACCCTGACTACGTTCCCCAGGTGCAGGAGACCAAGCAGGTCTTCGGCATCACCTTCGAGCAGGGCCGCAACAATTTCAAGATCGGTGCGTCTCTGCTGGAAAACATCGTAACTGCCAACAAGGAACTGCCCGAGGATGCCAAGATTGACCTGATCGTGGCTCTGATCACCCTGAAATACACCCAAAGTAACTCCGTCTGCTTTGCCTTTGACGGTCAGGCCATCGGCGTGGGCGCCGGTCAGCAGTCCCGTATCCACTGCACCCGTCTGGCAGGCACCAAGGCGGACACCTGGTTCCTGCGCCAGCATCCCAAGACCCTGAGCCTGCCCTTCCGGGCGGATCTGGGTCGTGCCAACCGTGACAACGTCATTGACGGCTACATCAACGGCAACGAAGAGGACGTGTGCGCCGACGGCATCTGGCAGGAATACTTCACGGAGCAGCCTGAGCGCCTGACCGCGGAAGAGAAGGCCGCCTGGCTGGCTTCCCGGCAGAACGTGGCTCTGGGCTCTGATGCCTTCTTCCCCTTCGCCGACAACATCAAGCGGGCCTACGCCTCCGGTGTCAAGTACATCGCCGAGCCCGGCGGTTCCATCCGGGATGATCTGGTCATTGCGGAGTGTGACAAGCACGACATCGTCATGGCCTTCACCGGTATGCGGCTGTTCCACCACTAAATGAAGATATGAGATATGAGATATTAGATACAAGATATTTGTAATCTGACATCTTATATTTCATGGAATGTAAGAAAATGTCTACGGACAGCATTGCAAAACAAAAGAGTATGGCGTTTGCCATACGAATCGTTCACTTGTATCGGTATTTGGGTGAAGAACACCATGAGTACGTCATGTCCAAGCAGTTGCTTCGCAGCGGAACCAGTATTGGCGCAAATATTGCGGAAGCGATCTACGGAAGCAGCCGGAAAGACTTTACCGCAAAACTTCAAATTGCGGAAAAAGAGGCTGCGGAAACCCTTTATTGGTTGGAACTTCTCAGCAAATGTTCCTATATTCCCGACAAGCTTTACCAGTCCCTACGCAGCGATTGCAGTGAACTTTTGGCCATTCTTTCCGCATCCATCCGTTCCAGTTCAATCTAAAATTATCTTATATCTCATATCTAATATCTTATATCTCCAAAAGGGGTTATTTTATGAAATTATTAGTCGTTGGTGGCGGCGGCAGGGAGCACGCCATCATTAAAAAGCTGAAAGAAAGCAAAACCATCCAGGAGATTTTTGCTCTGCCCGGTAATGGCGGCATTGCGGCGGACGCCACCTGTGTGAACATCGGCGCAACCGACATCCAGGGTATCGTGAATTTTGCCAGGGATAACGCCATTGACTATGCGGTGGTGGCCCCGGACGATCCTCTGGTGCTGGGCTGCGTAGATGCCCTGAATGAAGCCGGCATCCCCTGCTTCGGTCCCAAGGCCAACGCCGCCATCATCGAAGGCAGCAAGGTATTCTCCAAGAACCTGATGAAGAAATACGCCATTCCCACTGCCGAGTATGCTGTTTTTGACGACATTACCCAGGCCCTGGCATATCTGGAAACCGCCCCCATCCCCACCGTCGTCAAGGCCGACGGTCTGGCACTGGGCAAGGGCGTCATCATCGCCCAGACCCGGGAGGAAGCCAAACAGGCCGTCACTGACATGATGGAAGGCGGCAAGTTCGGTAAATCCGGCAGCCGGGTGGTCATTGAGGAATTCCTCACCGGCCCCGAGGTTTCCGTGCTGGCCTTCACCGACGGCAAGGTGGTCAAGCCCATGGTGTCCTCCATGGACCACAAGCGCATCGGCGACCACGACACCGGCCTGAACACCGGCGGCATGGGTACCGTTGCCCCCAATCCCTACTACACCCCGGAAATCGCGGAGCGGTGCATGAAGGAAATCTTCCTGCCCACCATCGCCGCCATGAACGCCGAAGGCCGGACCTTCACCGGCTGCCTGTACTTTGGCCTGATGCTCACCCCCAAGGGCCCCAAGGTCATTGAGTACAACTGCCGCTTCGGCGATCCCGAGACCCAGGTGGTGCTTCCCCTGCTGGAAAGCGACCTGCTCACCGTCATGCAGGCCACCACCAACGGAACTCTGGCGGAAACCGAAGTGAAGTTTGCAAACAAGCACGCCTGCTGCGTGATCTGGGCCTCCGCCGGTTACCCCACCAGCTACAAGAAGGGCTTTGAAATCACCATGAATCCCGAAGCCGCCGCCCACACCTATGTGGCCGGTGCCAAGCTGGACAGCGGCAAGCTGGTCACCTCCGGCGGCCGGGTCACCGGCACCACCGCCGTGGCCGACACCCTGGAAGACGCCATCCGGGAAGCCTACCGCATTTCCGACGGTGTGAAATTTGAAAACGCCTACCGCAGAAGTGATATTGGCCAGCGAGCCCTGCAGGCTCTGAACTGATTGGGAGGATATTACCTATGGTTTACCGCGTATTTGTTGAGAAAAAGCCCGGTCTGGCACCGGAGGCAGCAGGTCTGCTCTCCGACTGCCGGAACTTCCTGGGCATTCAGAAACTGGAAAACGTCCGCATTCTGAACCGCTACGACGTGGAAGGCATTGACGAGAAGCTCTTCGACTATGCCCGCAC
>JALFGI010000131.1 GCA_022777455.1 Clostridiales bacterium | reverse complement strand
GGCCAGGGCAATGACCCGGTGAGCCTCGCCGACATCAAGCAGATTCCCGGCGTGACCAGCATTGTCTGGGCGCTGCACCACAAAATGCCCGGCGAAATCTGGGAGGAAGCAGAGATCAAAGAGGTTGTGGACCAGATCCATAGATTATCCAACTGTTCAAGCAGGGAAAGGTGATGGAGGCAGGAGAAATTCTGTTCCAAAACAATCCCATGTCTTCCATTTGCAGCGTTGTCTGTATTCATGAGCAGCAATGCGCCGGTCACTGCATCCGAGGCAAGAAGGATTCTCCTAATCACTTTTCCAGCATTGAGCACTACTTGTCCGATATGTATTTGGACCGGATGGAGATTACGAAGCCGGAGCCCAAGGACAAAAAAGTTGCCGTAATTGGTGCAGGCCCGGCCGGGATGACTGTTGCTATCCAGCTTGCGCAGAAGGGCTATCCTGTCACGATTTTTGAGTGGGAGGATAAAATCGGGGGCATCATGCAATATGGCATCCCGGAATTCCGCCTGCCAAAGTCTGTGCTGGAACGGTTCCGGAAACGGATGGAGGAAATGGGAACTCCAAGGCTGCTGTTACCAACTTCACCCAGTGGCTGGCCGTTCATTTCTCTAAGGTGGGGATTCGGGTCAACGCTATTGCCCCTGGCTTCTTCTCCTCCGAGCAGAACGCAAAGCTCTTGTATAACGACGACGGTACGCCCACCGCACGGACGAAGCGAATTCTGGACGGTACCCCCATGGGCCGCTTCGGTGATAGTGAGAAAGATTTGGTGGGCGCAGTCCTGTTCCTGCTGAATAACGATGCAGCAGGCTTCATCACCGGCATCTGCCTGCCCATCGACGGCGGCTTCTCCGCTTATTCCGGAGTTTAATTTCAAGACATTATGAAAGCAGAGAGAGATACAATGCACTATGATTATTTGATTGTGGGTGCGGGCCTGTTCGGTGCGGCCTTTGCCCATCAAATGCACGCGGTCGGGAAATCGGTCCTGGTCATCGAAAAACGAAACCACATTGGCGGCAACGTATACACCGAGGAAGTGGAGGGTATCCAGGTTCATTGTTACGGAGCCCACATCTTCCACACGGACAGCCGCAAAGCATGGGATTATGTGAACCGGTTTGCGGAGTTCAACCGCTATACCAATTCCCCCATTGCAAATTTTCACGGAGAATTGTACTCTCTGCCTTTCAATATGTACACCTTCCATCAGATGTGGGGTGTGAATACCCCACAGGAGGCGGCAAAAATCATTTCCGCCCAGCGCTGTGACAGTGGGATCTCAGTCCCTCGGAACTTGGAGGAGCAGGCCATCTCCCTGGTAGGCATGGACATCTACGAAAAGCTCATCAAAGGCTACACGGAGAAACAATGGGGAAGACCTTGTGACAAGCTTCCTGCCTTCATCATCAAGAGGCTTCCGGTGCGCTATACTTACGACAACAATTACTTCACCTCCCGCTATCAGGGCATCCCCATGGGCGGCTATACCAGAATGGTTCAGAACATGCTGGAGGGAATTGAAGTCCGGCTGAATGTGGATTATCTGGAAGACAAAGCCCATTGGGACAGCTTGGCGGACAAGGTGGTCTACACCGGCCCCATCGATGCTTTCTTTGGTTTCTGCTACGGCCCTCTGGCATACCGCTCCGTCCGCTTCGAGACCGAGGTGCTGGATATACCCAATTTCCAGGGCAATGCCGTGGTAAACTACACCGATCGGGAGACATCCTATACAAGAATCATTGAGCACAAGCATTTCGAGTTCGGCACCCAGCTCAAAACTGTGATTTCCAGGGAATACAGCCAGGAATGGGAGCTGGGACTGGAACCCTACTATCCTGTGAACGACGAGAAGAACAACGAACTCTATGAGCAATACCACGCTCTGGCCGAACAGGAAACGAGCACTCTCTTTGGTGGTCGGCTGGGACAGTACCGGTACTACGATATGGATGCTGTGCTGCTCTCCGCCCTGGAACTGGCAGAAAAAGAGAAAGAAGGAACGCTATGAAATTGCTCACAGTTACTGTACCCTGTTATAACTCCAAGGACTACATGGAAAAGTGCATCAACAGCCTTCTCCCTGGAGGGGACCGGGTTCAGATCGTGATTATCGACGACGGCTCCAAGGACGCCACCGGAGAAATCGCTGACCGATACGCCAAGGAGTATCCCCACATCGTCACTGTAGTCCACCAGGAAAACGGCGGCCACGGGGAGGGCATCAACCAGGGGCTGGTGAACGCCCAGGGGAAATACTTTAAGGTGGTGGACAGTGACGACTGGGTCAGTGAGGATTTTTCACGGTTCTTGGACACCCTGGAGCAGTGCGACAAAAGCGGGGGCGTGGATTTATTCGTCACCAACTATTATTACGAGCACGCCGATGGCAAGGGCAACCGCTCCATTTGCTATGCCAATGCATTGCCGGAGAATCGGATTTTTGAATGGTCTGAAACCAAACCCTTCAAGCTCCACCAGCTGCTCACCATCCACAGTTGTACTTTTCGGACGGAGCTGTTGCGAAACAACACCAAGGTGCTGCCCAAGCATGTTTTCTATGAAGACAATCTGATGGTCTATCAGGGACTGCCTTTTGTGAAGAAGATGTACTACCTAAACGTTGACCTCTACCGTTACTACATCGGCCGGGAAGGCCAATCCGTCCAGCGGGATGTGATGACCCGGCGGTATCAGCACCAGCTCATCGTCACCCAGAGATGCTTTGAAGCTGCCTATCTGGACGAGATTCAGAATGAAATGCAGCTGAGATACCTAAAGCACGAGTTATTTATGATGTTTGGTATCTCCGTTCTCTACTCCCGGCTGAACAAGTCGGAGGAAGCAGACGAAAACCTGAACAAGATGTGGGAGAGCTGCTATGCCTTTGACCCTAAATGGGCCCAGCACTTTCAGAAGCGCACCCTCCTGCGGCTGATCTGCCTGCCGGGGAAGGCGGGGCAGAACCTATCCAGCGCTGTATACACCGCCGCTAATAGGGTGGTTCGGTTCAATTGAGATAAGGAAAGTGTGTGCATCAGTTACGACTTTTGGTAGCTTGTTTAAAGTGCTTTCAAAAGATATTCCGAAAGAGAATAGACACAGAAATGCATAAAAAGACAGAGCCGCTGCTGTGAGTTGATTTAAAATGGTACATATACAGGTAAATATTTACAGCCTATTTAAAAGAAAATCGATTATAATACTGTAAAATAATATGAAATAGTTTGAGAAAACGAAACAAAAACGCCCTGGTAATAAACAAACCAGGGCGTTTGCAATTTGGAAACAGTTGAAAAAATGATACGGGTTCAAAAGGTTTCATTTGGTTTCACACGGATTTGAAACCATAGAGAGGAAAATGAAACCTTATTTGTTCACAAAATATCTTTCTATGTATTCATCTACCAGCTGATAGAACTCAACAGACTTATCTGGATCGCCAAGCATTCCGTGACCGGAATTAGGGAATTCTATATAATCATATGCAAAATTGACGCAAAGAAAATGACTGCAAAAGTGAATGAAATTCCGATAATAAAATGAAAACAGCCTAGAAATGAACAATCTAGGCTGTTTTAACATGGTGGAGCCGAGGGGAATCGAACCCCTGTCCGAAAGCAACTTGGAAAGAACTTCTCCGGGTGCAGTTTGTTATTTACATTCCCTTATCCGGTCGGGAACAAACACCCTGCCGGATTTGGTAGCTTCATGATTCATGGTGCACGCAAAGCTTAGCGCACGCACGGTCTCCACTCAAATCACACCCTAGCCCGGCTCGTGGACCTTCCGGGGAGGATGGGCGCCTAATTAGGCAGCCAGAGCAACAGTATTGTTGTCAGTTAAATTTAAAAGTTACCCGTTTTATCGTGGTCAGGCGCCACGACCCGCTATTCCAGCCTCACTACCCCCGTCGAAACCAGTACGGCCCCGTAATTGGAAGAAGTAGGTCTGACTACTTGTTCTGAAAGAAGTTTGTAAAAAATCTACTGACATTCTGCCGGTAATTCCGGCTGTAGTCCGATTCGGTGATGGTATTGCAGCCGCCATCCTGGTCGTACCAGTATTCCCCGGTATTGGGGTCCTGGCTCAGACTGTCCAATGGCCAGCCTGGACGGCGCATTTTGTGTGGTTGTGCCACCATCAGAAAACCGAAAGTGCTGAAGTATTTCTGGTCATCCACTCGATCCTGGGCAAAGGTCTTCCAGCGTCCTGACTCGTCCACTGCTGCGAAGCCGGAGCAATAGCAAGCGTGGAGAGGGCCAAAATCCTGGGCCAGCTGGGAATAATAGGCAAGCATTCCGTCGTCATCCAGAACTCGACCGTTTACCCGTCGGATAAAGAGACCGGGCTGTCGGGGATCATCCATGGGAAATTCCTGAAAGAATAGCCCCGAATCATGGGCGATGACGGCGAGTCCTGTAGCTTCGTGATAGGCCAAGGCTTTGATTCTGGCGTTTTCCTCCGGTGTTTTGCCTTCCTCGGGAACGGGAACTGTTACCCCCAAATCATTGAGGGTAACGCATTCAATTTCGGGAAGGGAGGAAAGGTAACCCTTCAGCCAGATAACTTTGCTGGGATTGGTAGTACCAACGAGAATCCGTCGGGCCATCAGAAACGACCGTAGGGATCAGGCAGCTTCTTGGGTTCGGGATATTCCTCCCCATGGGTATCCACGGTGATGCTGATGATCTTCTGCTCTGTTAGGGGACGGTCACTCCGGTCGGTCTTTACGGCGGCAATGGCGTCCACCACATCCATGCCGGAGGTCACCTTGCCGAAGGCGGCGTACTGGCCGTCCAGGTGCTTGGCATCCTGGTGCATAATGAAGAACTGGGAACCGGCAGAGTTGGGGGAGGAAGAACGGGCCATGCTTAAAACGCCGCGCTTGTGCTTTAAATCGTTTTTGACACCATTGAAGAAAAATTCTCCTTTGATGCAGTAGCCTGGGCCGCCCATGCCAGTTCCTTCGGGGCAGCCGCCCTGAATCATGAAACCGGGAATGACGCGGTGGAAAATCAGACCATCATAGTAGTTATGATTGGCCAGGTCGATGAAATTGCAAACGCTCTGAGGCGCCTTTTCGGGATACAGCTCGCCTTCGATGACGCCGTTTTCCATGGTGATTTTGAATGTAGGATTCATCTCAATATCTCTCCTTCATGGCCCGGTCGATTTGACGCTTGGCGTCCCGTTCGGCCGAGGCTTGTCTTTTATCATAGAGTTTTTTACCCTTGCACAGGCCGACTTTCACCTTTACCCGGCTGCCCTTGAAATAGACAGACAGGGGAATCAGGGAATAGCCGTCCTGCTTGACTTTTCCGAAAAGCCGCATGATCTCCCGCTTGTGCATCAGCAAGCGGCGGGGACGTTTGGAATCCCGATTAAAAATATTGCCGTGGTCATAGGGGGCGATGTGCATCTGGTTCAGGATGAGTTCACCGTCTTTGATGCCACACCAGGAATCCTTCAGGTTCAAGGTGCCCTGGCGGATGGATCTGACCTCGGTACCACACAGCTCGATGCCGGCTTCCATTTCTTCCTCCACGAAATATTCGTGATAAGCCTCCCGGTTACGGGCCATGACCTTGATATTCTCCTTTTCCAACCGCCTCACCTCCCACGGAGTATTCTCTTTTGTAATTATATCATGTCTGTCAAGCTGTCAAACAGAAAAACAGACAATTCAGCAGGGGAGTCAAAAGAATAATTACAGATGGATTTCATTTCCTGGCTCAGTTCTGGACAATCTGTTCTTCCCCAGGCGGCAAAGGCAATAGGAACTTTGGCCATGGATGCCATTTCGTAAGCAAGTTTCATGTCGTCCACCACCAGCAGCTCCTCCGGACGGTAGCCGTATTTTTTCATAATTTGCTCCAAAGGATAGGTACTGGGCTTTCGGTATTCTTCCGGCAGGTCCCAGCCGTAAATTTCATCCGGCAGAAGTCCAAAGTGGGTTTGATAGTCCCGGGTGATGTTTTCTTCGCAGGAGTGAGAGACCACGCAGATTCTGCCTCCCAGTTCTTTTTGCCGGCGAATCACCTGGCCGATACCGGGGAAAGGATCCGGAATGTGATCGCGGATGTATTCCTTCCACCCTTCAAATTCATCTACCAGTTCCTGCTCGGTAAAGCCATACCACTTCCGGCACATATCCGCAAAGCCGAGGTGAAAGCATCCTTCCGCATATTCCTGAAGTGTCACCGTTGTTCCGGGCCGGAACTGGTCCAGAATATAGGAAAAATAGGGATAATTGACCATTGTTTCACTTTGAACCACCGTGTCATCATGGTCCAAAACCAGGCATGGGTATTTCAGCATAGATAATTCACCTCGCATGTTTTTTGGCATTATACCAAATATTACGGCTTTCGACAACAGTTAATTATTTTTTGATTGCGCCTGAAGAGGCCTTAGGATATAATTGGGATATAATGAAGAAAAGCGGAGGTATTTTTATGGCCATTGTCACATTCTACCGCGGAGACCCTGCCAACACCCCCAAGCCTACTATGCCTGCCCATCTGGGCGCCAATGCCATCATTACCTGCAAGGGAAAGCTGCTGCTGGAAAAGCGCCGGGACTCGGACATCTGGGGCCTGGTGGGCGGCGGCGTCAAGAAAACGGAAAGCTCCCTGGAGGGAATGATCCGGGAAATCTATGAAGAATTGGGCGTTCGCGTTTTGCCAAGCCAGCTGACCAAGCTTCAGGTCTATGGAGAACCCGGGCGGGTTGCTGCCTTCCGGGACGGAAGTATCTGGAGAATGGTGATTGTGGTATATGGTCTGGATTGGGAACAGGAACCGAAATTACGCGTCAGTGCGGAATCCAAAGAGCTTCGTTTTTTTGGAAGAGAGGAAATCAAAGGGATTCAAATCGCGGTAACCCATGAGGATATTGTGGAAGAGTGGTTTGTGAACAGGAAATGAAAAATAACCGGGGAATGGACGCTAATTGAAAAAATACTTGTATATTCATGAATGTTATGCTAATATACAAGGCGACGGTGCAGTATTCTAGTCAGTGTAGCCATCTTCCAGGAAGGGCCTAAAAATCCTTTGAAGGGCACATCGATGAAGTCCCTGGTGTCTGCTTTTTACGCCCAGTTTAGGGTGGATGCTGGGGGTTAAGGATTCCGGGCGCGTTCCAACGGCATGGAACATACGACCCGGTTTCCGTGGAGACTTGGTCTTGTGCGACGACGGAGAGCCCCTCGGTTCGAGGCCCGCTCGCGTACGAACCAGGATAGGAACCTGCAAGGCAGTGCGCAGAGTCGTGTGCTGCGTGCAGAGTAGCCTGCCTTGAGTGAACATGTGGGGATAGAGGATCATGCAGCTGAGTGTTGCTGGCCAGAACAGTCGCTGAAATCGCTTCTGGAAACCATGCTTGCAAAAGAGGCTAAGACTATGGCATACATTGCCGTGGAAAACACCTAGACTGTCGTAATTGGGCAGGCGGGGGATTGCAGTACGGACTAAGTGGCAATCGGGTATTCAGGTTGGCAACGCCTGAACGGGTGAATCAAATGGAAACGGCCTGCGCGGCAACGGCAGGTTTCGCCCGGGGAAATCCAACCCGACCTAAGCCGTAAGATTTATCCCGCCTGCTGCCGTTATTTCAAAAACAGGAGAATTACCGTGGGAAAAGCAGATTCCACTTCTTCAAAACGAGAGAGTAAAAAAACAGTTCGATGGGTAATAACGATTTTTGTTATTACTCTTTTTGTATCCGGCGCCATCAGTTTGCTGTCCGAGGAGCTTTTGTCCCGCAGCGGTGTGGTTGCTGCATTCTTTATTTTGTTATTCATTGTGCTGGTGGGAATTTTATTTGATGTGGTAGGTGTTGCTGTCACATCCGCGGACGAAAAACCGTTCCATTCCATGGCGGCGCGTAAGGTTCCGGGAGCACAGGAGGCCATCAATCTTTTGCGCAATGCCGAGCGGGTGGGGTCCATCTGCAACGACGTGGTGGGAGATATCTGCGGCGTTATTTCCGGTTCTGCTTCCGCTGTCATTGCCTCCAAAATCATTACCCATTTCACCTTTTCCTGGCCGAACGTTGTATCCCTTCTGATGTCGGCCTTTGTGGCCGCCACAACAGTGGGAGGAAAAGCCGTTGGAAAATCCTATGCCATCAAGTCCTGCACGACGATTGTTCATCAGGCGGGAAAGGTCATTGCGGGATGGAATCGTTTTTTGAGATTATTCCGAAAAAAAAGAAACAGATAGGTTGTGTGCGCTTTGAAGATTTTACCGGGTATCAATTGCCATGAAGACCTGCTTCGGCTCACCGATGACGAAAGAATCCAGCTATGCGCAGAAATTCGGGAGTTTCTGATTTCCAGCGTTTCCAAAACCGGCGGACATCTGGCGGGAAATCTTGGCGTTGTGGAATTGACGGTGGCGCTGGAAACGGTCTACGATACATCGAAAGACCGTTTGGTATTCGATGTGGGGCACCAGTCCTATGTCCACAAGCTGCTCACCGGACGGCGAGATGCCTTTGGTTCTTTGCGGCAGTTTAATGGCCTTTCCGGTTTTCCCAAGCCTAGTGAAAGTGATACCGATGCATTTGTAGCTGGCCATGCTTCCAGTTCTGTCTCCATTGCTCTGGGTATGGCAAGAGCCAGAACCATGCTTCACCAGGGTTATCAGGTGGTTGCGCTGATCGGTGACGGTGCTGTTACCGGCGGCATGGCCTACGAAGGTTTGAATGATGCGGCCGACAGCAAGGAGCCCATGGTGGTCATTTTGAATGACAACGAAATGTCCATCGGAAAAAATGTGGGAGGTATTTCCCGGCACCTGTCCAAAATTCGCTCCAGTGAAAATTATCTGGGCGTGAAGCGCTGGTATCGGCGTACGCTTTACGGCATTCCGGGAGGGAAAAAGATTTACCTTTTCTCCAGCCGGGCGAAAAACAGAATTAAGCATTTCCTGCTGCAGACGACGATTTTTGAAAACATGGGCTTCAAGTATCTGGGACCGGTGGACGGTCATGATCTGCGGGATCTGATTTCCGTCCTTCGGGCTGCCCGGGATTTGCAGGAGCCGACTCTGGTTCATGTGGTGACCCGAAAAGGCTGCGGCTACAGTTTCGCGGAAGAGGATCCGGCAAAGTTCCATGGAATTGGAAAATTTGACGCATCCACAGGAAAGAAGCTGGCAGGGAAGGTGCGTACCTTCTCTGATTCTTTTGGGGATACGATGGTATCTCTGGCTGAGAATAATCCCAGGCTCTGTGCCATTACTGCTGCCATGCCCGGTGGAACAGGTCTGCTCCGCTTTATGAAGCAGTACCCGGATCGCCTTTTTGATGTTGGTATTGCAGAGGAACATGCGGTGTCCATGGCAGGAGGATTGGCCAAACAGGGCATGATCCCCGTTGTGGCCATTTATTCCACTTTTTTGCAGCGTTCCTTTGATCAATTGATTCAGGACGTGGGGATGCTTCACCTTCATGTGGTGCTTGCCATTGACCGGGCCGGATTGGTAGGGGACGACGGCCCTACCCATCACGGTGTTTTTGACGTTGGATATTTGCGTCAGATTCCCGGAATGCGTATTCTGGCCCCTGCCAGTCTTGCGGAGCAGGAGCAGATGCTCACCTGGGCCATCCAGGACTGTGACGGTCCTGTAGCGGTTCGCTATCCCCGGGGGACCGAGGGTGAATATGTGCAGTCTGCCTGGGATGGTGAACGGAGTGTTGTTTCCCACCGTATTGGTAAGGATATTACTTTGATTACCTACGGAACCATGCTCAATTCCGTCCTGGCGGCTGCGGAGCTTCTGGCAGAGTGCGGCATTGAGTGCACGGTCCTTCGACTGCTGGAATTGTCGGATATGCCGGCAGAGGAGATTCTTCACTTAATGCCTGAATGCAAAAAGGCCGTGGTAATTGAAGAGACCGCGGCAGGCTCCGGGATCAAGCAGGCATTGGCCTGGGAACTTCGGATGCTTTGCCCGGATTGCCGGATTTTCGGCATTGATTTGGGTGCCGATTTTGTTCCTCACGGCGATCAGAAAAAACTGTATGCCTACTGTGGCATCGATGCGGATTCCATTTCACGATTTGTAAGCGGGGTGCTGTCTGATGAAAAATAAAAAAAGACTGGATGTCCTGCTCACGGATTTGGGTTATGCTGAAACCCGTTCCAAGGCCCAAGCAATCATCATGAGCGGCCTGGTTTACGTGGATGGACAAAAAGCGGATAAACCGGGTATTTCTTATGAGGAAACGGTTTCCATTGAAGTGCGTGGTGCAGTGTGCCCCTATGTCAGCCGGGGAGGATTAAAGCTGGAAAAAGCCTTGCGGGATTTTGGAGTGAAGCCGGAAGGCTATGTCTGCTCTGATTCCGGTGCTTCCACCGGCGGTTTTACCGACTGTCTGCTCCAGCAAGGAGCGAAAAAGGTGTTTGCCATTGATGTGGGTTACGGCCAGCTGGATTGGAAGATCCGGTCCGACCCCAGAGTGGTGGTAATGGAGCGTACTAACATTCGTTATGTCACCCCTGAGCAGTTGGGGGAGCCTTTGGATCTGTCTGTGGTTGATGTCAGCTTTATTTCTCTGAAAATTGTTCTGCCTGCCATCAAAGCACTGCTGAAGCCTACCGGACAGGTGCTTTGCCTCATAAAGCCCCAGTTTGAGGCGGGGAAAGAAAAGGTGGGTAAGAAGGGCGTTGTTCGGGATCCCCAGACCCACCAGGAGGTTCTTGACCAATTTGTGGCGTTGGCCCACGAGCTGCATTTCAAAATTCTTGGTCTGACCTTCTCGCCGGTGAAAGGGCCTGAGGGAAATATTGAATTCCTGGGGCATCTGACGCTGCAGGATCTGCCCGAAGCCTGCCTGGATACCGCGGAGGTTGTCCGCCAGGCCCATGAGACATTGGATTAAGGAGTGAAGGGATGAAAAATCTGATACTTACCCCCAATCCATATCGGGATAAAAATTTTCATACGCTCCGCAGCGCCATGCAGATTTTGAAGGAGGCGGGGTTTCAGGCGAAGGTCTGTCTTCCCTTTGAAGTTGAACACGGCTATGATTTGCCCAAGGATATCCATTTTTCCCGGTTGGACCGGGAATTAGGCAACGCAGATCTGGTTATCTGCTTTGGCGGTGACGGAACCATTCTCCACATGGCCAAAGCAGCTACCAAGCGAGGCCTGCCTCTTCTGGGGGTGAACATCGGCACCATGGGATTTATGGCTGAGCTGGAAAACACGGAGCTGGAAAAACTGAAGCTCCTTGCCACCGGAAAGTACCGGATTGACAGCCGGATGATGCTGGATGTGATCGTTCAGCGGGATCGGGAGATTATTTTCCATGATATCTGTCTGAATGATGCGGTGATCACCAAGGGTGCGGTTGCCAGAATTGTCCATTTGGCTGTGAAGTGTGATGGGGTTCAGGCTATGGAATGCGGTGGAGACGGAGTCATTATTTCCACGCCCACCGGTTCTACCGCTTACAGCCTTTCCGCCGGCGGTCCCATCGTAGAACCGGAGGCGGACAGCATCATTATTACCCCCATCTGCTCCCATGACGTGGCCAGCCGGTGTATTGTTGCTTCCGGCAAGCGGGTGATTTCTGTGGGGATGACCAGCAGTTCCAGAAGAAATGCCTATTTGTCTGTGGATGGGGGCAAAACTCTGCGCCTGAATATGGGGGATGTGGTTACAATTAAGAAATCCAAGCTGGAAACCAAACTGGTTCGGCTCAATGACCGCAGTTTTTATGATGTGGTCAATTTGAAGTTTCGCAAAGGATAGGGAGGCAGGAGCATGAAGTCAAAACGCCAGGCAAAGATCATGGAGATTATCTCTACCTCGGACATCGAAACCCAGGAGCAGCTTCTTCAGGAACTCCAGAATGCTGGATTTACCAGCACCCAGGCTACCATTTCCAGAGACATCAAAGAGCTTCGGATCGTGAAAGAGCTTACCAGCCTGGGCACCTATCACTATACCTCCGCATCCCGGGAGGTATCCAATACCATCACAACCAGACTGAATACCATTTTTCGCGAATGCGTCACCAGTTTTGACTATGCGCAGAATATCATCGTGATTCACACGCTGCCCGGGCTTGCCAACGCGGCTGCATCGGCTCTGGATGCCATGAGCCGCAGTGTGGTGTTGGGCACGCTGGCTGGTGATGATACCGTGATCGCGATTATGCGCGATTCCAATTCTGCTGCCGCGTTTTGCGGGGAAATCCGCAGCTTGATGAATTAAAAAGGAGGAAAAACCGTGCTGAATCTTCTGCATATTGAAAATATCGCGGTTATTGAAAGCGCGGATATTTCTTTTGATACCGGATTTAACGTTCTGACCGGTGAAACCGGTGCCGGTAAATCCATTGTGATTGATGCCATTTCTGCCATCTTGGGGGAACGTGCATACCGGGATATGATCCGTACAGGTGCCGGCAAGGCATCCGTCCGGGCTGTATTTTCAAAAGTTCCAAAATGCGCTTGGTTTGATGACAATGGCGTGGAATATGATGAGGAAACGGTGATTCAGCGGGATATTTTCCTGGATGGAAAAAATGTGTGCCGGGTTAACGGTACCCTCGTCTCCGTAGCAATTTTGCGAAAGCTTGGCATTCAGCTTATCAACATTCACGGACAGCACGATTCCGCATCTTTGTTTGACGAGGCAAACCATTTGATTTTCCTGGATGATTTTTCCTCCAATGAATCGATTCGTCAGGCTTATCGCGAGAAATATGAGACGGTAGCCGATCTGCGTCGGGAGATTCAGCGTATGACCATGGACGAGGGCGAAAAGCTGCGTCGGATGGAGACGCTGAAATATCAGATTGCTGAGATTGAAAAGGCAGAGCTGGAAGCTGGGGAGGATGAAGTGCTGGAGGAACGCCGGAAGCTGCTTCAGAATGCGGAAAAACTCTCCAAAGGAATGGATGAGGCGGTTGAATCGCTGTACGGCGGAGAAGAATCCGAGGGCGCTGCAGGACTTCTGGCCCAGGCGGAGCATGCTTTGGCCCGGCTGGCCCGGTTCAGCGACAGCTTTTCCTCCATCCACGATCGTGTTGCCGATCTGATGTATCAGGTGCGAGATGTGGCCGAAGAGGTGAAGGACAGCAGAGATGATCTCAGCTACTCTGCCGATGAGCTGGAGCAGATTGAGTCCCGTCTGGATGTCATTCACAGGCTTCGCAAGAAATACGGTGTGACCTGTGCCGATATCCTGGACTACCTGGAAAAGGCCCGGAAAGAACTGGACGATATTGAGTTTGCCGATGATCATCTGGAGCGTCTGAAAGGAAAACTGAAAAAGGCAGAAAAGGAAGCTTGGGATGAAGCTTTGAAGCTGCGACAGAACCGGAAAGAAAACGCGCAGATTATGTCTGAGCGTATTCTTTCGGAACTGACACAGCTGGATATGCCCCGGGTACAGTTCCGGTGTGTGTTTGGGGAGCAGGAATTGGCCCCCAACGGTGCAGATACGGTTGCCTTTTATATGTCAGCCAACGCAGGCGAAGCTTTAAAGCCCATGAGCAAGGTGGCCTCCGGCGGTGAGCTGGCTAGAATCATGCTCTCCATGAAAAATGTGCTGGCGGAGAAAGATCAGATTGGCACTTTGATTTTTGATGAGGTGGACACCGGCGTTTCCGGTCGTGCAGCCCAGAAGGTTGCTGAGAAGCTGCGCAAGCTGGCGAAGCACAAACAGGTGCTCTGTGTTACCCATTTGCCCCAGATGGCAGCTTTGGCCAATACCCATATGCTGATTTCCAAGTCTGAGCGTGATGGACGCACCTTCACTTCCGTTACACCGCTGGATTTGGAGGGACGTAAACGGGAGCTTGCCAGAATTATTGGCGGCGCCAAGATTACAGAGACGACCCTGAAGAGTGCCGAAGAGATGCTTAACTGGTCTGAAACCTAAGGCAACACCGCACAATGGGAGCTGCGGACTTCGGCGGACCTTTTGTCCCAATCGTGCAGTATAAAATGGGAAATACATACAGTATTCCCGCATTTTTCATACTTTCGCTTGGAGCAAAATCTCACGCCGAATCTCCTTGCCCCATTATGCGGTGTTGCCCTAAAAATTGCACTTGACATTTTTGAAAGAATTTGTTAGGATATGCCCAATATTACAACACCTTGATGGGATGAAGTAGGTGCTTCCCTTTCCTTCAGAGAGCTGGCGGTTGGTGCAAGGCAGCAGGAAACCGCACTGAAATACCTCCCGGAGTGGTCTGCCTGAACTGTAAAGTAGGGCAGAACGGGTTCGCCCGATACAGCGAGCGTCGTTATTGGACGACCTGAGGACCAAACTGTGAGGTTTGGTCAAACCAGAGGTGGTACCGTGCATTACTGCGCCCTCTGTCCGAAAGGACAGAGGGCGTTATTCATTGGGAGGAAGTCATGAGTAATAACAATCCAATGGATGTTTTGAAATTGTTCCCTGTGAGAAAATCAGGGAAACAGAAGCAATCATTCCGTGCTTGGGTACAAGCGTATCTGGAAGAGCTTGGTTACGCCGTTTCAATTGAATCTGGAAGCTTTCACAGCAAGAATGTAGTTGCCGGCGATCCAGAGCGGGCAAAATATTTGGTAACAGCCCATTATGATACCTGTGCCAGAATGTATGTGCCCAATCTGATTACCCCGTGTAATCTGCTGACATTTCTTCTTTACCAGATATTTATTTGCCTGCTGCTCATTGTTCCGACTCTTGCCGCAGGGTGGCTGGTTGGATACTTGGCTGATTCCTTCTTTGCAGGTTATATCCTCTGGATGGTACTGCTTTGGAGTGGCATTGCACTGATGATGATTGGTCCGGCGAATCCCTCCAATGCCAACGACAACACCTCTGGCGTGGTAACATTGCTGGAAATTGCAAAATCCCTTCCGGAGAAGGATCGGAAAAACGTGTGTTTCGTTCTCTTTGATCTGGAAGAGGCGGGACTGATCGGTTCTGCTTCTCATCGGAAGGCACACAAAAAGGCATCGGATTCTCAGATGGTTTTGAACCTGGACTGCGTGGGTGATGGAAACGAAATCCTGTTTTTTCCTGCTGCCAGGCTGAAAAAGGACAAGAGAAGATTGGCTCCTCTGGAGAAAATCACCGGTGAATTTGGAAAAAAGTCAATTTCCGTCTGTTCCAAAGGCTTTTCCATCTATCCCTCCGACCAGGGACATTTTCCCTACGGCGTTGGTATTTGCGCTCTGAACCGGGGAAGAGCCGGATTGTATCTGTCCAGAATTCATACCCCAAAGGATACCGTTCTGGATGAAACCAATGTGAATATTCTGCGTGCCGCGATCATTACCCTGATCAGCGGAAGCGCAGCGCAATAAGAAAGGAAAATCAATATGAAAATGTATGATGAACTGGTTGCCCGTGGCCTGATCGCTCAGGTGACCAACGAAGAAGAAATTCGCGAAATGATTGACAACGGCAAAGCCACCTTCTACATCGGCTTTGACTGCACTGCCGACAGCCTCACCGCCGGCCATTTCATGGCCCTGACCCTGATGAAGCGTTTGCAGATGGCCGGCAATAAGCCCATCGCTTTGATTGGCGGCGGCACCACCATGATCGGCGATCCCTCCGGCCGTACCGATATGCGCAAGATGCTGACCAAAGAGGATATCGACCACAACGCCGCCTGCTTCAAAAAGCAGATGGAGCGTTTCATTGAGTTCGGTGAGGGGAAGGCCCAGATGGTCAACAATGCAGACTGGCTGCTGGACCTGAACTATGTGGACCTTCTTCGGGAAGTGGGTGCATGCTTCTCCGTGAATAATATGCTCCGGGCCGAGTGCTACAAACAGCGGATGGAAAAGGGCCTGAGTTTCCTGGAATTCAACTACATGATCATGCAGTCCTACGACTTCTACCACCTGTTCCAGCATTACAACTGCAACATGCAGTTCGGAGGCAATGACCAGTGGAGCAATATGCTGGGTGGCACCGAACTGATTCGTAAAAAGCTGGGCAAGGACGCACACTGCATGACCATCACCCTGCTCACCGATTCTCAGGGTAAGAAGATGGGCAAGACTGCCGGAAACGCCGTATGGCTGGACCCCAATAAGACAAGCCCCTTCGAGTTCTACCAGTACTGGCGGAACGTGGACGATGCCGATGTGATGAAGTGTGTCCGTATGCTTACCTTCCTGCCCCTGGAGCAGATCAATGAAATGGATACCTGGAAGGATGCAAAGATCAATCAGGCCAAGGAGATTCTGGCCTATGAGCTGACCAAGATGGTCCATGGAGAAGAGGAGGCAGACAAGGCGCAGACTGCTGCCAAGGCCCTTTTCGTGGGCGGCGGTGATGGAGATATGCCCACCACCGAAATTAGCCCTGATCAGCTCACCGACGGTCAGATCGGCATTCTCAGCCTGATGGTTGCCTGTAAGCTGGTCTCCTCCAATAAGGAGGCTCGTACCCTGGTTACCCAGGGAGGCGTCCTGGTGAATGATGAGAAAGTACCCGCTCCCACCTTCATGGTCACCGAGGCTATGCTGAAGGAGGGTGTGAAAATCCGTAAAGGTAAGAAGGTATTCCACAAGGCAATTTTGGGGTAAAGAAGATTTTAAGATCACCTCATGATTTGTGCCGCCCGGCATTTTTTCGGGCGGCACAATTTCTGATGTACGGCAGATGCTGTTTGATTCGGCACATCCATTCAGGCGGCATTTAGTCCATAAGAGATTTCCGGTATTCAGCCATATCAACGACCTTTCCCGTCAAACGGGCCTGCTCAATAGCAAAGGCCATGAGGTGGCTTTCCACGCTGCGGGAAATAGAACTGCGGGACTCTCCCTTGCCGGAGAGAAGGTGGGTAAAGTCCTCCATGATCCCAGCGTCGCCGCCGCCGTGGCCGCTGCCGTTGGTGCGGATGTTGAGGACCTGCTCCGTGAAGGGATCGCCCTGGCTGGATACATGGTGAGTCACAACGATCTGGCGCTTCCCGTCGTCCGCCAGGATCTCGCCGTCCTCGCACATGATGTGGATGTTGCGGTGGCAGGCGCTGGTCTGGGCGGTGAGGGAGAAGGTGGCCGTTACGCCGTTGTCAAACTCCATCAGAATGCTCATGTGGTCGCAGACATTGTTGTCACAGCGGTAGACGCAGCGGCCGTAGGGACCGGTCCGCAGGGCTTCCATCAACGCTTCCTCCGTCTGTTCCAGGCATACCACATCCGCAGGCCACTGCCCCAATACAGGCAGATAAGCCTTCCTGGCATCGAACCGGCAGCTGTCCGCCACGGCACAGCTCAGGCACCGGTCAGAGGAACCGGCAGGGGCGTTGGATTCCTTGAAATAGGAAAGGGAGCCGAAGGCTGCTACCTTGGTGCAGTGGGCACCGGTGAGCCACAGCAGGATATCCAGATCGTGACAGCTTTTTTGCAGGATAATGGGGCTGGACAGGTGACTGTTTCGCCAGTTGCCCCGGACAAAGGAATGAGCCATGTGGAAGTTGCCGATGTTCTCGGAGTGCTTGATGGCCACCACCTTGCCCAGCTCTCCGGAATCCAGAATCTCCTTGATTTGCATAAAGAAGTTGGTGTACCGCAGCACATGGCAGACGGTGATTTTCCGGCCCAGGGCATTTGCCTTTTCCTCAATGGCGATACACTCTCTGGGATCGGGAGAGATCGGCTTCTCCAGGAGAATGTCATAGCCGCAGTCCAGCGCCTGCATCACATGACCGTAGTGATCCCGGTCCATAGTGGCGATGATGGCGGCGTCCGCGATCTTTCCCAGGGCGAATAAGGACTCGGCATCCGGAAAACGCATTTCTTCCGGAACTTCCAGCCGGTCTGCCGCGCTTTTCAGCCGGTCAGGACGCTTCTCCGCAATGGCGGCGATGTCGATGCCGTGATCCTTTGCCCAAGGCCCATAGGTCATTCCCCGGGAACCGGCGCCGATGAGAACGAATTTCATAGGTATTTCCTCCTCTTTCTCTGCTTCCTTTCAGTATAGCACAGTTTTATCCGGCGGACAACAGCTTCTTGAGCTTCTCGTAGTTTCCCGGGGACATGGGGGTCAGAGGCAGACGGCAGGGCCCGCAGTCGAAGCCAATCATCTTCATTGCCGCTTTGACAGGGATGGGATTAACCTGACTGAACAACGCCCGGATCAAAGGCTGAAATTCGATTTGCAGCGCGGCTGCAGTGTCGAAATCCCCGTCCAGGGCAGCCAAAGCCATGGCCTGGGTCAGCTCCGGATAGAGATTGGACAGTACCGAAATCACACCTTTTCCGCCCAGGGACAGAATCGGGACGGTGAGATCATCATTTCCACTCCAAATGTAAAAATCCTCCGGGCATTCGGCTCGGATGGCCAGGATTTTGGATAAATCGGTACTTGCTTCCTTGACACCTACAATGTTTGAAATAGAGGACAGCTGGTTGTATACGGAAACCGGAATGTCCACGCCTGTTCGGGAGGGAACGTTGTAGAGAATCACCGGAAGATGTACGGAAAAGGCTGCAACGCTGAAGTGCTGAATCAGTCCATCGGGGGTAGCTTTGTTGTAGTATGGAGAAACGATCAAAAGGGCATCGGCCCCTGCGTCTTCTGCGGCTTTGCTAAGCTGAACCGTGTGTTCCGTGGCGTTGGTGCCGGTTCCGGCGATGATCAAGCAATCCTTTTGCGCATACTCCTTGGCACGGGTGATCAGGGCAAGTTTTTCGCTGTCTGTCAGAGTTGCTGCTTCACCGGTGGTGCCGCAGATTACAATTGCGTGTATTCCGGCTTCAATTTGTCTGTAGATCAGCCGTTCCAGCATTGGAAAGTTTACTTCACCGTTCAAAAACGGTGTCACAAGAGCGGTACATGCTCCTGTAAAGAGTGGACATTTCATAAAGAAGCACCTCCGTCCCAGTCTATGCAGGCAATTTTCAATTTGTCTGTTGCAAAATACGCCGAAATCGACTATACTGGTTTCGTTTGAAATCGGAGGAATGAAACGTGAAAACCCATGATTTTTATTATGAGCTGCCGGAAGAGCTGATTGCCCAGACCCCTCTGCAGCGGCGGGATGCCTCCCGGCTGATGGTGCTGAACCGGGAAACCGGCGAAATTACCCACAAACATTTTTATGATATTGTCGATTACCTGAAACCCGGTGACTGCCTGGTATTAAACGATTCCCGGGTGCTTCCCGCGAGGCTTCTGGGGCATCGTCCCACCGGCGGTGCGGTGGAGGTGCTCCTCCTGCGGGATCTGGGAGATAAGAAATGGGAGTGCCTTTGTAAGCCCGGCCGGAAAATGCGGGAAGGGGATCAGGTTACGTTCGGAGATGGGGAACTGACAGCCACGGTACGTCAGGTTCAGGAGGACGGCAACCGAATTTTGGAGTTCCACTATGAGGGAATCTTCCTGGAGGTATTGGAACGCCTGGGGAAAATGCCCCTTCCCCCCTATATCAAGGCGGAGCTGGCCGACCAGGAGCGCTACCAGACGGTTTATTCCCGGGAGGTTGGTTCCGCTGCTGCCCCCACCGCCGGACTCCATTTCACCAAGGAATTGCTGGACAAGATTCGGGCCAAGGGCGTGAAAACCGCTTTTGTCACCCTCCACGTTGGCCTTGGTACCTTTCGCCCGGTGAAGGCAGAGGAAGTTCTGGAACATCATATGCACAGCGAGCTCTGTATGATGAATGAGAAAACGGCACATATATTGAATGAGACCAAAACCAACCGGGGCAGGATCATCTGCGTGGGTACCACTTCCTGCCGTACCCTGGAATCCCTGGTGAATGAGGATGGCACCTTTTCAGCGAAATCCAGATGGACGGATATCTTTATCTACCCCGGCTATGAATTCAAAGCCATGGATGGGCTTATCACCAATTTCCACCTGCCGGAAAGCACCCTGGTGATGCTGGTTTCCGCCTTCGCAGGAAGGGAAGCGGTGCTGAATGCCTACCAAAAGGCTGTGGAGGAGCGATATCGGTTCTTCTCCTTTGGAGATGCGATGTTCATTGCTTGAAGCGGGGGAGGACATATGAGTTTGTTTGATACCTTCGATCCTTATTTTGAGAATCGAATCAAGAAAAATGATTTGAAGCATACGGAGAAGAACCATGTTTGAACTGAAAAAAACCGAAGGCAAGGCCCGTCGTGGGGAATTCACCTGCGCTCATGGCGTTGTCCAGACCCCTGTTTTTATGAATGTGGGCACTCAGGGTGCCATCAAGGGCGCTTTGAGTGCGGAGGATTTGAAGACCATCGGCTGCCAGGTGGAGCTATCCAATACCTACCATCTGCATCTGCGCCCCACGGACAAGGTGGTCAAGCAGCTGGGCGGCTTACACAAATTCATGACCTGGGACGGTCCCATGCTCACCGATTCCGGTGGTTTCCAGGTGTTTAGCCTTGCCTCCCTGCGGAAAATAAAGGAGGAGGGAGTGTACTTTTCCTCCCACATCGACGGTCGGAAAATTTTCATGGGCCCGGAGGAGAGTATGCAGATTCAGTCCAATTTGGGCTCTGATATCTGCATGGCCTTTGATGA
Organism: Clostridiales bacterium; assembly: GCA_022777455.1. Next base: position 2,701 of record JALFGI010000131.1, on the reverse strand, counting down.
ATGTATTGAGAATCCCGCTCCCCGGGAGTATGTGAAAAAGAGTATTGACCGAACCTACCGCTGGTTGGTTCGCTGTAAAGCGGAGAATGCCAGGTTGAATGCACTGCCGGATACGGTGAACCCCCAGCAGATGCTTTGGGGGATTAACCAGGGCGGAACCTACCCAGACCTTCGCATCGAGCATATGCAGCGCATTGCGGAGCTGGATCTGCCCGGCTATGCCATCGGCGGTCTGGCGGTAGGGGAGACGGCGGAGGAGATGTATGACATCATTGAGGCGGTGGAGCCCTACATGCCCGCAGACAAAACCCGCTATCTGATGGGTGTGGGTACGCCTACCAACATCATTGAGGCGGTGGCCCGGGGGGTGGACTTCTTTGACTGCGTGATGCCAGCCCGGAATGCCCGGCACGCCCGTCTCTTCACCTGGGAGGGAGCCATCAATCTGAAAAACGCCAAGTATATGCTGGACGAGTCACCCATAGATCCCCAGTGCGACTGCCCGGTTTGCCGCCGTTATTCCAAGGCCTACATCCGCCATTTGTTTGTGGCGGAAGAGATGCTTGCCATGCGCCTGGCGGTGATGCACAACCTGTATTTTTACAATAAACTGATGGAACGCATCCGGGAGGCCCTGGACAATGGCACCTTCCAGCAGTTCCGCCAGGAGTATTCTGAGAAATTGGCACGAAGAATCTAACGTTCCTCTTGCAATTTCTGTCTGTAATGTTATAATAAAAAAGATATTAAACACAAAGGAGTTTTCCCCATGAATCTTTTTCTGACTGAAACCACCACTGCCGCCGGCGGTATGACCAGCACCCTGATTATGCTGGTGATGATGATGGCGATTTTCTATTTTATGCTGATTCGTCCTGAGAATAAGCGTAAAAAGGAAGCAGAGGCAATGCGTTCCGCAGTGAAGGTTGGCGATAAGATCACCACCATCGGCGGTATCTGCGGCACCGTTGTCAACGTGAAGGATGACAAGCTGGTCCTGGAGACCGGTGCGGATCAGGTTCGCATTGAACTCGCCAAATGGGCAATGTCCACCAACGAGACTGCCACCGAAGCCAAGAAGGCGGAAGCTAAGAAGGCTCAGGAAGCCAAGGCCAAGGCAAAGGCTGCCAAGAAGGTTAACAAGTAAACATACAAATAACTGCCAGTCCGGGATGGGCTGGCAGTTATTTGTTGCAAGGTTAATTCTGCAGGTTGATGTGTTCACCCAGAATCAGTGGGAAGCGGGACAGACTGTCGCCGTCCAGATTCTCACGGTGCATATTCACGCCGGAGATCTGGTGGTTTTCGTAGGTGGTGTAGTAATAGATTCCCTTGGAGGCGTTGCAGCAGGAAGTATAGATGGTGTATTCGTATTTTTCTTCCCCCACATCGCAGCAGCCTCTCTGCTGGTCAACGGATCCCAGAATGTGGAAGAACTGGCTGACGCTTTCGGACTCGGAATCCCCGGAAATGGAGTTCAGCTTTACAAAGGCCACCCGCACAAAACGAGACTGAGAAGAGAGGTCTCCAGGCAATCCCAGTGCGCCCATGCCCCGGCTGTAGGTGGCAAGATTCAGCTTGCTAGAGAAATGATTACTGGGAGATTTGGGTGAAAGATTCATGAAATTACTCAGATTGTGCATTTGTTGATCAAAGGAGGGATTGTTGGTCATCACTCCGGCGGGGTTGTCGTAGACCTTCAGGCCTTCCTTTACGGATTCCACAGTGATGGCCTCTTCCTGGTCAGCAATGATCCAATGCAGTTGAGCCAGGGGCAATTGGTCGCTGAAAGGAGTATTGACCAGATTGATCTTGTCCAACAGCAGTCGGGCCTCCTTCACACTGGTGCACTGGCTGAGAATCCAGGCAATGAACTCAAAGGGGGCCACATTGTCCTTGCCGGGGGCAAAGGGCTTGTAGTCCGCATTACTCACGAAATTCAGACCGGCCATGCCAAGCCCCTTTTCGTTGATGGCATCATAGAACAGCGGGAAATTCCCGGCAAGATGCGCCATTCCGATCAGAGCATAATGGTGCTTCATTTCTCCCATGTGACGGAAGGAAATCGGGAAATTCCGGGGCATGACGACAATTTCTTCTCCGTAGGAGAATTCGTAATCCAGTGTTCTGCCAAAATAGAAATCCTTGGTTTTATAAGTTGCCGCTGTACACATATCCATTCCTCCATTCAAAAATAGTATCCGATTGTATTAAAGAATTATGTGTTGGTTTTCATCAAAACTATGTTTTTTCAAAGAAAGTATATCACAGCGATTCCGCCAAATCATGTATATATTATGAAATATTCGGAAAAAAATGGCAGTAAAAAGAGAAATCAGAGAATCCGTGTTGATGTTGTGCGGCGATCAGAATAGGTGATTTCATTCTGTATTCAAAAACCATGGTACTATGCAAAATGTAGAAAAATGTCGATAATGATCGATGAAATATGTGAATAATACTTGCAAATCGGGGGTGTGTTGTGCTATAATACGGTTATAACAATACCTTGGGGGAGTTTGTTCTTTCCCAATGCTGTCTGTTTTATCCTGCCAATCCGGCACTGAAAGGGGAAGGAACATGAAATTGCATCAAAGGCTTTTTGTTTTGCTGCTGTCTGCCGCAATGCTGGTGACACTGTGCAGCTGTTCTGAGAAGGTTAAGCCTGAGAAAATTAACACAAAGGAGTTCAGCCGTGAGA
>JALFGI010000101.1 GCA_022777455.1 Clostridiales bacterium | reverse complement strand
CTTCGGTGATCTGACGCTGCCCGGTCTGGATTTGCATACAAAAAGACTCCCTTCGGTATCCACCGGGATTCTACCACGATTGGGAGAAATTGTCCATGGTGATTTTGACATTTCGCAATGGGCATCACGAAATTGTAATTTAGCGGGCAGATACGGCAGCACCCCTTGGCTCTCCCTTTGGGAGAGCTGTCAGCCGAATAGGCGGACTGAGAGGGTGCCGCAGGCAGATAACAGCGGCCATAAATCCAACTTATTGCCCTCTCAGGGGCGCCCCTTACGGAGCAGCCAGCTCCCCCAGCGGGGGAGCCAAGGGGTGCAGCGGTTCCGGTACATTGAATTCCAATTTGTCCATTTCCGGGCAAATCAATCCGCACATTTTCCAAAATTGCCTCCCCGATTTCCCGGGGAGGCTGGGTAGGAAATTATTCTTCGTGGGAACGGTGAAGCAGCTCGTGGGCCTTACCCTTGAAGTAGCCGTTGTAGAACACATCCATCAGGGGATTTTCATTGCACTTCTTGATGGCCATTTCTCCATCGGCAGCATACAGGCCCTTGGTACGGGCTTCCACACGCTTTGCCTTGGTGCCGCCGTCCACGGGCTGACCGCCGCCCATGACGCAGCCGCCGGGACAGGCCATGACTTCGATGAAGTGGTAGTGCTTTTCACCGGACTTCACAGCGTCCAGCACCTTCCGGGCATTGGCAAGGCCGGAGGCCACGCAGATGGAAACATCGATGCCATGATAGGGAACGGTAAATTCCTTAATACCGTCGTTGCCGCGGACGCCGCAGTCGGCAATGGCGTTCAGGGTAGCGGGATCGTGACCCTCGATGAGACGGCGCAGCACAGCTTCGGTCACACCGCCGGTGACACCGAAGATCACGCCGCCGCCGGAACCGATGCCAAAGGGCATATCGCAGGATTCACTGGGCAAGGATTCAAAGTTGATGCCGTGGGCATCAATCATGCGAATCAATTCTTTCGTGGTGAGCACAACGTCCGTATCCTGAATACCGTGGGTGTGGTAATCGGGGCGCAGGGCCTCCATCTTCTTGGCGGTGCAGGGCATGATGGAGACCACGAAGGTCTTCTTGCCCTGGGCATTTGCCTCGTCACGATAGTAATCCTTCAGAACCGCGGAGAACATACCCTGGGGAGAACGGCAGGTGGAGATGTTGGGGGCGAATTCAGGGAATTCGTTTTCCACAAATTTGACCCAACCGGGGCAGCAGGAGGTCAGCAGGGGCAGAGTGCCGCCGTTTGCCACCCGATCCAGGAATTCCGCGGATTCTTCCATGATGGTCAGGTCAGCGGAGTAAGAGGTATCAAAGACCTCGTCAAAGCCCATTCGGTGCAACGCTGCCACAATCTTACCCATGGAGTTTTCACCCTTGGGCAGGCCGAAGGCATCTCCCACTGCCACACGGACGGAAGGAGCGATCTGGGCAACCACGCGGGTATTCTTGTCGCCCAACGCCTGCCAGACATCGGTCATGTTATGGTGGATGGTCAGCGCGCCGGTGGGACAGACCACACGGCACTGGCCGCAGCCGACACAGTTGGTATCCGCCAGTTTCTTATTAAAGGCGGGGGTCACGGTCGCATCGGTGCCACGGTGGGCAAAGCCCAGAACACCGATACCCTGCAGCTCAGAGCAGGCACGGACACAGTTGCCGCAGAGAATGCACTTATTGGGGTCCCGAACGATGGAGGGCGAGGAGAAGTCCACAGGCATCTCCTCACGATGGTTTTCAAAACGCACCTGATTGACACCCATCTGGTAGGCCAGCTTCTGCAGGGTGCATTTGCCGTGCTTATCGCAGGTGGTGCAGTCCCGGCAATGGGCAGCCAGCAGCAGCTCCACAATGAGCTTGCGATGCTTGCGCAGACGCTCGGTGTGGGTATAGATCACCATGCCGTCCCGGGGCTCCTCGGAGCAGGAGGCAAAGCAGCGGCCCCGGTCATCCTCCACCGTACACAGGCGGCAGGCGCCGAAAACGCTGAGCTCCGGCTGGTAGCACAGGGTGGGGACTTCAATACCCGCGTTGCGGATGATGGTCAGGATATTTTTCTCATTGGTAAACTCGTATTTCTTTCCGTTAATGGTAATGGTTCCCATAGTTTCCCCTCCTTATGCTTCCACATAGATGGCATCGAAAGCGCAGTTCTCTTTACAGGCACCGCACTTGATGCACTTGTCGGAATCGATGGTGTAGGGCTTCTTGACCACGCCGGAGATGGCGTTGACAGGACAGTTCCGGGCACACTTGGAGCAGCCCTTGCAGAAAGCGGGATTGATCACATAGCGGCGCAGGGCGGTGCACTGTTTGGCGCGGCACTTCTTGTCCACGATGTGCTCCACATATTCATCCCGGAAGGTGGCCAGGGTGGACAGCACCGGCAGCGGCGCGGACTTGCCCAGACCGCAAAGAGCCATGGTCTGGATCATCTTTGCCAGTTCTTCCAGGGTATCCAGGTCTTCCAGCTTACCCTGACCGTTTACGATCCGCTCCAGAATCTCCAGCATCCGCTTGGTACCCTCCCGGCAGGGAGTGCACTTGCCGCAGGATTCCCGCTGGGTGAAGCTCATGAAGAACCGGGCCACTTCCACCATACAGGTATCCTTGCCCATGACCACCATGCCGCCGGAACCCACGATGGCATTGAACTTCTTCACGGAGTCGAAGTCCAGAGGCTCGTCCAGGTGCTTTTCCGTCAGGCAGCCGCCGGAGGGGCCGCCAATCTGAACTGCCTTGAATTCCGCACCGTTCTTCAGGCCGCCGCCGATATCGAAGATGATCTGCCGCAGGGTGGAGCCCATGGGCACCTCGATCAGGCCGGTGTTCTCAATGGCACCGGTGAGGGAGAAGGTCTTGCAGCCGGGGCTGCCGGCAGTACCGATGGAGCGGAACCAGTCAGCGCCCTGCAGGATGATCTTGGGGACATTGGCGTAGGTTTCAACGTTGTTCAGAACCGTGGGTTTTTCCCACAGGCCCTTTTCCACGGTTCTGGGGGGCTTGGTTCTGGGCATGCCCCGATTGCCCTCGATGGAGGCCGTCAGCGCAGAGCCTTCGCCGCAGACGAAGGCACCGGCGCCCCGGTTGATGTGCATATGGAAATTGAAGTCGGTGCCCAGGATGTTGTCACCCAGCAATCCAGCCTCTTCCAGCTGGCGGATGGCGCCCCGCAGACGGGCAACGGACATGGGATATTCGGCACGGACATAGATATAGCCGTTCTCCGCCTTGACGGCGTAGCCGGCGATCATCATGCCTTCGATGAGCTTGAAGGGATCGCCTTCCATCACGGAGCCGTCCATAAACGCGCCGGGGTCACCTTCGTCACCGTTGCAGACCACATAGCGGTTGGTTTCCTTCTGGCGGGCAACCTGCTTCCACTTCTTGCCGGTGGGGAAGCCGCCGCCGCCACGGCCGCGGAGGCCGGATTTGTCGATCTCGTCAATGACCTCGTCCCGGGTCATCTGGGTCATGGCCTTTTTCAGCGCCTCAAAGCCGCCTGCGGCCATGTATTCATTCAGGGATTCCGCATCGAACTTGCCGCAGTTTTCCAGAACGATTCTGGTCTGCTTGGCAATGAAGGGGATCTCGTCGGGAGATACATAAGTCTGGTCGCCCTTTTTGTAAAGGAGCCGTTCCAGGGTCTCGTCACCCAGGACGCTCTTTTCAAAAATCTCTGCGCAGTCGTCGGGCTGCACCTTGACGTACTGGGTCACCTTATCGCCCTTCTGGATCCGAACCAGGGGGCCCAGCTCGCAGAAGCCCTGGCAGCCGGTTTTCTTAACGCCAACCAGCTTTTCGTGCTCGGCTTCATCGTGGGGAGCGAACTCCAGTTTCACATTGGGGGTTTCCTTCACCAAGGACTGGAAAATTTCGTGAATCTTGTTGGAACCGGTGGCAATACAGCCGGTACCGGAGCAGACCAGGATACGGCAGTCATAACGATTCAGGTCAGAAAGAGCAGCCTCGCGCACCTGAACCAGCTCTTCAATGTTCTTAATCATCAGCCTTTACCTCTCAATTCTGCGATCAATGCCAGCGCCTTTTCCGGGGTCATGGAGGGATGAACCTGCTCATTGACCATCATGGTGGGCGCCAGACCGCAGGCACCCAGGCAGGAGACGGTTTCCACCGTGAACATCATATCGTCGGTGGTGTGCTTTTTCTTGCTCAGGCCAAGTTCCTTCCACAGTGCCTCCAGCACGGGAGTGGAATGGCGGACGTGGCAGGCAGTGCCGTCGCAGACTTTGATGACGTATTTTCCCTTTGCCTCAAAAGAAAAGTTCTCGTAGAAGGTGGCCACACTGTAGGCCTTGGTCTCGGTAATCCCGATCTGGGACGCAACATAGGTCAGCAGTTCCCCGGGCAGGTAGCGGTATTCTGCCTGAATGTCCTGCATGATGGGAATCAAAGCGCTGTCCTTCTTGCCATAGCGCGCGATGATCTCATCCGTTTTGCTGTAATAAGACTGGTCCAGCATTTATTATGTTCCTCCTTTGTGTGCCGTAAGTAGGTTGCCTACCGGGTATTATACAGGAGCCTCCGGTATTTTTCAAGCATTTTTAACAAAAAAATCCAAAAAATTCAGAAAAAATTGTGCATTTCTTAGTACATTCGTATCGATACTTTCATAATTATAAATCAGACTCCGTGGAACCTGAACAGGGTTCGCTGCATTTTGTCTTGCCGCGCCGGGCAAATACGCGCACAGAATATGGTGTTTGTTGGTTTTATGCAACATCTCGGAAAATTGTAATCTGGCGTACCGGAACCGACGCCCCCTTGGCTCCCCCTCTGGGGGAGCTGGCTGCCCCGAAAGGGGCTCACCTGAGAGGGCCAATGCAGCGGTTTCTGCCACCATTATCTTACTGCGGTACCCTCTCAGTCAGCCTGTTCGGCTGACAGCTCTCCCAAATGGAGAGCCAAGGAGCGCTGCCGTACCTGTCCGCCAAATTATAATTTTCCTGCTTGCTGCGTCGAAACGATTTTCCGAAACAATGTCAATACCCCCGGTTCCGTGGAACCGGGGGCTTCTTCTTATTCTTCCGGCTGCCCCCGGAAGGGGGCAAAAACGCGCTCCAGGACGGAAATGTCGTACAGGGCAACCAATGCAAAGCCGCAAATCAGCCAGAAAAAGCCCAGCAGCAAAAATACCTGAGGCAGCAGCAAAAACAGCAGGCCCGGCAGCAGATTCATCGCCGTGACCAGCAGCAGCTTGGGCAGATTGGACAGGCTGAGCAGCACCGCATTCACCACCAAATCCCGGATCCTGCCGGGGAACTGGGACAGCAGGGGAAATATCAGCTCCATAACAAACAGAAGCACAAAGGCAAAGAAGAAGATCACACCGATCACCGCCATCCGGCCGGGGAAGTCCAGATAGGCGACAAGATAATAATCCAGCCCCAGCACGAAGGCGAAAAAGGCGACAGCCAGCCACAGCGCCGTGGCCTTGCCGAAGTGCTTCCGAAATGCCCCGAAGAAAGCCTTGGTGCCGCAAGGCTCCCCGGCTCGAAAGGCATACAGCGCCGTGAGCATGGCGGTGGTGGAAGCTCCAATGGTAAAAAACGGAAGGCAGCACACCAGCCACAGCAGATTGATGCGGGTGAGGTCCACCAGCCTGCCGCAGAAGATCATCAGTTTGGAATCGGGATTGAAATTCATAGGGTCACACTTTTCCTTTATTTACCCCGGGATCGCCGGGCTTTACGATATGGGTTTTGGACAGCTGCTGCAGGGATTCCTCATACCGGTCGTTGGCCAGGGCGGTATAGAGGATATCCACCACCTTCAGCTGGGACATGCGGGAGGACAGGGCGCCGCTGCGGAACAACGACTCGGCGGCGGAGGTATACAGCCGGTAGTCCGCCAGCTCCGAAACCGGGGAGCGGACACAGCGGGTGATGGCAATGATGGGGGTATGGTTCTGCTTCAGGGTTTTCATGCACTCGATGATCTCCACCGTGGCGCCGGAATAGGAGATGACCAGGCCCAGATCCTCTTGGGTGGCGTTCCGGGCCTGCAGGAGCTGGGAATGCCAGTCCTCATTGATGATGCACAGCTTGTTCAGCCGCAAAAATTTCAGGTAGGCATCCTTCGCCGCGCACAGCGACGCTCCCAGGCCAAACAGATAAATGACCTTCGCCCTGCGCACCTGGTCCACACAGGCACGCAGCACCTGCACATCCAGCAGATCCTTGGTTTCCTCCAGGGAGATGATATTCAGATAGGTTACTTTTTCAATAATCTCCTCCAGGGAATCGGAACGGGCGATCTCCTTTTGCTGCGTCTTTTTGTTCTGCTCCCGCAGGGCCAGCTCATAGGTCACCGCCTTGCGGAATTCCTTATAGCCGGAGTAGCCCGTGTGGCTGCACAGGCGGACGATGGTGGAAGGAGAGGAAAAGGTTTGCCGCGCCAGCTCGTGGACGCTCATATCCACCACCAGCTGGGGATTTTCCAGAATCCGCTCCGCAACCCCCCGCTCCGTGCTGGAGAAGGACTGGGAACGTTCCCGGAGGCTCAGCAGTGCGCTGCTCATGACAATACCGCCTTTCTGGCCCAAAAAGGGGACATATGCACATTTTAACGGTTTTGATGGGGAATGGCCATTCGCTTTGTCACTAAAAAGTACCACGCACTTTTGTGCAAAACGTACATTAACTATTTCTCTGCCCCAGATTTGTTTCATGAAATCTGCCGAAAAACGTGGTTTTGAACCAGCGTTTGGAACTTTGTTTCAATTAGGATGCCAGTTCTTGACACAAAATGTATTTTGCGCTAAGATGGCAGCAAAGGGAATTGCCCGTTTCCGTGTGCGGCTTTTCCGGCGCAAGCCGATGAGCATACAATCATTTTTTTAGGAGGAAAACATATGAAGAAGATTATCGCGCTGATGCTTGCATGTCTGATGATCGTGGGTATGTTGGCCGTCTCCGCCTCTGCTGAGACTTCCGAGAAGCCCGACACCATCGTCGTCATGGCTCCCCCCGTCACCGGCTCCTACCTGGAGAACCTGAAGGTCTGGGCCGCTGACTTTAATGCTCTGTACCCCCACCTGACTGTGGAAGTGATCGAGACCTCCTGGGGCGATCATTCCGGCAAGCTGTCCACCATGGCACAGGCCGGTGAAGCTCCCGACATCGCCGAAATCTCCTCCGGTGCCCTGGGCACTTATGTGGAAATGGGCGTTGCCATCGATATCGCCAAGTACATGGATGCCGAGCGCCTGGCTGACTATGACTCCAACGCTCTGGATTATATGTCTCTGGGAGGCACCGTCTACGGTCTGCCCCTGTACCTGACCATCCAGTCCATCGGTGCCAACAAGACCCTGATGGAAGAGCTGGGCATTGATGTGGCCAAGATTCAGAACGAAGGCTGGACCTACGAGGAATTCCTGGATGTGATTAAGCTGGGCACTGCCGACGGCCGCTACGGCTTCGTCTTCGCCAACTCCGGCGTTACCGCTTCCGATATGCTGAACATCTTCGGCGCCGGCGCGGGCCTGAGCAACAACTTCACCGAAGACCTGAAGTACACCTTCACCTCCGACAATATGCTCACCCTGTTGACCGCCATTGAAGATATGACCACTTCCGGCTATATGCCCAACTTCGGCGTGGAAGCCGGCCAGCGTATGGTCATGTGCCAGACCGGCAACGCCATGATCTTCGGCAAGGCCATGCCTCTGTTCGAGAACAACTTCATGAAGAACAACGCCGCCCTGGAAGCCAACGACGGCACCGCCGTTGAGAACTCCCTGCCCATGGAATACGCCTTCCTGCCCGTTCCCACCATGATGGGCTGCGCCGAATCCTGCTACGGCACCGTTGACGGCCTGATCGCCATGCGCAATAAGAACACCACCGACGAGCACCTGGAGAACGTCCTGCTGTTCATGGACTACATCTGCTCCGGTGATCGTATTGCCTCCTGCATGAACGAGCTGTTCCTGGATCCCGTGTGCCAGTCCGGCCGGGATGCCCTGGTGCTGCCCGAGGGCCGCGATGCCCAGAACCTGGCCACCGCTTCCCGCTGCATCGCCATGGTGCAGGTTCCTCCCGCAGGTGTCACCGCTGAGATGACTGCCACCGCCAAGCAGCTGATGGACGAGCAGATCGTTCCCAAGTTCCAGCTGCTGCTGGCCGGCGAAGCCACTGCTCAGGAAGTTTACGATCACATCTGTGAGGCTGCTTTCTATGCCTTCGGCGAAGAGAACTGCGTCCACGGTCAGATTGGATAAATAAATACCAAATACCCACCCCATTTTGGTGGGGTGGGTATTTTACCCTGGGAGGTAGCAAATGAACGAAACAAAATCGCCTCAGTTGAAACCCCGCCGGAAAACCCACTTTACCAGTGACGACCGCTGGGGCTATATCTTCATTGCCGCTGCAATGATCATCTTCTGCGTGTTCACACTGTATCCCGTGTTCAACGCAATTTACACCAGCTTCTATGATTACAAGCCCTTCGGCTCCAAATTTGTGGGCTTCAAAAACTATATCACCACCCTGAAATATTCCAAATTCAACCTTTTCTACAAAGCCGCCTGGAACACCCTGGTGTATACCGCCGTGGTGGTGCCCCTGTCGCTGCTGATTTCCTTCAGCGTGGCCATCATGATCCTGCCCTTCAAAAAGAAAACCCAGTCCGTCTTCAAAGCCATGTACTACCTGCCCGGCATCGCCTCCGGCGTGGCGCTGAGCGTGGTGTGGCTGTGGCTGTACGACTCCTCTCCCGATGGCCTGTTCAACCAGCTGCTGGGCTTCTTCGGAATCCCCGCCCAGAACTGGCTGTCCTCCACCAAAACCTCGATGCTTTCTCTGATGATCATGGCCCTGCTTTCCAGCCACGGTACTCAGATTATCACCTATATCGCCGCCCTGCTCAGCATTGACAACAGCTATTTTGAGGCTGCCGAGCTGGATGGGGCTACCTTCTTCCAGAAAGTCCGCTTTATTGTCTGGCAGCTGGTGAAGCCCACCACGCTGTTCCTGCTGGTCACCGGCGTGATCGGCTCCTTCCAGGTCTTTATGAACGCCTACATGATGACCGGCGGCGGCCCCGACAATTCCACCACCATGATCGGCCTGCTGATTTACAACAACGCCTTTGAATACGGCAAGTACGGTCTGGCCTGCGCCCAGGCAATTCTGCTGGCCATCGTCATCGCTGTGATGTCCCTGTTCCAGTTCAAGATGATGGGCGTGGACGTCGAATACTAAGGAGGGCTGACCATGGCAACAGGCTTATATTCCCAGCACCTGAACAACAGGAAGGTGCGCTACCTTCGCAATACCATCATCACCATTGTCCTGACGGTCCTGGCTGCCGCCACGCTGTTTCCCATTGTGTACATGATTATGTCCGCTTTCGGTCCCAACGTGGCCACTTCCGGCAATATGCGCACCATCCTCCCCAGCCGCTTTACCCTGGAATCCTTTCAGGCATTCTTCGATTTCAACAAGTATTCCCTGCGCTGGATCTGGAACTCCTTCGTGGTTGCCGCCGGCACCGTCATCGGCAACGTGATTTTTGCTTCCATGGCAGGCTACGCCTTTGCCAAGATCCGCTTCAAGGGAAGCAACTGGCTCTTTGCCCTGATCCTGGTGGCCATGATGATCCCCTACCAGGTCACCCAGGTGCCGCTGTATATTCTGATGGTGCAGAAGTTCTCCATGACCAACACCTACGCCGCCATGATCCTGCCCAGCCTGTGCACCGCCTACAACATCTTCCTGTGCAAGCAGTTCTTTACCGGACTGCCCACCCCTCTGATTGAAAGTGCCAAGCTGGAAGGCTGCAACCAATTCCAGATCTTCACCCTGATCATCCTGCCCCTGGCCAAGACCGTTCTGGCCGTTATGGCCATCAACACCTTCATGTCCAGCTGGAACAATTTCTTCTGGCCCTTCCTGGTCACCAACGATCCGGCCATGTATACCATCCAGGTTGGCCTGAAGCAGTTCAAATTTGCCAATGAGACGCTGTTCGCGCCCATGATGGCCGGTGCCACCATTTCCGCACTGCCCATGTTCATCATGTTCTTCGCGCTTCAGAAGTACTTCATGGAAGGCGTTACCATTGGCGCCGTCAAGGGCTGAACCATCCAAACGCGGCCCCCACGTTTCGGTGGGGGCCATTCTTTTCAGAGAGGATTCAATATGATACGAAACTACTTGCCCACTGACGACGCGGCCCTGCTGGCCCTTTGGAACTCCGCTGGGGTTCGCTGGGGCTACGCACCGCTGACGACGGATGCTTTTGAGGTTCTTCTGCTGAAGCATCCGGATTTCTCCCCGAAATTCACCTTTGTCTTGGAGGAGAACGGCACCATTTTGGGATTCATCAATGGCTGTACTGGCAATCACATTCCAAGAGGCGATGTCCGGGGCTATCTCAGCTGCCTGCTTCTGGTGGAGAACGCAGATACCGATGAAAATACGGCGCTGCTGTTAGACGCGCTGGAAAACGCCTTCCGCCGGGCCGGACGAAGCCAATGCGCCGTCACCTTCTTCAATCCCATCCGGCTGCCCTGGATCATCCCCGGTACCAATGGTCACCAGCACAACAACGCCCCCGGCGTTGCGGTGGACTTGCCGCTGCATGGCAGAATGCTGGCAAGGGGCTATCAGGAAGCTGCCCGGGAGTGCGCCATGCACCTGGATCTATCCGGCTTCCGCACCCCTGACCGGGTGGAGGAAAAAGCCCTCCGCATGGCCCGTGAGGGCTACACCGTGGCCCGGTACGATCCGGCACTTCACACCGGTCTGGAGGAAATGGTAGCATCCCTGGAAAATCCCATGTGGTCGGCGGAAATTCCCGCTGCCGGAAAATCCGGCATGGAGCTTCTGGTTGGGCTTCAGGGCAATACCTGTGCCGGGTTCACCGGCCCCATCTATCCTGAGGAAACCGGGCGAGGGTACTTTGCGGGCATTGGCGTGGCCCCGGCCTATGAGGGCAACGGGTTGGGCACGCTGTTGTTTTACCGCCTGCTGCAGCGGGAAAAGGAAGCCGGTGCCCGGTACATGTCCTTGTTCACCGGAGAAAACAATCATGCGAAGCAGATTTATCTTGGCGCAGGATTCCGGGTTGTCCGGAAATTCGGTGTCATGCTGAAGGAGTTGTAACTGATGGAATACAAAAACCACACTGTTCTCGCCATCGGCGCCCACATCGGCGACGCGGAACTCACCGCCGGCGCGCTGCTGGCCACCTGCGCCGTCCACGGCGGCAAAGCCGTGACCCTGGCCCTGACTGCCGGGGAAAAGGGTGCTCCCGCCGGTGCGAACATTGAGGAGTACCGCCGCAGCAAAATCGGGGAGGCGGAAGCCTTCGCCCGGGAGCTGGGCGGCGAAGCCTATGTGCTGGACTATGCCGACGGATTGCTGCCGGACAACGATGAGGTCCGCTTTGCCGTTTGCGACGTCATCCGAAAGGTCAAACCTGACATCATCGTGACCCACCATGAAAACAGCATGCACAAGGATCACGCGGTTTGCCATAAGATCGTAGTGGATGCCTGGTTCTATGCCGCCATCGACGGCTTTCAGCGGAAGGACCCCAAGCATTTTGCCCGCCACCTGTACTTCGCCGAAAACTGGGAGGATGCCCCCGGTTTCCAGCCCTATGTCTATCTGGATGTGACCGACGGATATCCCCTTTGGGAGAAGGCCATTGATCACCATTGGTTCGCCGTGCATTCTTCCAGCTTCCCCTACAAGGAGTACTACGCCCATCTGAAACGACTGCGGGGGATCCAGGGCCGAAAGGGCTATTGCGAAGCATTTATGATCCCCCGGGAGCAGTACCGACTGGTACAAACATTGGAGGAACTATAATATGGTAGAGCTGAAAAAAATCGCCACTGAGCAGAGAAACCCCAATACCATGAACATTGATACCCTGTCCACCCTGGAGATGGTGAAGCTCATCAATCGGGAGGATCATCATGTTGCCGAAGCGGTGGCTCTGGTTACCGACAAAAT
>JALFGI010000056.1 GCA_022777455.1 Clostridiales bacterium | reverse complement strand
CCATCAACCAGGCCATTGCCGAACTCCATGAGGAGGGCGTGATTTCGGAGCTTTCCCTGAAATTCTTCGGCGAGGATATTTCCAAGTAATTCAAAACTGAAATGAATTCCGCCCCGGACGTTGATGCGTTCGGGGCGTTTGAACGTACAGAGCCGGAGTCAGTAATTCAAATTGTTGTTTAACGCGCTGGCGCGGCAGCGCCCTTGGCTCTCCCTTTGGGAGAGCTGGCAGCCGTCAGGCTGACTGAGAGGGTACCGCGTTAAAATAATCGCACCCGAAAAAAACACATGCAGCCCTCTCAGTCTGCCCCTTACGGGGCAGCCAGCTCCCCCATAGGGGGAGCCAAGGGGACGTCGGTTCCGGTACGCCAAATTACAATTTGAATTACTGACTCTGGCTCTGTATGTTCAAACGCCCCGAACGCATAAACGTCCGGGGCATTTTGAAATTTGGAAATGATTTTGGGAATTACTTGGAAATATCCTCGCCGAAGAATTTCAGGGAAAGCTCCGAAATCACGCCCTCCTCATGGAGTTCGGCAATGGCCTGGTTGATGGTCTCGCGCAGGGAAGCGGTTTCCTCTCCCTTACGCATGGGGATGGCCACATTGGTGGCATCCTCGGTGGTGGCGACCACCTTCAGGTTGGCATCCGGGTGCTGAGCCATGTAGTCGGTGTAGGAGACGTTGGCATTCAGGGTGGCGTCCACCCGGCCCTGGAGCACCATGGTCAGGGTCTCATCCAGGGTATCCACGCCGTAGCAGGTGGCGCCGTAATCCTCCGCCAGATACATATAGGTGGAAGCAATGGAATTGGCAGTCTTCTTCCCCTTCAGGTCCTCGAAGGTTTTGATATCCTCATTGTCGCCCCGGACGATCAGTGCGGTGCGGATGTAGGCATAGGGATCGGCAAAATCGTACTTCTCCGTGCGCTCAGGGGTGACCTCCACGCCGTTGACCACAATGTCATACCGACCGGCATCCATACCGGCGAACAGGCCGTCCCATTCTCCGGGAATGATCTCAGCCTCCACACCCAGCTTTGCGGCAATGGCCCGGGCCACTTCCACATCAAAGCCCGTCAGCTGGTCGTCGTCACCCAGGAAGGACCAGGGTGCCCAGTCGCCTTCCAGGCCGATGATGATGGTGCCGCGCTGCTGAATCACAGCAAGCAGATCCTGCTCTCCCTCGGCAGAAACGGCCATGGTCAGCATACCCGCCAGCATCAGAACCGCCAGCAGGGCAGAAAACAGTTTTTTCATGTTGCATTACTCCTTTTCGTGTTGTGAGATAGTGTTCAGGAATGCGCGGGTACGCGCCTCCCTCGGGTTTGCAAAGAACTCCACAGAGGGGCCGGCTTCCACCACGGAACCCTGTTCCATGAAGATTACTTTTGTGGATACATTCCTGGCGAAGCCCAACTCATGGGTGACCACCAGCATGGTCATCCCCTCCTCCGCCAGAGAGCGCATAACGGAGAGCACTTCACCGGTGAGCTCCGGGTCCAGCGCGGAGGTAGGCTCATCGAAATAGATGATCTCCGGCTCCGTGGCCAGGGCCCGGGCGATGGCCACCCGCTGCTGCTGTCCGCCGGAAAGGGCGTTGGGGTAGCTGTCCGCCTTGTCCGCCAGGCCTACTTTTTCCAGGGCCGCCCGGGCAATCTGCTCCGCCTGGGCCTTGGGCATTTTTCTTGCCACCGTCAGGCCCAGCATCACATTCTGCAAAGCGGTCTTGTTGCGGAAGAGATTGTAGTTCTGGAATACAAAGGCCGTTTTCCGGCGCAGGCGGGCAATGTCTTTTTTGGAGATTTTCGCCAGGTTGAACCGTTCCCCGTCAAATTCCATTTCACCGGAATCCGCGGTTTCCAGAAAGTTCATGCACCGGAGCAGGGTGGTTTTTCCCCCGCCGCTCTGGCCGATGATGGCGATCACATCTCCCTTGTTCACGGTGAGGTCCACGCCCTTCAGCACCCGGACCCCGTCGAACTGCTTGGTCAACTGATGAATGGTCAGCATCTTCCGCCCTCCTTAAAAGCCGTAGGTCGCCAACTTCTTTTCGCAGACGGCCTGAACCTTGGTCAGCACAGTGCAGAACAGCAGATAGATCAGTGCCACCTCGATGTACAGGGCCAGATGCTCATAATACCGGGAGGCGATCCGCTGGGTGACCATGAACATCTCCATCACCGTGATGTTGGCGGCAAGGGAGGTATCCTTCAGCATGGAGATCAGGGAATTGGACAGGGGCGGGAAGGCCGTACGGAAGGCCTGGGGCAAAATCACATGGAACATGGTCTGCATCCAGCTCATGCCCACGCACACACCTGCCTCCAACTGCCCCCTGGGGACGGATTCAATAGCGGCCCGCATGGTCTCCGCGCAGTAAGCGCCCTCGTTGATGGAGAACACCAGCACCGCCGTGGGGAAGGGCTCCAGAACAATGCCCAGATTGGGCAGGCCATAGAACACCACGTACAGCTGCACCAGCAGCGGCGTGCCCCGCACCACCCAGATATAAAACCGGATGATCTGCCGCAGCACCGGGATTTTAGCCACCTGAATCATGGCGGCGATCACCGCGATAACAAGGGCAATGGAAAAGGAGATAGCCGTGAGGGGGATGGTCATTTTCAGCCCCGGCAGCAGCATTTTGGGAAAGGATTCCACCAGAATGTTCACCAGCCGCTGGGAGAAAAAGCCAGACAGGGCACTATTCACACTTTCCAGCATATTGAAGCCTCCTTTTCCATGAAGATTTTGTCAAGCGGATTCTATTATACTCGAAAAGCGGGCCGGAATCAAGAGGCAGGAAAAAGATGCCCACCGCCTGGAAACGCGGGCAACCGCGTCCCTCACCGGTGGGTATCCATTATTTTACATATGGCGATGAATCATGGCTGGAATCGCCCCTCCGGTCAGCCCTGCAGAGTGGACCGCAGCGTTTATTTCTGTCGGTGGAACGTAACGCTGCCCATGATTTCATTGTCCCAGTTTACAAAATTCAGGGTCATGGTATCGTTGAAGGTACCCTGTACCCGGGCCCAGCTGCATTCTAAGCTGCCGTTGCCATCGTCGATCCAGCCTCCCTCTCCATAGTCAAGGCCCTCAATATCCATTCGTTTCAAATCCTCAGGAAATGCTCCGTCCGCAAATTCCTGGTCAAACACAATGGTTGTGCCCGCAGGAGACTGGAGGACCTTGAAGGAATTGGTGCGAATTCCGGCAATTACCTTCTCCTCGTCCGCCACATAAACCATTTCCTCGCCGGCCGCTTCCTTCACGGTAAAGGGCAGCTGTGCACGCATCACATCATTCTGGTCGGCAATGCGGGCGGCAACCGAGCAGCTGCCCTCGCTTACGGACACCTTGGTGCTCTTTTGGCCGGTGATGACAATGGTCATTTCACTGTCGGACTGGCTCTTGAAAAGAAGGGTTGTCACGGCGATTCCCAGCTTATCCCGGTCATTGATATCGCCGGAGACGCACAGGAGCGTCTTACCCTGCTGATCGGCAGAGTCCCCCAGGGTCTGGCCGGAGGGCAGTCCGATTTCGCTCACATCATCCCCGGGGCCGCAATAGTCCGGGATAATAATATATTTTTCTCCGCCGGAAACGCCGATGCTGACGGTGAAGGTGCCGCCGTCAAACAGGCTTTCCAGCATGGTGCAGCTCCAATCCTCCACGGTCACCTGAGCGCTTTGGGTTTCGATATATTCCGCCGCCTCGGACGGGACAGCATAGGGAGTATCCTGGGTGATTTCTTGCATCCCCAGGTAGTTCATGGCTGCCACAGCCGTTACAATCATCAGAGAAACTGCAATGATCGCCGCAATCAGCATATACTTCACCCGGCTGCGGCCGGATTTCTTTTCCTGATATTTTTCCATATCCTTTGCCTCCAAAATGTATTTTCCGTCGATATTTCCCATGTTTTCCAACAGATCGAACGCTTTCACATCAAATCCTCCTCCGCTAAAAATGTACGCAGTTTGCCGCGGGTGCGGAAAAGCCGGGTTTTGATATCACTCTCCGACAGGCCGGTTTTTTCGGAAATCTCCCGGATGGACCGGAGATACCAATAGCGGGATACAAAAATCTTGCGCTCCTTTTCCGGCAAACCACCCAGGAAGCGGTTCATGGCAGCCTGGAATTCCCTGGTGCGCAGAGCCGCCTCGGGAGAATCCTCCCCCGGAATGCACTCCTCCAGCTCCTCCAACGCCAGCTCCGGCTCCCCGCCGCCCCGTTTTCCGGCAGAGCGCCTGCGCCACCGGTCCAGGGCGATGTGTCGAGTGATCCTCCCGAGGAAGGCGGATAAACAGTTTGGCCTGGTGGGCGGGATGCTTTTCCAGGCCGTCAGATAAGTATCGCTGACGCTTTCCTCCGCATCCTGGCGGTTATCAAGGATGTTCCACGCAATCTGAAAGCAATAACGGCCGTATTTGTTGTCCGTCTCCTGAATGGCCTGTTCCGAGCGGGCGAAGTAAAGCGAAATGATGTTGCTGTCCTCCAAAGCCGGCACCTCCTAAAATCTTTTTCTGTAGGGCCCTACACCCATCAAGGCGCAAAAGAATGGAAATGGTTACACCATCATAAAAGATTTTTTTGATTTATTCAATAAAATCTTCCATTGCCTCTTGTAAATTTCGCCGAATTGGCGTATACTATCTTATATTTTTTACCAGAAGAGAGGTCTTTCCCTATGGATCTGATATCTGTCAGAGAGCTGTTCAAAAACACCGCTGCCTATGCCGGCCAGGAAGTTGAAATCGGCGGCTGGGTGCGCGCAAACCGCAAGAGCAAGCAGTTCGGTTTTATTTCCCTGAACGACGGTACTTACTTCACCCCTGTTCAGGTGGTTTATACGGATGCAATGGAGAATTTCCAGGACATCTCCAAGGTCAACATCGGCGCCGCTCTGATTGTCAAGGGCAATGTGCTGCTGACCCCCGATGCCCAGCAGCCCTTTGAGATTCAGGCCGTCTCTGTAGAGATCGAAGGTCCCTCCACCGGCGATTATCCCATGCAGAAAAAGCGCCACAGCGTGGAATTCCTGCGCACCATGCCCCATCTGCGCCCCCGTACCAACCTGTTCCAGGCGGTGTTCCGCGTGCGCAGCCTGGCTGCCTACGCCATTCATAAGTTTTTCCAGGAGCGGGATTTCGTGTATGTCCACACGCCCCTGATCACCGGTTCCGACTGCGAGGGCGCAGGCGAGATGTTCCAGGTGACCACGCTGGACCTGAACAACGTCCCCAAGACCGAGGACGGCAAGGTGGATTTCAGCCAGGATTTCTTCGGCAAGCCCACCAACCTCACCGTTTCCGGCCAGCTCAACGGCGAGACTTTCGCCATGGCCTTTAAGAACATCTACACCTTTGGCCCCACCTTCCGGGCAGAGAACTCCAACACCACCCGGCACGCCGCCGAGTTCTGGATGATCGAGCCGGAAATCGCTTTTGCCGACCTGAACGATGATATGCGCCTGGCAGAGGATATGATCAAGTTCATCATCTCCTATGTGCTGGAGAACGCCCCGGAGGAAATGGCTTTCTTCAACCAGCGGGTGGACACCGGCCTTCTGGATCGGCTGAACCATGTGCTGAGCAGTGATTTCGGCCACATCACCTACACCGACGCTGTGAAGATTCTGGAGGAGCACAACGCCCAGTTCGACTATCCCGTTCACTGGGGCAGCGACCTGCAGACCGAGCACGAGCGTTTCCTCACCGAGGAAATCTTCAAGCGCCCTGTATTCGTCACCGACTATCCCAAGGAGATCAAGGCCTTCTATATGAAGCTCAATCCCGACGGAAAGACCGTGGCCGCCATGGACTGCCTGGTGCCCGGCATCGGCGAGATCATCGGCGGCAGCCAGCGTGAAGACAACTACGACCTGCTGAGGGCACGAATCGAAGAGCTGGGCATGCGGGCCGAGGATTACGACTTCTATCTGGACCTGCGCAAATACGGCTCCGCCCGCCATGCCGGTTTCGGCCTGGGCTTCGAGCGCTGCGTCATGTACCTCACCGGCGTGGGCAACATCCGGGATGCCATTCCCTTCCCCCGCACCGTGGGCAACTGCGACCTGTAAAATACAACTGCAAAAGCCTGCTGATGATTCGTCAGCAGGCTTTTTTGAAGTGTTTATCGGTGCACAGCGCGGTACGGAAAATTGTAATTTAGCAGCCTGATACGGCAGCCCCCCCTTGGCTCTCCCTTTGGGAGAGCTGTCAGCCGAACAGGCTGACTGAGAGGGTGCCGCAGTAGGATCTGTCGGCTGAAAACCCTCTCAGTCTGCCCCTAACGGGGCAGCCAGCTCCCCCAGAGGGGGAGCCAAGGGGTGCGGCAATTCTGCCCGCCAAATTACAATCTGTCTGTTTATGGGAAAGAACATCTTACTCCGCCGCCTGGGATGGCACCCGGCGAAGAGACACGCCGTAGTCATTTTCCTCCCGGCAGACCCGGTAGAGGCCGTGTTCCTGGGCAGGGTCCTCCGAGAGCTCAGCAAAAACCGGAAGCAAGGCATCCTCCACGCTTAACAGATACACATAGTCGTAACCATCCGCCAGTTCCCGCGCCCAGACCTCCTCCGGGTTTTCCAACCCCGGAATCACCACCTGGGTTTCCGCAAGGCCGTTGCGGATGTTGATATCGGAAGAAATCAGATCAAAAAAGACACGGTGATGGTAAAAGCTGTTTTCCAAACCATCCCCTGCCATGACCAGGTAAATCCACCCCGTCTCTCCCTGGGAAAGGTCCTGCTCCACCGCAGCGCGGATCCGGGCAGCATCCCGTCCTGCATCCGGAATCGCCGGGCTCAGGGGGAACACATACTGCCACGCCGCCGTCACTCCAACACACGCAAACACACAGATGCTAAGGACGCAAACAGATCGCTTTCTTTTCCAGCTCAGAACCCAGCCGGAAATCTTCCACTGGGGCAGGGCAGGAATCGCGGTGAGCAGGATGCAGGTAAACAGCCCCAGCAAGGGTGTTTCCATGTACCTGGCATAGGATTCCAGGGTTTCACCGTAAATCAGGGAATATCCATAGATGAATGCCGCTGTGGAAACCATTATCCCCACAGCAACGGCTGCCGCCTCTCCCCTTCCCTGCTCCCGCTGGAGGCGGAATACAAGTATATACACCGCCCACAGCACCGGGAAAACAAACAGGAAGGAAAGGAAGAAACCCAGGGGAACATCAACCGCAATCACATTGTTGGAAACCAAGGCCCTTAAAACGTTCCTGATGGCTTCACCGCTGAGCAGGTGCATTTTCAGAGGTACCAGCGCATGGACATGATACACCTGCAGCAGAAGCTTCCAACTGCCCACCCCTGCCAGAACGGCCGAAGCAGGAACCAGGAGTTTCCAATTTCTTTTTTCCAGAAATACCGTCACGATCAGCGCCGTGACCGCAAAAAGAGCCCCTGTGTCCTTCAGCAGACACAGCACAAACAAGGTCAGGCTGAAGGCCGCCAGACAGAACCAATCTCTCAATGGCTTGTGCCCTGCCAGGTAGAAGGCAGCGCCCGCCGTAACGCCCAGAATCGCATCCACATACAGCGTCATGCCGAACAAGCACGCATCCTGAAAATGAGAGGTAAACACAAAAGGTGTCATCAGAACCACCAGCCCCACGGGAGCAAGGAGGGGCCAATGCTTCCACTCCCACTTGGAAAAGGCCGGCGTGAAGAAGGATAGGGTCATGCAGGCATAACCCACAAAGAGGGCACCTTCCGCAAATTCTTTTGAGAACGCGGTAAAGAAATACCCCAGCAGCGGCAGCCCCGGCGGGTAAGACTGCATGGTGGAAAAAATGGGAGAATCGGGGCCCAGCTGCAGCTTTCCCGTTGCGCGAATGGCTTTGGGAACCGCGCCCCAAAGCCGCAGCTCATCATGACGGGAAACCACATTTCCGGAAAAGAAAACCAGGAAAATCAGGCAGAAGCAAAGATACATCACCGTCCCCGGGGTGAAAAAACGAAGAAGGCAGCCGCGAAGCGAGCCCAGCTTCCTCCACCCGGCAAGAAACAGCACAACCATTCCGGCGCACAGCAGAATCAGGCCAAGCCGGACGAATCCGAAGCAATAAAACCCATACAGCCAGACCACTGTGCCGCAGAAACACACAGGCCAGCACTCCTCCGTTCTGCGGTCCGTCAGTATCGACAGGCCGAAAACCGCAAGAGACAGGAAGAGCAATGCAATCACGGAAGTTACCATAGAACCACCTTTTTACGGATTGGGCCGCTTTCTGCCCAGATAATTATCCAGCTTGTCCTTCATGTTGTCGGGCATCTGCCGGGCCACCGGGCAGAATTGGGCATTGGCCATGCGATCGGCAAACCGGACGATAAAGGCAATGTCCTCCACCATCTGCTCACCCTTCATCAGTGCCATGGTGTCGTAGCTGTTGTGAATGGTAGCGGTATTGCCAGGGGCTCTGCGGGCAAAGGAAACGGCAGGCACGCCCTTATCCGCAAAGGGCGTGGAGTCGCTGGAATACACATCCTGGTAAGCCTTGGTGGCAAAGCCCTGCTCCAGGGCAAAATACTCCAGATAATGCACCAGCTTCTCCTCCGCTGTGGCACAGGCGATAAACTTGCCCATGACGCAGCCGATCATATCCAGGTTGATGTTCAGGACCACCTTCTCCAGTGTCTCCTCATGGGCGGCGCAGTAGGCCTTGGAGCCCAGCAGCCCCCGCTCCTCACAGCCGCACCAGACAAACCGCAGGCCATAGCGGTGGGGATTCTTCGCAAAATGCTCCGCGATCCCCAGCAGGCCCACGGAGCCGGACATGTTGTCATAGGCGCCCTGGGACAGGGATGTGGAGTCATAATGGGCCGTGAAGACGATGTACTCGTCTGCCTGGCCGGGCATGTCCAGAATCACATTCTGGGAAGTACCGGTGTACTCATTCTGCTTCAGGATAATCTTAGCCGTTGTTACGCCCTTGTTGATCAGGTCTACAGCGTCCTTGGCATTGATATTCACCGCCAGGGTCTTGGAGCCCTTGTGGACATAGCTGCGCAGCTCCCGGGCATCAATGTCCCGGTCGGTATAGTTCACATTGCCGTCATAGGTCACAACGCCCACTGCCCCGTTGGCCAGCAGGTCCTGGTAGATCCAATAGCCCAGATAGCCGTCGATCATGACAATCTTTCCCTTGCACTGACGCAGGGAGCAGGCATCGGTGGAGCGAAGATAATAGAAAGGAGCCTCCACCTCCCCGCTTCCGGCGCACATATAGCCTTTACAGGGGATGCTGACGCCATCTGCCTGAAAAACCGCTTCCTCCATATCCCCCATGGGAACCTCAAAGGGCTCAATAGACGCTTCCAGTCCCAGTTCCGAAACCTTCCCGCAAAGATACTCCGCCGCCCGCTTCTCCTCCGGCCGGCCGCCCATGCGGATGTAGGCGGTATCTTCAAAAATCTGCATAATCTGTTTGGAATTCATATCTCTATCCTCCATTTTTGTGGGTGCTTCTATCATAGCACATCGGGTGAATTTTACAAGCACAAAAGTGGATAAGCGCGGAAGCCCCCGGGATTTCGTCCCCTGTATCAACAGAATCCCCGGCCTTAGCCAACGGATTTTTTTCCGAATAGGCGCAGGTTTTGCTTGACTTTACCCGGGAGAAGAACTATAATAGGCGGGTAATGAATACGGGCTTGTAGCGCAGCTGGGAGCGCACCACATTCGCATTGTGGGGGTCGGGAGTTCGAATCTCCTCAAGTCCACCAAAAATTTGCCCGGTAAACGTATTGTTTACCGGGTTTTCTCTATATTTCAGAACATTTTGAAATCCCTGATTTTTGCGTATTTTCATCAAGGTAACTATTTGGTAACTTTTCACGCCTGTTTTGCAATCAGCTGCTCCATTCTGTTCACGGCTTCCTGCTCAGCGGTCTGTAGGGAATGGCTGTAAATGTTCATGGTGGTGGAGGTTTCCCGGTGCCCCAGGATAGAGGAAACTGTCCGCACGTCCGTACCGGCCGCAAGCTGCAACGTGGCTTTGGTGTGCCGCAATCCGTGGAATGGAATGACTGGCAGCTTGTCAGCCTCGACCTTTCCTGCATTGTAGCGTTCAATGGTATCATGCAGGGCGTGGCATGGGGTGTAGTAGGACATCATTTTGCCGTTGTCCTGGGTGAAAATCCAGTCTTCGCCCTGCCAGTAGGAACCAGCTTGCAGCCGGTAGCGGGTCTGCTCCAGCCGCAGCTTCCGCAGCTTTTCGGTTACACTGTGAGGAATGGAGATTTTTCGGTAGCTGCTCCGGGTCTTTGGCACCTTGACAATCTGCTGATTGTTTACCACGGCAGCTGCCTTTGTGACCGCCACAGTGTTATTTTCAAAATCCACATCATCCCAGGTCAATGCCAGGATTTCCCCCTTCCGCAGCCCGGTATAGACCGCCAAGGAAAACAGAACCTTCAGCTGCTCCGGCAATTCCTTGGTGCTGGTGTAGTCCGCCACGGTGTATTGTTTGCCGGTATCGTCTGTCCTGGTGTGTCCTTTGATGCGGATTGTGAACGGATGTTCGATGAATTCCAGAAAAAGGGCAGTTTGTTGGGGTGTGAAGAATTTGATTTTTTCGGCGGCATCCTCAGCCTTCAGTCTGACAGCATCACAAGGGTTGCGTCCGATCAGTTCCCACTGAACCGCAGTTTGCAGGATTGAGGACAGCACAGCGGAAATCTTTGTGATCGTTCCTTTGCTGTACCCTCCCGGCTTCCCATCGTGGCGGCTGCCGTCTTTGGTCAGGGCCACAAAGAAACCGTTCACGGTGTGGGGCTTTATTTCGGTTAGCTTCAGATGCCCCAGGCCCGGGAGAATGAAATCATGGATAATGCCGTCATACCGTTCAAGGGTCGAAGGCTGGAGTTCCTGCTCTGCCTTCTCAGACCGCCACCGGTCAATGAAGTCCTTCAGGGCTGTTTTCTCGCCCTCCAGCCGCTCATGGTTTCGGCACTTCTTCTCAAACTCATAGGCGAAATCCTCAACGGCCTTCTGCCGTTTCTTTGGGGTCAGGTTTTTGTCGGGGGTAAAGGTGGTGATCTCCACCAGCTTTTTGTGGTTCACATCATAGCCCATGGAAACCACGATTCTGTAGCTGTCCCCTCGTTTCTGTATACTTGCCATATTATCCTCCTTGTGGGTTGATTTTGGGGGAAAGGCAAGATATAATAACCTTACCCTTCCGTGTCGGTTGGGTGGAAGCTCTTTCCCTTTTGCTTTGGTCGGCTGGAAGGGAATGGGCTTCCTTTTTGTTTTTGTGGCATCTGCTCACTTTTCCGCTGAGTTATCACGCATCATCGTCTCATGAAGTGCCCTATTTGCAAAGGCATTCAAGCTTTCACCTCGGCTAAGTGCATGCGCAGATAATACTTCTTTCTCTCCTCTGTTTACCCTGACAAGAATTTGCTCATAATTGGCGGAATTATATTTTGCTACCGCTTTCTTCTGAGCTTCGCTTCTAATTGCCATTAACTCACATCCTTTCTCAGCATTGATATTTTATCACAAAGAACTACTGTTATCAATAGATAAATTACACAGAATCTACTGATATCATTTGTGCACTTCTACGCCTTGATTTCTACTGTTATCAGTAGTATAATGAGGCCATAAAGGTTGGGAACCAATTCCGGAACCGCCCGATGTAACCCAACATTTCGACAAACACAAGGGCAGCGGTGGCAGCACGGAGAGACGGCTAGAATCAAATACAGGAGGTGCAGCATGAACAAATACAATCTGCGCAGCATCATGAGTGCCGCATGGAGGCTCTACCGTTCAGGAACGGACTCTTTTTCTCTGGCGCTGAGAATTGCGTGGGCAAACGAAAAAGCCCGCCACGCCGTCCAGGAGGCCGCAGGAATCAAAGAGGAAACCCACACCTGGGCAGGCTGGAAGAAGCTGGGCTATGAAGTCCGCCACCAGAGCAAGGCCATCTACCAGGCCACCATCACAGACCCCGCCACCAGGAGCGGCACCCGCACGACTTCCTACTTTGGGCGTTCCCAGGTGCAGCCCATCAGCGCATAAGAAAAGCCCCTTGCATCAGCCGACCAAGACACGATGCAAAGAGCCCAACACCAACCCACCAACGGGAGGCACCTACATTGTAGGCCAGCCTCCCAAAAATGTCAAACAGAATTTGGAGGAAAAGAAAATGCAGTTGAACTATTTGCTTATCAGTCCCAAAGAGCTCACCGAAATCGAGGAGATCATTTTCTCCTGCAGCAGGAAGCCGTTCTGCTTCTTCCGGAGAAAAGGCGTTCTCTTGATTAACCAGGAGCTGAGAAAGCCCCAAACCCTGGCGAAGATTGCCGCCGACCTTTGGAAGCATGACCAGCTCCAGGACGATCAGGGAGCATCTGAGATAGATTCCCTTTGCGACCAGGTACGGGAGATTGCTGGGAATGAGGCCGCAGGCCAACTCCTGGACACCTGGCGAGATGCCCTTCATGAGAAGCTGGATGCGCAGAACAAAGCCGCCGCCGCGGAGTGGCTCCAGAGCAGGGACATCCTGGACGAGCTGGATTCTATCGGAGATTCATACTTCCCCGGCTTTATCGAAGCCCTATGGAGCGCAACCCGCAGCACTGATGCCATTTTCCTGTACGGTTATCAGGCCGGCATGGAAGCAGCCAGGAAAGCGGCGATGCAATAAAGGATCAGCACAGTGTTTTTTGAATTCAATCCGCCACACTTCCACCCAGGAGGCGTGGCGGTTTTTGCATCAGTTTTTACCCACTTTTTGTTCACTGAATTTGAACGCCATTGTAGCGTTTTTGTAGCGTATTTGTCCCATGTTTGTTTCCTAATCCCCCATATATTTTTCCATGGCAGCGTGATAGACCTCGCAGCGTTCAAAATGCCTCATGCAGAATGTCCGCAGCTGAATCATGAAATCGCTCTTCGTCGCAAAGGATAGATTTATGTTGCAGCCGTCACAGATTCCCTCGCAGACGATCACTCGTTTTCCGTCATCTACTTTGTAAAACGGACATTGTATCCAAACATCATTCCAACTTGACATATCGTCTGCCTCCAAACGAATAACCGTTTGACATTCATGCCACGCTCCTGTAAAATGAATTTGCTCAATCATCCATTGCCAGCCCCAAGGGTTTCCCGCCCAAGGAGCTGGCCTTTTTACTTGGAGCCGTATAGCTTCAGCCAATCCTCCATCCGCATAGTCACAAGCCAGGGTTTCCGATTGCGCCGGTGGAATAGTGCTGGCAGCCCATCCAGCATCCGATCACTGTCCCGGATGGCCTGTTCCATGGCCTCTACCACATTCAGCTTTTCCACACGCTTGACCTCGATATGGATACCAGGCAGACCGAGAACATCAGGGACTTCCCCGAAGGAGAGGGAGCCGCCACGCTGACACTCATAGCCGGCAGCCGACAGAAGTGCAGCCAGCTCACGCTCACCGGCGGCACCCTTGCGCTGTTGTGATTTTCCCATTATTTCACTCCCCATGCCATCAAATGCCGTATTTCCTGGCTACGGCCCTGCAAAAGTATTCAAATTCCCGTGTGGAAAAATGATTTTGAAACGCTTTTTTTGCATCCTCATACTGCCGGTATCGTTCCGATTTCTTCCTTTTCCTCTTTGGAAGCCGCCTCACTTCAATGTCGATCATCTCCATGATTTCACCGTCCATTTCCCGCTCCTATCTTCAAACCGGTTCACCGGTGCATACCATGCTAGTTCCGCCGTGCCGGTTCTTCCATGCCGGTTCTTTGCGATGTCCACGAAAAACTGTTGTGGCTCTTCCGGTTTTCGTGCAATCGTTTTCTGTTCATACTCCGGCCGGTGCAGCAGCAGAACGCCGTCCGCATCCTGCTCAATGGCACCGGAGGAACGCAGCTGTGACAGCTTCGGGATGTTACATGAGCCGCCAGCCGATTCCCGATTCAGCTGACACAGAGCCAATACGACACATTGGAGACGTTTTGCCAACCGCTTCAAATCCCCGGAAATCCGGGTAATTCGGTCGTATTCGCTGGCATTTCTGTCCGAAGCGGAGAGCAGCCCCAGATAGTCCACCACAAGAACCTCTGCCTTCACGTTCTGGGCCAGGTTGCCAAGCTGGGCAACCGTCATACCTGACACAGCAGAAATGTGCAGCTTTCGCTCATTCAACACCCCGCAGGCGTTGATAACTGCGGTGTCCTCCTCCTGGGTGGTGTGTCCGAACAGCAGCTTCCCGAAGGTGCATGGCGCTTCCGAAAATGCTGCCACCCTGCGGGCGTTCAGTTCCTCCTCCGACATCTCCAGACTCACATAGAGCACCCGCCGCTCCTTGGCGATCATATCCGCCATGGCAATGCCCAGGGCAGATTTTCCAACGCCGGGTCTTGCCGCAATGATGTAAAGGCCGCTCTGGGCAAAGCCGCCGAGGATTCCGTCTACAGATGGGAACCCGGTGAGAATTGCACTCCTTTTGCCCTCATTCACGTCTGAACGGAATTTCAGAAAAGCACCGAGACTTTCCGCCGGTGAGCTGATGGTGCTGCCTCCCTCTGCAATGGCATCCAGGGAAGCCCTAGCTTCTGTGAGAAGCTGGTCGGTATCCGTGGAAATATCCAGGGAACCCTCATGGATGCGGTCTGCAAGTTCCGTCAGCTGGCGGCGTCTGTAGCCCTCCATCACAGTCTTTGCGTATTGTGCCGCACCGGAACAGGAGGGAACCAGTTCCATGCACTCTGCAAGGAAGGCATTACTCAGCTCCGCCCTACGTCCAACTGTAACAGGATCAACCAGTTCTCCAGCCTCCGAAAGCTCACAGGCAGCCCGGAACGCCTCCCGGCAATTCTGGCTTGAGAATGCTTCCGGTGTCAGGATTTGCTCCCGAACCATAGGAAGGCAGCGCAAATCAATCAGGATACAGCCGACGGTGCAGTATTCTGCCGTCTGGAAATCAAACACGGCTCCCCGCCTCCCGCATCGCTACTTCGTAGGGGTCTTCCAACGGCGCAAGGGTGTAGCCGATTTCCTGCCTGGTCCCATCCTTTTTTGCCCAGTTCCTGACCGCTGCCTTCCAGTCTTTCATGGGATTCCTGCCCACCTTCCATCCAATTGCGGAATAGTAGTTCACGAACCGCTCCGGGTCGATGGAGAAGCCTTTTTCCTGGCAGTACGCCAAGACATCCTCCGCGCTTGGAGGAGAAAACCTGTTGTGTGTAGGCGGCTTGTCCGCCTCTATACTTTCTTTTTCCTTTTCTTTTTCCTTTTCTTTTTCCTTTTCCTTTTCCTTGGCTTTTTTGGGTTTTTCAGAAAACCGTTCGGTTTCTGGAATAACCGTTGGGTTTTTGGTAGGTCTGCCGCCCTTTGCACCATTGGCACGGTTCTTTTCACAACGCTCCTGGTACGCAGCTTCATCCCGGTCTATCTGGGACTTCAGCGTGGGCCACATAAACCGCTCATTTCCATCAAACTGCGGTTCTTCCCCTGTGGCGGCATAGGACAGCATAGCTCTCACCATTCCACCAATTTCTTCGTCGGAAAATGGGGATAGACTATCCAAATAGCTGACATATAAGCATACATAATTCCCAGCCACATAGACCACCTCAAAGATCAACCTGCTGTGCACTCCGGCTCATGGTATCCAACTTTTCAAGGAACTGCCCTACGTTGATCTTGAAGCCTCTTGCAGTCTTGATGCCAGGTACTTTCCCGGATGCGATCATCTCCCGAAGCTGTCTTTCGGAAATGATTTTTCGGTGAGAGAATTTCCGTGCGCTTTCGTATATTGATTGTTTTTCCATAATACTTGCTCCTTTTGGTTTGGTATGTGCCAGATTGTATCAAAAAAATCCCCCCCACATCTAACCAATTTCCGCATTTTGAAGGCCGCATAATTAACAAAATTTATTGTATAAATTTGTAAATATTTTACAAAAGCGTTCCGAAAATATGGTCTGATATAACCGTAAAAATAGGCATAAAAAATAGGCATAGGTTCTTATGGCGCAAAAGTAAAAGCCGCCTTTGTGGCGACTCTGTCATGGTAACTTCTTGGTAACTTTTAGGTAACTTTCTGAGTGTAACGCTATGAAACGCAAAAAACCAGAAATCAAAAATCGGAACATATAGAAATCAAAAATCTTTGGAATTCCTTTGATTTCGTAACGTTTAGGACATATTAGAAACTATATGAGAATCAAATCTTGACATTCGCATTGTGGGGGTCGGGAGTTCGAATCTCCTCAAGTCCACCAAAAAGAAGGACACGCTTTTGCGTGTCTTTCTTTTTTGATATCGAGAGATTAGGACCATTCAATGCAGCAGTCCGGTGGACTGCTGCCCGATGGGGGCTCGACCGCATCGACTCCTTTATTTTCGCCATTGGCGAAAATGCAAACGAATCTCCGCAAGTCCCCAAAAGGATTACCATGCCATTGATACAAGTTGCATTTTTCCCTTTCTATGATAAAAT
>JALFGI010000050.1 GCA_022777455.1 Clostridiales bacterium | reverse complement strand
CGGTTTCTTGATGGCTTTGCCAACGCGTTCCAGAATCACCAGACCGCAGGCCAGCACCCAGCCGTTCTCCGGGATCAGTGCCAGCGCCGGGATGGCAAGCACCTGAAGGGCGTATCCCACGATCACCAGTGTCCAGTATTTCTTCGTCTTATCCGCAAGAAAGCCGGACAGGAGCCGCAGAGAATACCCGCACAGCTCTCCCACGCCGGAGACAAACCCGATGGTTGCCGCCGATGCGCCGGCGAGATTCAGGTATTCCCCCAGCACGCTTCGTGCTCCTTCATGGGTCATATCGGAGAACAGGCTGACAATGCCCATCAGGGTGATGAAGGCCATGGCGCCGGAAACCAGCGCGCGTTTTTGAGATTTCATGCAGGTCGCTTCTTTCTGAACCGTATTACAAAGCCGTGCCCAGCCGGTAGGCCTCTTCCATCACGTCGGGGTGGTTCACCGCGTCCTTCGGGTCGCCGATTTCTTCGCCGGCTACCAGTCCGCACAGCTTGGCCTTGGGGAAGCAGTCCACCCAGCCACGCAGGCCGTTGTAGGCTTTTTCAAAGGTGGCATCCCCGCCGTCGGCTGCCGTGGCGATCATGTAGACCTCCCGGAAGGCATAGTCCGAAGAATACAGGGGATTCATGCGGTCAAGCAAGGTTTTCATCTGACCGCTCATCTCGTAGTAGTAGATAGGTGTGGCGAAAACCAGCACGTCCGCCCGGCGCAGCTTCTCCATGATTTCCGGGGCATCGTCCTTCTGAACGCACATCCCGGTTTTCAGGCAGGCAAGGCAGCCGATGCAGTATTGAATCTTCTTGCCCTTCAGGCTGAGCAGCTCCACACGGTTGCCCGCTTCCTCCGCGCCTCTGGCGCACTCCTTTGCCAGCAGTTCCGAATTGCTGCCGCCTCTGAGACTGGTGGAAATAATCAAAACATTTTTCATAATGTACGCTCCTTTTTATGTGTTCAATGACACAAATTCGATATCCCTATTGTACTCCATCCGGCGTGAAATCGCAATACCGTTCCGTGCCCGCCATTGTTCCCGCCGGTTCTTTTGGCGGAAAACAGAGGGTATTGAAACCTACTTGATTTCCTGTTCCAAATGGTCAAACTCGATAGAAATGGAGTTAGAGGTGGTGGTTTAGTCTAGGACTAGATGGCATAAAAAGCAAGAAATCGGCCTATGATTTTCTAATCAGTGGAAACATACACATACAGTTTGTCTTCTTGAACTGAACACACATCTATGGTATGATTTACAGTGATGAAATCCACAAATCTATTTCGTATATGTTGCTGGTGATACTATGCCGATTGAGAATAACTGCCTGATTATCGTGAAAGACAAGGACAAAACAGATTCCATAGAATCCTATACATTCCATGGGAATAAATGTGATATTGTCTACAGCAACTCGGCAAAAGTGTTCTGCTACAACAGCAGTAACATCAAGCTTTTGAAACTGGTGCGGACAATCGATCCCCGGTCGGTCATATTTAAGGCAAATAACCGAATCGTCAAGGACATTGACCATATTCAGGATTTCGGCGAGTTCTATCGTGTGGTGCGTTCCAATGGGAAAACGAGGACAATTCCAAAGGTCGAGGTTGAGCTGGAAAAGAACTGCCTTTATGGAGCAAAATCACAGGAGCTCTTTGATTATTTCAAGGAAACGGCAAGTACACTCAGCCTGAAAACCGATGGCGGTATCAACATTCTGCAGCGGCAGTATGATATGATTTCTGCCGTATCAGATGTCACTGTACTTGCCAAGTATCTCGATCCAAGCCTCCCTATTGATATCAAAGAAAAAACACCACCTTTGATCTATCCCTTTGGACTGAATCAAAGTCAAAAAAAGGCGGTAGAGAACGCATTTTCTTCTCAGATCAGCATTATCCAGGGACCTCCGGGTACAGGCAAGACTCAAACGATCCTGAATATCATCGCCAACGCTGTCCGAAACGGAAAGACTGTTGCAGTCGTATCCAATAACAATTCCGCTACACAGAATGTTGCTGAAAAGTTGGAAAAGTACGGTGTTTCTTTCCTGACAGCATTTCTGGGAAGTCTCGCCAACAAGGAACAGTTTTTGCAGGCCCAGACAGGAACGTATCCAGATATGCGCAGCTGGACTATGGGAAAAGATGCGCATGATACACTGAATGCAGAAGTGCAAAAACTGTCTGACGAACTGACTGCCATGCTGGAATCCAGAAACAGAATCGCACAGATTGAGCAGGAACTGCTTGCATTAAAACCGGAACAGTTCTATTTTGAGGAGTATTACAAAACAAAAGGAACGGTCAACATCCATGCTGAGCAGCTCTCAAGGCTGCCTTCCGGAAAACTGCTGTCTCTCTGGCTGGAGTATGAACAAAATGCGCAGAAAAAACCAGGATTCTTCAAACGCATTCTGATAGCTCTTCGGTTCAGTCGTGCTGCACTGGCATTGTTTCAGCATATACCGGAAGAAGCAATTCCTTTTTTGCAGGATCTGTTCTATAAGACAAAACTCCAGGAGCTGCAGGTAGAAAAGCGACTTTTGGAAAAAAAGCTGCGCGATTATCGGTTCGACGCCAAGATGGACGAGCTGCGCGCAAAATCCATGAAGCTCTTCAAGGCGGAATTGGCGCAGCGTTTCCATTGGCAAACGCCCAGACCTGTTTTTGAAAAGAAGGATTTCCGTGGAGCCTCCGGCGCATTTGCCGCGGAATACCCCGTGATCCTCAGTACGACATACTCCATCAAGGGAACACTCTCAACCGAGTTTGTCTATGACTATCTCATAGTGGACGAGGCCTCTCAGGTGGATCTGGCGACCGGTGTGCTGGCGTTCTCCTGTGCCCAGAATATTATCATCGTGGGAGACCAGAAGCAGCTTCCAAATGTTCTGACGTCGGAGGATGTCCGAACCGCAGATGCGATCTGGCACCGGCACAAATTTGACGAGCGGTATCGCTTTTCCACCCATAGTATGCTGGCTTCCGCGGCAGAGATTTGGCATAGTGTTCCGTCTGTGTTACTGAGAGAGCACTACAGATGCCACCCCAAAATTGCGGCATTCTTTAATCAGAAGTTCTATAACGGAGAGCTGATTGTCATGACAGAAGATCATGGCGAAGAGAATGTTTTGTCCATGTACCGTACCGCTCCCGGAAACCATGCCCGTGGGCATTTGAACCAGCGCCAGATAGATACGATCCGCGAAGAAGTACTTCCAGCACTGGCCAAGCGAGGATATACAGATATCGGTATTATCACGCCCTACCGGGATCAGGTCGCTGCGATTCAGAAGCAGCTGGGGGCAGGTTATGATGTTGCCACAGTCCATAAGTTCCAGGGCCGTGAAAAGGATGCTGTTGTGCTTGCCTCAGTGGATAATGTCATTGGTGAGTTCGTTGACGACCCAAATATGCTCAACGTTGCAGTTTCCCGTGCAGTGAAGTCGTTGGTTGTTGTCATCTCCAACAATGATGAGAATGCGAAAACCAACTACGGAGATTTGGCAAAGTATATTGAATACAACAATTTTCAAATCGTTGACAGCAAAGTGTTTTCTGTTTTCGATATGCTGTACAAGGGTTACTATGAGCAGCGCAGACAATACTTGAAGAAGCATAAGCGTGTGTCGGAATATGACTCAGAAAATCTGATGTACTCCGTTATTGTAAAAATTCTGAATACTCCGGAATTTTCAAAAGTGGACTGTGTTGTGCATTCTTCTTTGGCTACTCTGGTGAAGGACTACTCCGTGCTCACGGAACCGGAAATCCGATATGCTTCCAACCCTTTGACGCACATAGATTTTCTCCTGTTCAACAAAATGGATAAATCTCCTGTTTTGACAATTGAAGTGGACGGAGTGAAGTATCATGCAGTAGGAAGCCGCCAAGCCGAGAGGGATGAAATGAAAAACAGTGTGCTGAAAAAATGCGGAATCCCAATCTTGCGACTCCGAACCAATGAAAGTGGGGAAGAGATGCGAATTGTTACTGCTCTTCGCGAGGTGCTGTAGAGTGACATTACTATGGTAAAAAGAGGTAACGAAAAAGACATGCACAGCGTTCAAAAAAGCATAGCACATTACCATCTGCCCGGTCTGTTCGAGTTTTATGAGCTCTACCGTATCTTTCTGCCTCTTTTCCGGGAGCATAGAGAATACTTCTATGACTGGTGCGACA
>JALFGI010000040.1 GCA_022777455.1 Clostridiales bacterium | reverse complement strand
TTTCCAGCAAGGCTTCCATTCTGGGTGGTGTGATTCTGATTCTGATCGGACTGGAAATTTTCATCACCGGCGTGTTTTAAACCGGCGACACTATTTCGGCCCGGTACCGCCGACGCATGACTCCCGCTTCCGGGGCATAGGATTGCCCCGGGAGGGATGGGCTATGGTAATGAGTGTTGTTTGGACGGTACTGCTGGCGGGGTCAATTCTCTGCGCCTTTCTCACCGGACGAGGGCAGCAGCTTTCCGCCGGTGTGATGCAGGGTGCCCAGGCGGGTATCACTCTGGCGATTTCCATTGCCGGATCGCTGTGTCTCTGGTCAGGGGTTGGACGACTGATGGAGAAAATCGGCCTGACCGACGCCCTGGCCCGGCTGTTCCGTCCTGTGATGGAGCGTCTTTTTCCCTCCACAAAGAAGGACAAACAGTTGGCCGGAGCTTTGAGCGCCAACATCTGTGCCAATTTTCTGGGGCTGGGAAACGCCGCCACACCGCCGGGAATCGAAGCCGCCCGGCGGCTTGCCAAAGGCTGTGGCGGGAAAGCATCGGATGAGCTGTGCCGGCTGATCGTGCTGAACACCGCCTCCATCCAGTTGATTCCCGCCAATGTGGCCGCCGTGCGCAGCGGTCTGGGGTGCCCATCTCCTTTCGACATTCTCCCGGCGGTGTGGGTGACCAGCCTGTGCTCCGCTGGGCTGGGCGTGGCCATGGCCTGGCTGCTGGGGAGGCTGACAAGGCATGGTTGACTACCTGGTCCCCCTGATTCTTCTGCTGACCGCCCTGCTTGCCCTGAGGAA
Source organism: Clostridiales bacterium (assembly GCA_022777455.1). The sequence continues at coordinate 15,686 of JALFGI010000040.1, read as the reverse complement.
GCAGGAAAACTGCTATGACATTCTGCTCTCCGGCGCAGCGGAGGGACTGGCACTGCTGAAAACCATTCTGACATCCCTGATCCTGCTGCTGACGGCGGTGAGCATGTTCCGTGCCTCCGGCGGAGCGGAAGTGCTGAGCCGGGTACTGGAACCGGTGTTATCCCTGTTCGGCATTCCGCCGGAATGCGCCATGCTGGTGCTGGTGCGCCCCATCAGCGGCAGTGCGGCTTTGGCCGTAGGCAGCGAGCTGATGGCCGCATATGGGGTGGATTCCCAAATCGGGCGCACCGCCGCCGTGATGCTGGGCTCCACGGAAACTACCTTCTACACCCTGAGTATCTACTTCGGTGCAGCGGGAATTCAAAAGACCCGCTATACCCTTCCCGCCGCCTTGTTCGCTGATTTCGTAGGCTTTTTCACGGCCTCATGGACGGTCCGATTCTTTTTTCCGTAATGCCTTTATGGATTAGAGAAATTGTAAATTCGGCGGTTAGATACGGCAGTACCCCTTGGCTCTCCCTTTGGGAGAGCTGGCAGCCGACAGGCTGACTGAGAGGGTGCCGCAGAGAAGGCAACGGCATCCTTACACACCGTGTTGCCCTCTCAGTCTGCCCCTTACGGGGCAGCCAGCTCCCCCAGAGGGGGAGCCAAGTGGCAGTCGGTTCCGGTACACCAAATTACACTTTGACTGTCTGTTGCATTAAATCGACATGCGCATTGCGCCATTGCAATTCGAGGAGAAATATGTTACACTCAGGGAAAGACAGGAGGCAAGCGATGTTTGAAATCACACTGATTACCATGGGCAAGCTCAAGGAAAAATTTTATATCTCCGCCGCAGCCGAATATGCCAAGCGTCTGGGGGGCTACTGCCGCTTCACCCTGGCAGAGCTGCCGGAAAGCCGGCTGCCGGAGACCCCCTCCCCCGCAGAAATCGCCGCCGGACTGGAAAAAGAGGCGGATGCCATCCTTGCCCGGATCCCCAAGGGCGCCTGGTTCTGCGTGTTCACCCCCGAAGGAAAGACCCTTTCCAGCGAGGCCTTCGCAGAGAAAATGAAGGAGGTCAAGCTCTCCGGCAAAAGCAGCGCCTGCTTCCTCATCGGCTCCTCCTTCGGCATGGCCCCCCGGGTGAAGGAGAAAGCGGATTTCAGGCTCTCCATGGGTCCCATGACCTTCCCCCATCACCTGGCCCGAATCATGGTACTGGAACAGCTTTACCGGGCCGAAGCCATTCAGGCGGGGAGCAAATACCACAAATAATCCCCCGATTGGAGCAGTGAATACTGCTCCAATTTTTTGTGTCCCTTTTCTATGTAAATGTAACTCTTTTTCAGATATACCTTGACAGACTAGGTATTATGTGATAGGATCACAGCACAAAGGAGTGAGCAATATGTCTATTGCCGGTGATCTGATTCGCGGCCACACGGATGCCGTGATTCTCGCCCGTCTTCTGAAAGGAGACAGCTACGGATACGAAATCAACAAAGAAATTTCCACCCTCTCCGACCGTCGGTTCGAGCTGAAGGAAGCCACCCTCTACACCGCCTTCAAGCGGCTGGAGGAGCAGGGCCTGATTACCTCCTACTGGGGGGACAGCGGTGCGGGCGCCCGGCGGCGGTACTACGCCATCACCCCTGCAGGGCAGTTGGCCAGCCGTCGGCTGACGGAAGAATGGAAGGAAACCAGAGAAATCATGGATAAGCTTTTGGAAGCGGAGGAAGAGAAATGAGAGAGCAGCTGATTCAATATGTGAACCTTCTCTTCGCCGGAAACGGCGATGTGGAGGACATCAAGCAGGAAATTCTGCAAAACACCCTGGATCGCTATGATGATCTGATTGCTCAGGGAAAGCCTGCGGGGGAAGCCTACCGCCAGGCCATCGCCGGCATTGGGGATGTGAACGAAATCATCAACGGGAAAGCCGCCCCGGATTTTGTCGAAGAGAACCGGGAACCGGTCTACGCTCCCATGCCGGAATTTGAGGGCACCGCTCCGGCCGTGTCCCGCATGATGCGAGCCATCGCCATTTTCCTGTACATTATCAGCCCCGTTCCCCTGTTTCTGTTCAGCATTACGAACTGGACCGAGGTCGGACTGTGCTGCCTGCTTGTGATTGTGGCCGCCGCAACCGCCCTGCTGATCCTTTTCAAGAAATCCGGTGCGCCCCTGACCATGTACCGTATCACACGGGCCGCCGCCGTATTTTTGTACATCATCAGCCCGGCTCCTCTGTTCCTGTTCAGCATCATGAACTGGGCCGAGGTCGGACTGTGCTTTTTGCTGGTGATCGTGGCCGCGGCCACCGTGCTGTTGATCCTGTTTAAGAAACCCGATGATGTCAACGAATACACCCAGTCCTCCACCCAAAGCGCCAGAACGGACAATCCCCGGAAGCAGCTGAAAAAGAGCGTGGGCTCTCTGATCTCCACCATCGGTCTGGTTGCCTACTTTGTGATTAGCTTCTCCACCGGCGCCTGGTTCATCACCTGGCTGATTTTCCCCATCATTGGCGCCGTTAAGGGCGTGGTAAATTCCTGCATCGATCTGAAGGAGGATTACTGAGATGAAACGAAACGCCATTTTTCGCATGATTCTCTTCGGCTTTCTGACTGTGGTGCTGGTTGGCATCCTGATTTCCGGAATTGCACTGAAACAGTATCAAGTGACCGGCGTTGTGGTTCGGGAAAGCGCTGATGTCCTGGCAGTGGGCGGTTACAGCTCCCCTGCCAAGGAAGTTGACCGGCTGAAAATCGCCTGGGCCGCCGGAAAGATCGTCATTGTCCCCACTGATCGAGATGACATCACCGTCACCGAGGAGCTGCTGGGCGGTGACAAAACCATGGTGCTGAAAAAAGACGGCTCCACCCTGTATGTGGAATACTGTGAGGACAATATCTCCCTCAGTTTCGGCTCCAACAACAATCTGAAAAAAAATCTGTACATCTCCGTTCCCCGGGACTGGGAATGCAAGGAACTGGAAATTGACGCCGCCTCCGCCACCGTGCAGGTAGAAAACCTGACCATTGAGGAGGTTGAATCCTCCACCGCCAGCGGTACCCATATTTTCACGAACTGCCAGGTGGAGAAGCTGAAGATGGAAACGGTCTCCGGCAATCTGGATTTCACCGGCTCCCTGGACAAGCTGGATTTCAACGGTGTGTCCGCCCAGGCAAATCTTGTTCTGAGCAATCAGCCCAAGTCCATTCAGCTGGAATCCGTCTCCGGAGATTTGAACCTCACGCTCCCGGAAAGCTGCGGCTTCACGGTGGATAAGGATACCGTCAGCGGCCGGTTCAGCTCCGAGCTTCCCACCACGGAGCAAAACGGAAAAATCGTGTACGCAGACGGTCACTGTGAGATCGAGGTGGAGGGCGTTTCCGCCAGCGTACACATTCGGAAAGGATAAGAAAAATGGAAACGATCTGGAAGGAACTCTATGATGCCGCAAAGGCAGTTCAGCAGGAGCGGAGAATCTCGGAGTATGTGACCTGCGGAGAAGTGGCGGCGGCGATCTTGTCCAAGTCCGGGAAAATCTACACCGGCGTATGCATCGACACCTGCTCCACTCTGGGCATCTGCGCCGAGAGAAACGCCATCTTCAACATGATTACCAACGGTGAGCAGCAGATCGACAAAGTGATTGCCATTCTGCCGGATGGTTCCACCGGCGCCCCCTGCGGTGCCTGCCGGGAGCTGATGGTGCAGCTCATGCCCGGCTCCTATCAGGATATTGAGATCATGGTGGATTATGCCACGGGCCGCACCGTCAAGCTGGGAGAAATCACCCCCGAATGGTGGATTTGAACAAAGAAAAAGCCTGAGAAGATCAAAAGGTCTTTTCAGGCTTTTCTGTTGTGGGCTTATCGGCATGACGCTACATCCTGACAAATTATAATTTATGTGACACACCATTCGTAGGGCGGGGTCTTGACCCCGCCGACCCGGTTCCGGTTATTGAATGGCGCGTTGAACGTAACCAGGTGCGGTGAGGATACCTTCCCCCGGGGGGAAGGTATTTTTCCCATTCCGGAACCTTGCACCATTCAACGCTGGCTTTTTGTAATCGCCACAGGTCGGCGGGGTCAAGACCCCGCCCTACGAAACATCCCTATAGATTACAATTTGTCGGTCAAAACTCCCCCGCGGCGTACATCACCGCGGAGAGGGCGCACAACGGGGCTGTTTCGCAGCGGAGGATGCGTTTCCCCAGGGTACAGACCTGAAAGCCCGCTTTCCGCGCCTGTTCCACCTCGGCTTCCTCCAGCCCTCCCTCCGGGCCGGTGAGGAGGCTGGCGGTGCTCCAGCTTCCTTCCTCCAGGGCCATCCGCAGGGTGACGGCATGTTCATTTTCATAGAACAGCAGCGCCTTATCCGCCTGGGCTGCCCGCTCCAGGGCTTCCTGAAAGCTGCCCAGGGTGATGACCTGGGGAATCCTGCCCCGACCGGACTGTTCGGCAGCGGAGGCGGCGATCTTCTGCCAGCGCTCCAGCTTCTTTTTCAGACCTTTTTCGTCCGGACGGGATACACAGCGGGCAGAGGGAAAGGCCACGATTTCGTAGGCACCCAGCTCGGTTGCCTTCTGGATGACGTGTTCCAGCTTATCCGCCTTGGAGAAGGCCATATACACGCTGACCTTCACGGCAGCTTCGGTTTCGGAATCCCGGCGTTCCAGGATCTCCAATTCCATATCCGAAGCGCCCACCTGACGAACCTGGCAGAGGGCTTCTCTTCCCTGCCCATCGCACACCAACAGTTTTTCGCCGGGTTTCAGGCGAAGCACCCGGGCGTGCTGGAAGTTTTCACCGGTCAGATGCAGCACATCCCCGGAAAGGTCCTGGGCTTCCACAAAAAATCTCGTCATCGTGTCACCTCATTTGTCGCAACCACCCGCACCTGGGTGATGCCGTAGTATTCCATGGCCTCCACCGCCCATTCTTCGATCCGCTCCCCGGAGCAGACCACCGGAATGGCGGGGGGACAGCTGACGGTGGGATCTGCCATGATTCTTCCCGCCGCCTCGGCAACGGGAACCATCCGGGAGGGCATAAACAGCGCCTCGTGGGGCCGCAGGACGGTTTCCGCCCGGTGCAGAGCCGGGGCAGGAATGGAGATTGCTTCCCGGCAGGGTATTTTCAGAAAAGCCTCCGTCAGCCGGTCGGGCAATTCCGGATCATATTCCACCGGCAGCATCAGCACCAAATGGTCCGGGTCGGAAAATTCGCAGAAAACATTTTTCTCTTCCAGGATTCTGGAAAGCTCGTCCCCCGTATAGCCATAATCCTTAGGCAGGATGGTCAGCTTCAGCGGCTCCTGCCCGGCAAGGGAATAGCCGAATATCCGAAGCCGCGCCTTCACCTTCTCCCACTCCCCTGCTGCCCGATGCAGCGCTTCCACCCAAGAGGAGGACAGGGCTTCGTTGGCCTTGTCCAGGGATTGGAGAATCAGATAGGATGGACTGGTGGAGGCAAACAGAGCCATCGCCTGATCCGCCGCCAGGGAAAACAGTTCCGGCGCGGACCCGGAAATATGCAGGTAAGCCCCTCCCGTGAGCACCGGCAGGGTCTTGTGGGCAGAGTCACAGCACAGATCCGCCCCCAGGGCCATGGGATGACGGCTTTCCGGGAGGAAATTCAGATAAGCCCCGTGGGCATTGTCCACCAGCAGCAGGCAGCCGAATTTGCGGCATACTTTGGAAAGCCCCCCCACATCCGCCATGTTGCCCAGATAGTCCGGGCTGGTGATGTACACAGCAGTGGGCAGCTCCCGGGTATTTTTCAGATAACCATCCAGCCCTTCCGGGGTGATTTCACAGGAGAGCAGATTTCCCCCGTTTTCCGGGTAGAGCCAGGCCACATCCACATCCAGCAGCGCAGCGGCGGTGATGAACACCTTGTGAGCGTTCCGACCGGCGGCGATCAGGGGCCGTTTTCCCCGGCCTGCGGCATACAGCGCCGTCAGATATACCATGGCCCGGATGGGCAGGGACGAGCCCTCGGTGGAGTACACCGTGCGCCGGGTGCCGAAGAGCGAGGCAGCATTCTGCTCGCTTTCCAGGATGATACCCGTGGGGTGGTACAGCACATCCGCCCCGGGAATTTCGGTGATGTCAGCTTGCTCCAGGCCCAGAACATTCCGGCCCTTATGCCCCGGCATGTGCAGCCGCAGAGGCTGGACGGCGGCATACCGGGCCACAAAATCGCAGATGGGGGTGGTCATCAGCCGTTCCCTTCCAGGGCTTTCGCCGCCTCCACCATAATGGCGCACTCCATCCGCTTGCGGAAGAGCTCACAGCCATACCGGTAGATGCCGGTGACGGAGCCGGTGGCATGGTAGGCGTTGGCCGCGCAGCCGCCGGAGCAATAGAGCTTTGCCCAGCAGTCGGCGCATTCGGGATGGGCATACACATTGCAGGCGGCAAATTCACTCTGGCAAGCCTGGTTGGTCACGCCATCCCACACATTGCCCAGCTTGAACTTTTCCTCCCCCACGAACTGGTGGCAGGGGTACAGGTCACCCCAGGGGGTGACGGCCATGTATTCCGTTCCGCTGCCGCAGCCGGAGATCCGCTTGTAGATGCAGGGGCCGCCCTTCAAATCAATCATGTAATGGTAGAAGGTGAAGGGTTTGCCCTCTTTTCTTCGCTGGAGCATCAGCTGGGCCAACTGCTCATACTGCTCCAAAACAATGGGCAGATCCTCCTGAGTCAGGGCGGAGGGGTCGTCCGCGGCGCAGACCACCGGCTCCATGCTCAGCTCCGTGAAGCCCAGCTCCAGCATCTGCCGGATGTCCTTCAGGAAATCGGGGTTGGCGTGGGTAAAGGTACCCCGCATGTAGTAATTCTTGCCGCCCCGGGCCTGAACCAGCTTCTGGAACTTGGGAACGATCCGCTCCCAGCTTCCCTTGCCGGCATAGTCCACCCGGAAACGATCGTGAACCTCTTTCCGGCCGTCCAGGCTGAGCACCACGTTGCTCATTTCCCGGTTGGCAAAGTCGATCACGTCGTCATCAATGAGCATACCGTTGGTGGTGAGGGTAAAGCGGAAATTCTTCCCCGCTTTCTTTTCAATGCTCCGGGCATAGGCCACCAGCTGCTTGACCACATCAAAATTCATCAGCGGTTCGCCGCCGAAGAAGTCCACCTCCAGATTGTGCCGCTTGCCGGAATTGGCCACCAGGAAATCCAGAGCCTGCTTGCCCACCTCGAAGCTCATCAGCGCCCGGTCGCCATGGTATTTTCCCTGGCTGGCAAAGCAGTAGGAGCAATTGAGGTTGCAGGTGTGGGCCACGTGCAGGCACAGGGCCTTCACCACGCCGGCGCTGCGCTGCTTCAGTTCCCCGGCCTTTTCCCGGTAGGTATCCGGGGTGAAGAGCTTGCCCTGCTCTTTTAACGCAGCAACCTCGGCGCAGCACTGGCGGATCTCACCGGCAGTCACATCCTCCCGGTTCGGGTATTTGGCGAGGATGGCCTCCACGATCTGATCGGTGGTCTTTTCTTCGTACATGCCGATGATGTCGTAAGCAACCTCGTCCACCACATGGACGGAGCCGGAATAGGTATCGAGGACGATGTTCAGTCCTCCCAGTTTATAACAATGAACCATAAAAATCTCCTATAAAAAGTGCCGCCGGAAAAACGGCGGCACTTTTGGTTTCGTGATGGGATCAAAGGAAATTACTTGCTTTCCTTGTTCTCGCACTGCTGATTGGCAATGCCGCAGCTGGTCTTGCAAGCGGACTGGCAGGAAGTCTGGCACTCGCCGCAGCCACCGTTCTTAGCGCTCTCGCACAGATTCTTGGTCTCCAGAGTCTGAATGTGGTTCATCATGACACCTCCGTTCAATGAGAATAACTCGATGGGTCTATTCTACCAGATAGGGGAAAAAAAGTCAATGATTTTTCATTTGTTCCTGCTGCCGGGGCACATTCAAGCAAATATTGGAAAGATTGCTTTTTCAGAACCCACTTGTTCCGGCCCTTGCTGACTCCAAATATGGGAGGAGTCTCTTTCCATTCAGATTCTTGTTGCATACAAGGAACCCGTGATTCAAATGCAGGATCGCGAATCCGTAGATTGAATATCCTTGCGGAAAATCTGCCTTCTGTCCGCTGATGTATATGACTGTCTATTCGCCTGGAACCCACACTTTTGCCCCGGCATTGGCAATCATTTGGGTGATGCCATCGTTATTCAGATAGACATATTGATATCCACCGTGTCCATACAAAATCTGGAACTCTACCTTCCACATTCCGGCAGCTTCATCCCGGTAAACAACGATCTTGGTGTACTCTACATTGCATTCCCTCACCGCCTGTGCAATGGCCTCCGGGGCGTTGGTAACAGGAGAGACTGTCGTGTTCTGAAAAGCAACGTTCAGGGGCGTCCGTTCCTCCCGATCCTTTTCCCAGGAGAAGTCCCGGTAGAAATTCACATCCTGATCGGCAATTTTCTTGGAAATGGTTGCATCATCGGTATCACGGATTTCGATTGTCATTGTATTGGTAACGGGCACAAAAGCGTTTTCCGCATAGAATTCTTTTCGGGCTCTGGTTTCCACAATTTGCTTCAGATCACCCACTTCATCAAACCGGAAAGAAATGATTTCTGTTTGGTTCTCATCAGAAGTCTTGCGCTGGAAGGTGATCTCCTCATCGCTGATGACACCGATTCCCTCCGGGAACGCAGCGGCGCTGGGTTCATAGTATGCTGCCCACCAGGCCAGCCGATTATCATCCAAACCCGGCCAGACACTCCAACCCGCCACAGGCGTATTGCTGTCGTATTCCGTTTCGTTATCCAGCCGGTATTTCACGCCGTCCTTTTTCATATTTCCGTCCACAACCTGGCCTTCTTCACGGGCACGCAATTCCAGATAATCCGCACCGGACTTCCAGAATTCCGCGTAGGAGGTGTTCTGGCCATCGTCCATCCGAATTCCTTCCGGAGCTTCACCATATTCCGAAAGCTGGCTCAGGTACACATGATAGCATTCCCGGTTCAGGATCGCATCAATGGCATCATTGCATTTCTGAATGGCATCCGCATTTGTCAGATTGGAAGAATCCGCAATGTCAAATTCTACATGGACCTCTGGCTGTCCCTCCACGACGGTGGTGGTGAGGCGATAGGTTCCGGGGTTGAGGTGGCCATAAACCAGGCCCCAGGAGTAGTGCAAATCCAATTGACCGCCGGTGATGAATTCCTGCTTTTGCCAGGTTGCGTCCTCGATCCGCTTTGGCAGCTCTTCCCAACCGGTTTCCGTCTTCTTTTCCAGATAGAAGGGGCCGTTGATGATAACAATGGCGTTTTGGGCCTCATCCTGGTTTTCTTCCGGGAAAGCCTCGTTCTTAATGGTGCACATAAGGCCAATGCCGGTAGGGCTGACACCGGTAATGGTCAGCTCAATATCCTCGTAGTGAATATCCTCCCCTGTGAGCCTGGGCAGAGACGTAAAGGGGGATTCTGCCCACACATAATGGATCGCCATTGCGCAGCCAGCAAGGGCAAGCAGGGCGGCAACAACTGCCGCAATCAGAAGAAACCTCTTACGCGGGGAAGCTAACTTTGGAATGTCGCTGTGTGCATCTATGATGTAAGCATCCTGAATCTGCCCAACCGCTTCCAATAATTGCATTGCGTTCTTCATCAGATTCCCTCCCGGATCAAATACTTTTCCAGCTTTCCACGGGTTCTGTGCAGCATGGAACTAACCTTGTTTTCGGAAAAGTCAAATCGTTTTGCAATCTCCGCTATGGAATCCAGATACCAATACCGGCACACAAATACCCTGCGTTCCGTATCTGACAAACTGGCAACAAATTTTCTCACCTGGTGGACAAGTTCTTTCTGCTCATACCGTTCTTCCAGATTCTCTCCGCTTGCCACACATTCCTGAAGTTCTTCCAGAACAAGGGGCATCTCGCCGCCACCCCGCTTGAGCGCGCCATTCTTTCGCCACATATCAATGGAAATGTGACGGACAATCTTCCCAAGGAAGGGGGCAAGAGGATTGGGCTTTCTGGGTGGAATCGAATTCCAGGCGGAAAGGTATGTATCGTTGACACTTTCTTCCGAATCTTCCTGATTTGCCAAAATGTTATAGGCAATGCTGTAGCAGTAGCCGCCATATTTCGTATCCGTTTCTTGAATTGCCTGTTCAGACCGGGCAAAATACAGCGCAACAATGCTGCTGTCGTCCATATCAATCTCTCCTTGTGCGTTTATTTGAGGGCCTTCACTAATATAAACGGAAACAAATGGAGTTTCATGCATCAAATACAAAAAAATTTTCGATTTCTTGGCCCCAGGGATCTGATTCCGGGTGTTTGATAACACCGTTTCGGAAGTAGGATTTCCTCAAACTTTCCAAAAAAATAATCCGAACCCATCTCCCACAAGGAGAACCAGGTTCGGATTATATTGGTTTGGTGCGAGAGAGGGGACTCGAACCCCCACGGCGTAACCACACGCACCTCAAACGTGCTTGTCTACCATTCCAACACTCTCGCAGTTGCCTGAGTATTATAACCGCTGGGGGAAATTTTGTCAACAGGTTTTTCGGAAAAAGGGAAAAATCCCAAATCACAGCAGGCTTCTGCGTTTCCAGATACGGAAAAGCTCCCACAGGCCAACGGCAGCACCCAGAGGCCAGCGGATATACCACTGCCCGGGCAGCAGATAGAATATCGCCATAGCCGCAGCCATCACAGCGGTATACTTGACCCAGGTGGACAGGGCGAAGGGATAGTCCCTCTTTCCCAGCACCTGGCGGGAATAAAGTTCGTGCATGGCCAGCTGGAGGCAATGGGACAGGAGGGTCGCAATGGCCGCACCGGTCATGCCGAACAGGCGGATGAAGGTATAGTTCAGCACCAGATTCACCAGGGAGGCCGCCACCGTGGCAATGGCTACCACGTTGGTTTTTTTGTGGTACAGCTCATAATTCACCGGGAAGGTGCACAGCATATTCACATAGTAGCTGGCCACAAAAACGGGGATCAGCTCCAGGCCCGGCCAGAATTCCCGGTCGGCATAGACATGATACACCTCCCGCACCAGCAGCACAAAACCAATGGAAAGCACCGTAAACAGCTCCAGGAAATTGTTTCCCTGGCGGACAAGATTCTCCCGTCTGCCCTGCTTCATATCGTCGAAAAAGAAGGGGGTCCAGCTGTTGTTCAGGGCACCAAAGATGGTAAACATAATTCCCGACAGGGTGAACGCCAGGCTGTAAATACCGGAATCCGAGGCACCTGCCATCTGCTTGAGCATCAGGATGTCGCTGCTGCCCAGGATGGAATAGGCCAGATTCTGGAATACCAACGGGCAGCCCAGAAGGAAGGCAAACTTCCAATATCGTCTGTTAAAGGCCTTCTTTCCTTTGGTCAGGACCCAAAGGCAGCCGGCAGTGCCCACCCCTCCGTAAACCAGGGCATTTCCCGCTATGCGGCCCAGATAACGCCGATCCATGGGAGAATTCAGCACAAATACCAGTGCCACCCCCATGGAGGCCACCGCAATGAACACGCTGAGCAGCATATTCCTGTCGGCTTTGAACTCATAGGTGAATTTGCTGCTTAAGAAATTCACACCGAAGGTGCCAAAGGCCTGCACCAGCAGCAGTCCCAAAAGCCACCGCTGCATTTTCAGCCCGGCGGAAATAGGCCCGGACAGCAGCATCACCAGCACCGAACCCACGGCAAAGGACAGAATCGAAAGCATCATGGCCGAAGCCTGGTAGGCTGGCTGCTCCTCCTCCGGGAACTCCACCATAGCGTTGACAATGGTGGCATTGGTTTGCAGAGACAGCACCGTGACGGCAATCCCCGCCCAGGTGGAAAAAGAGGCCAGGTTGCCGTAGCCCTCGGTGCCCAGCAGACGGGAGAACAGAGGCGAAGAAATAAACGAGATGCCCTGCAGCAGCAAAATGCTGAGGAAATTAAAAAACGCAATGCGGTTGATATTCTTTTTCATAGACCTTTTCTCAGTTTCTTCAGAAAGCGACCGGTATGCACCGCCGGAGAGAACAGTCCCAACGCGACAAGCAGAACCTCCACCCTGCTTCGGAGGGAAAACAGATCATAGCCCATCACAAAGGGCAGCTGTCTGACCAAGGCGCGGCGGTATTTTTTGTATTCTCCGGCGAATTTTTTCCGGGTGGCCTTGTCGGACAGCTCCAACTCCTGAACCACATTCCGCTGAGCTTGGGTCAGGAAATGCCGGGCATCCGGCTCCAGGTCCGGGTAGTTTTCGCAGATAAATTCATAAAGCATCCCGGCATTCTCAGCAGTATGGAAGGTTTTTTCCGAGACGGAAGCAGTGGTGATGCTCTGCTCCCGGTGGCAGTAGTGATACACCGGCTTGGGAAGCATAGCCATATCCCCCGCCAGCAGTACCAGGCGGTAGGTGGTTGCCACATCCTCCATCACCCGGCCCACGGGATAACGAATATCGGCATACAGCTCCCGGGCATAGAGCTTATCACAGGCGGAAGAATCCATATGCTCCCAGCGCAAAATCCGGCGCACCGCCTCCTTGCCGGAGATGAGCGCTTCCTTCTCCGGGCACAGTCCCAACGTTTGCGCGCCGGAGGCGCTGTCCTCATCATAGCGCCCGGCGCAGACGATTTTGGCGTCATATTTTTGGGCCAGGGCCAGCATGGACTCATAGGCATCCGGCTCCACCCAGTCATCGGAATCCACAAAGGCAAAATAATCTCCCGACGCCATGTCGATTCCGGCATTGCGGGCATCGCTCAGGCCGCCGTTTTCCTTGTGGATCACCCGGACACGGCTGTCCCGGGCAGCAAAGGCATCACAAATCGCCCCACTGCCGTCGGGGGAACCATCATCCACCAGGATGACCTCCAGGTTGGGATAGGTCTGATTCAGGATGGACCCGACACACTTGGAAAGATACTGCTCCACCTTGTAGACGGGAACAATCACACTGATCAGCACATTTTCTTTCATTTTATCCTTCCTTCCCGGATATTTCCCGGTAAATTGCCAGCAAAGTTCTTAGGTTTTTTTCCGGATCATGGGTGGTCAGGGCGTGGGCACGGGCCTGCGCGCCCATTTTCTCCGCCTCGTCCTGCTGACGAAAGACCTCCATAATGTATTCTGCCAGCATATAGGGGGCGGTGGACTGGTACAAATACCCTTCCCCCGGATGCAGCAAATTGGAAACGCCGCCCACATCCGCCGCCACACAGGGCACACCCAGCAGCATGGCCTCTCCCAGGGAATTGGGGGAATTCTCAATGGTGGACGGCAGGGCAAAAACATTGGCCTGAAGATAAGCCCGCTTCATCCCCTCTGCATCCAGATTCCCCAGAAATTCTATTCTTTCCGTCAGTCCATGCTTCCGGCAAAAGCGCTCCATCTCCCGGAAATAATACTGCTGACTCAGCCTTTCCTTCCAGTGGGAGGTGAAAAAGCTTTTTCCGGTAACACTGATGGTAGCATCCGGAAAACTTTTTAAAACAATGACGAAGGCCTCCAGAAGATAGTGGAAGCCCTTCACCGGGTATACGCAGCTGGATGCAAATATTCTGTGTTTTTTGCAGCTGCTGTAGCTCCAGCCGCCCTGGTAGAAGCTCTGGCGCAGTGTCTCATTGCAGAAATGGTAGACTCTGTCCGGGTGGTACTGTCCGGTGATGGCTCTGTCCCAGTCCGTTCTTCCCATGACATGGCAAACCTTCTCCAGCGCTTCCCGCTCCATGGCGCCCCGGATCTCAAAATCCCGCTGCTGCCGGAGGATATGGTCCCCCCGCAAAACATCGCGAAGGGTTTTTCCCCGGCACACCCGGGGTGAAAGGCCCTCCACCATGTGGCGAGCATAGATACCCACCAGGCCCTGAATGCTAATGACCACTTTGGGGAGCATTCCCAGCTTATCTGCCGCGTTCACCATTGCCAGAGTATGACCGTACTCCGTTCCCCAGATGTGGATCACATCCGGCTGAAAATCCTGCAGCTGCTCAGAAAAGAATCCTTCCAGTTTAAGATTATAGGCGTAAGCCTTCTTTTCCTGAAACAGCGCATACTCCGTGCCGTCTTCCAGTGTGCCGGAAGCCTCGCCGCCAAGGCACAATAGCCGCAGGGAAATCCCGCCCTGGCAGCGGATACCGGAGAGCACATGCTCGATCCAAAAACCGCCGTCTGAACTTTCGCCCAGTGCCCGGCGAACCGGTCCGGGAATCACATTACATAGCCAAAGAACTTTCATCATTTTTCGTTTCCTTCCAGCATATCCAGCACCTTGGCTGCCTGCACCACATTATTGCGCTGCTCCAGAACAAACCGGCGGGCCCGGCAGCCCTTTTCAAACAGTTCCTCATCCGAATGGGAGAGCACCTGACGCAAAGCAGTCGCAATTCCCCCAGGGGTTTCCTCTTGAATGAAATACAGATAGGGCCTGTACTCCTCCGGGATGCAGGGCAGCGCCGTGGTAAGCACCGGGGTGCCTGTGGACATATATTCCATGGTCTTGGAGGGGAAGGAATACCGCACGTATTCCTCGTCCGAAGGGCGTGGATTGATCAGCACCGCCGCCTCCATCTCCTTTTCCACCACCTGGCTGGGCAGAAGCAGGCCGCCATAGTGAATGGTGGAGTCCTGGGCAGCAATCTGCTCCAGCTCCTGCTGATAGTCGCCAATGCCATAGATATGGAGTTCAGCGCCGGGAATGGCTGCCAGTTGAAAACCCTCCACCAGACGCTGGATACCGTAAATTTTATGAATACTGCCGGCGTACAGGCAAACACGCTTCTCGCTTTTCTTTTCCAAAGACGGCTCCCGGGCTGCCATGGTGATGTCCGAATGGCCCTCCAGCACCACATAGGGCTTCCCCTTTTTGTTCACCCGGTCATTCATGGCCTGAGTCAGCACCACATAGTCGGTGCAGTGGCGGATCAGAAATTCCGCCAGGGCCATGGTCGGTCCGCCGCCCATGTATTCCGGCAGGTCCGTGATGATTCCCACGCAGCGGCAGCGGCGCAGCTTGGAGGCCAGCAGTGCCCCCAGGCCGGACATCTGATTCAGGCAGTCAATCATCACCGCGCTGTTCCTGTCCAGCAGCTTCAGACATTTGATAAAAGAATGGATGCCCACATGGAGCCGGCGGCGAAGGGGATGCCGGTAGGTGCGGATATAGTGATAGTGTACATTGCCCACGGTTTCATCCGGAATGGAGATCACCCCGGACTCCATGGCCGCCTCATCCACAGGAGGATAGCCCACCACCTCCACCCGGGTATGGGCTGCCAGGCCCTCGATAAACAGCCGGTTGTACTTTTGTGCCTGAAACACGGGTCTGCTCTTGGGGTTTCCATACAGCCGTGCATAGGCCGCCTCGGAAACACATCCGGCCACATAGACAATTTTCATTCTTTTCCCTCCCAATGGAGAAAATAAGGTTTTGCTTACCATTTTGCGCGTTAATCAGTAAATTGTAATTTGAAGCGCAGGGCGCTTCACCCCAATACGTGCTCGGCTGGTCTGTCGTCGTTACACTCCTGGGTACAGCTCGGTTCGGTTCTGCACGCCGTGATTGGATCATTCGTCATTTTCCTGCGCAAAATCGTTACCGGGCGCTGCCCAGGAGTCCCGGATGACACACAGGCCCGGTGCGCCATTGGCTGCGGGCCCTGCCCGCAAATTACAATTTATCTCTTGCCGAT
>JALFGI010000015.1 GCA_022777455.1 Clostridiales bacterium | reverse complement strand
CCGAGATCTTCATCGTCTCCAACTGCACCTGGTCCGCTCCCGAGGAGGGTGCCGAGACGGCCGCCGGTGTGAACTTCCCCAGCCTCACCGTGGGCGTCAGCGAGGCCAAGGGCATCAAGTGCCCCCGCTGCTGGATGCACTCCGAAAATGCCAACGCCGAGGGCCTGTGCCCCCGCTGCGCCGCCGTCATCGCCAAGATGGACGTGGAGCTGTAAAACCCTATAAAAGCTGCAAGAGCACCGGTCCCGCTTTCGGGATCGGTGCTTTTGACCGCCTTCAACAGAGCATTCGCCCTTGTCAAATCTGCCCAGCAAGCAGACAAATTGTAATTTG
The DNA here is from genome assembly GCA_022777455.1 of Clostridiales bacterium. Next base: position 8,985 of record JALFGI010000015.1, on the reverse strand, counting down.
GCGACCGGAACCGACGCACCCCTTGGCTCCCCCTCTGGGGGAGCTGGCTGCCCCAGAGGGGCAGACTGAGAGGGCCGCATGGTTTGAATTTCGGGCGATATTACCTTACTGCGGTACCCTCTCAGTCAGCCTGTTCGGCTGACAGCTCTCCCAAAGGGAGAGCCAAGGGGCGCAGCCGTATCTGCCCGCCAAATTACAATTTTCCGATTTGTGGATGGAAACCCCAAAGCACCATTTTTATGGAAACGGAGTATTTACATGGCGGAACTTCACGAAGAATGCGGCGTATTCGGCGCTTATGCCAGGCAGCCGGAAAATCTGGCGGGCATGGCCTATTATGCCCTGTATGCCCTGCAGCACCGGGGACAGGAGAGCTGCGGCATTGTAATCAATGACGACGGCGTGTTCACCACCCACCGGGACCTGGGCACAGTAAACGAGGTGTTCACCAGAGAGCGGCTGGAAAAATTCCCCAATGGCACCATGGCGGTGGGCCATGTGCGCTACGGCACCACCGGCGGCACCAACCAGGCCAACTGCCAGCCCGTGGTGGTGAACCACATGAAGGGCAAGCTGGCCCTGGCCCACAACGGCAACATCAGCAATTCCTTCGAGCTGCGAAATGAGCTGGAGATGGGGGGCGCCATCTTCCACGGTACCAGCGACACGGAGATCATCGCCTACATCATCACCCAGCAGCGGCTGAAAACCCCTTCCATCGAAGAAGCGGTTTGCCGTGCCATGGATTTCCTGGACGGGGCCTACTCCCTGGTGGTCATGTCCTCGGCCAAGATGATCGCCGCCCGGGATCCCCGGGGCTTCCGTCCGCTGTGCTACGGTGTGACGGCGGAGGGGACCTATGTCATCGCTTCGGAGACCTGCGCCCTTTCCGCCGTGGGAGCGAAATTTATCCGGGATGTTCTTCCCGGTGAGATCATCACCTTCGACGAAACCGGCATCCACTCCGACACCACCCACTGCGACACCCGGCCCAAGACCGCCTGTATTTTTGAATACATCTATTTCGCCCGGCCGGATTCGGTGATTGACGGCATCAGTGTCCATGCAGCCCGAAAAAATGCCGGTCGACTGCTGGCCCGGCGGCACCCGGTTCAGGCGGACATGGTGGTGGGTGTGCCGGACTCCGGCCTGGACGCGGCTCTGGGCTATGCGGAGGAATCCGGCATCCCCTATGGCATCGGCTTCATCAAGAACAAATACATCGGACGTACCTTCATCTCTCCGGGACAGGGCCAGCGGCTGAATCAGGTGCGCATCAAGCTCAGCCCCATCAGCGAGGAGGTGCGGGGCAAGCGCATCGTGCTCATTGACGACTCCATCGTCCGGGGTACCACCAGCGGCCAGATCGTGAACCTGCTGCGGGAGGCGGGGGCCAGGGAGATTCACATGCGCATTTCCGCGCCGCCCTTCCGCAATCCCTGCTACTACGGCACGGACATCGACTCCCGGGACAAGCTGATTGCCTGCCACCACTCCATCCCGGAAATTGCCGAAATCATCGGCGCGGACACCCTGGGCTATCTGGCGGTGGAGGACCTGACGGAGATGATCGGCACCCACCGGTACTGCCACGCCTGCTTCTCCGGTGAGTATCCCACTCCCGTCCCCACCAATACCCAAAAGGACCGGTTTGAGGGGAAGCTCTCCGAAAGGGAGAAGAAAAAGCACTGATCAATCGGCACCGGGAAATTGTAATTTGGCGCACTGGAACTGACACTCCCCTTGGCTCTCCCTATGGGGGAGCTGTCTGCCCCGTAAGGGGCAGACTGAGAGGGCAACGCGAATTGTGGATTTAAGGATGCTGTTGTCTTCCCTGTGGCACCCTCTCAGTCAGCCTGACGGCTGACAGCTCTCCCAAGGGGAGAGCCAAGGGCGCTGCCGCACCAGCCCGCTAAACAACAATTTTTCGGGCTTGACAGATCCTTCAAAACGGATACAATGGAATCATTATGCAACGCTGTTTTATATAAGCAGCGGGAGAAAGGAAGATGCAAATGATTCATGTCTATCCCAACGGCACGGCTCTGGTAGCGGAAAACCGGGCAATGCTGGCCACCAATCCCTATCAGTCCATGTTCTTTTCTCTGGATGCGCCCCAGATTCGGGAATCCACCAAGCGGAATTACGGCATCATGGCGGAAGGGGAGGGGGAGCGGCTGCTGGCCATGAAGCTCTCTCCCTACAGTCTGCTGCTGTTTGGCAGTGGAGCGTTGGCGGAGGAGCTGTTTGCGTATTTGCTTTCCAACGGATATGAAATCGGCAGCCTTCTGGGTGGCGAACCTCTGTGCGACCAGGTAATCGGGATGCTGCAAAGCCGCTTCGGCATCCGTTATCAGGAGGCCCTGGCCATGGACTTTATGGAGGCCCGGGAGGTTACCGAGCCGTCCTGCCCCAACGTGGCAATTCCCACCGAGGCGGATTTGGAGGAGCTGGTGGAATGCAAAACCTGCTTTGTAAAGGACTGCGGCCTGAATGACCCGGTGAGCCTGGAGCGGACCCGGCAGCGGCTGGGGGAATATCGGATTCTCCGACGGGACGGGAAAATTGTCTCCATGGCAGGCATTAGCGTTGCCACCCCCGATGCGATGAAAATCGCCGCCGTGTACACCCGTCCGGCATATCGCGGAAAGGGACTGGCCCGGCTGGTGGTGAACACGGCCAAGAATGAAATCCTGGCCCAGGGGAAAATTGCCACCTTGAACGTGGACAAAAAGAACCCCATCACCAACCACTTATACCGCAGCCTGGGCTTTAAACCTGTTTTCTCCCAGGGAGAATATCGCCGGAAATAGTCCGTCCCGGAAAGGCAACTGTGCGCCGGTGGCGAAAAATTCCTTGACATTTTGAAAATTTGTGGTACAATCTGACGTACATACGATAAATGCAATGACGGAGTTATGCGTCTGTTGGAGCGCTGCAGAGAGTTGGCGGCCGGTGCGAGCCAATGCGAAAGACAGAAGGCAGTCTGCCTCCCGAGCAGGTTCGGCGAACGTTCCCGGTGTGGAATCAGTAGCTGATCACGACTGGCCTCGTTACCGGCTATGGGCTTGTTGGAGCCCGAGAGAGATGCGTTTCCCTTAGAGGAGATGTAATCAGGGTGGTACCGCGTATTTTTGTAAATTCGCCCCTGAGGCCTAATCTGGCCTCAGGGGCTTTTTTTGCATCCCAAGATAAGGAGAATCCGTTATGAGAAAAATCACCATCACCGACATGACTATGCGCCAGTCCGGCAAGGGCTTCAGCCTGAGCTTCCGGGAGAAGATCGAGCTGGTCAAGCACCTGGACAAGCTGGGGGTTGACGTGATTGAGGTCAGTCCCATCACCAGCCCCAAAATCGACCGGCTGCTGATCAAGTCCATCAGCTCCGCCGTCCGCAGCAGCGCCGTTGCCGTGTCCGTTGGTTTGTCGGAGGAAAATATTGCCATTGCCTGGGGCGCCCTGGAGGAAGCCAGACATCCCCGCCTTCAGGTGACCGCGCCTGTCAGCGCCGTGCAGATGGAATATCTGGCCGGCAAGAAGCCCGAGGCCATGATCGCCGCCATCAAAAACCTGGTGGAAAAGTGCCGCAGCCTTTGCCCCGAGGTGGAGCTCATTGCCGACGATGCCACCCGGGCCGATCCTGCCTTCCTGCAGGAGGCCATCCGCACCGCCATCGGCGCCGGCGCCACGGTGATCACGCTGTGCGATGCCGCGGGCATGATGCTTCCCGATCAGATTACGGAATTTCTTCAGAATACCTACGCCGCTGTGCCGGAGCTGAAAGAGGTCACCCTGGGCATCAGCTGCAAGAATGAGCTGTCCATGGCGGATTCCTGCGCCGTGGCCGCCATTCGCTGCGGGGCTGACGAGGTCAAATGCGCCGCTTACGGGGAGGACGTGATCAAGCTGGAAACCATGGCCAAGGTCATCTCCGCCCGGGGCAGCAGCTTTGATGTGGAGTGCGGCATCCGCACCACCAGCATGAAGCGCATCCTCAGCCAGGTGGCCTGGATGTGCCAGACCGGCCGCAGCAGCACCTCTCCCTTTGACTCCGGCGTCCAGTCCGGGGAGGAGCTGTTCCTGAATGCCCACGACGACCTGTCCGCCGTGATGAAGGCTGCCGCCAAGCTGGGCTATGATCTTTCCGAGGAGGACGGGGCTAAGGTCTACGAGGCCTTCTCCCGGATCGCCGCACGGAAGGAGCGGGTGGGGGCCAAGGAGCTGGATGCCATCGTGGCCTCCGCTGCCATGCAGGTGCCCCCCACCTACCGGCTGGAAAATTATGTCATCAACTCCGGCAACACCATCAGCGCCACCGCCCACATCAAGCTGGAGAAGAACGGTGTGATGAAAGAGGGCATCAGCCTGGGCGACGGTCCCATCGACGCCGCCTTCCTGGCCATTGAGCAGATTGCCGGTCACCACTACGAGCTGGATGATTTCCAGATTCAGGCCGTCACCGAGGGCCGGGAGGCCATGGGCGAAGCCGTGGTAAAGCTGCGCTCCGGCGGCAAGCTCTTCTCCGGCCGGGGCATTTCCACGGATATCGTGGGCGCCAGTGTCCACGCCTACATCAACGCCCTGAACAAGATCGTCTACGAAGAAGCGGCGGGCTAAAGGAGGAATCACCCATGAATCTTTCATTTTCCACCCGGGGCTGGCTGGACGTAAGCTGGGAGGAGAACCTCTCCACCGCGCTGACCATGCGTTTCGGCGGTATCGAACTGTATAACGTCCACAAGTGCCAGGACCTCATTGGCCGGGGCGGCCCCCTGCACAAGTACAACACCGCCGCCACCGTCCGTTCTCTCCATGAAAAGGAGCTGAAAATCCCCTGCATGGACACCTCCTGGGACGTGTCCACGGAGGAACGGATTTCCGATCTTCAGACCGTCATGGAAATCGCCCACGACATCCAGTGCCCCTATGTGGCCATCACCGCCCAGTTTGAAAACGAGGCCCTGGTCCGGGAGAACCTGACGAAAATTCAGCAGATTGCCGAAAGTCTGGGCGTGTGCATCCTGATCAAAACCAGCGGCATCTACGCCGACACCGCCCGGCTCCGGGCCCTGCTGGACGAATTTGCCTGCGACGAGTTGGGTGCCCTGTGGGACATTCACCACACCTACCGAGACTTTGGGGAAAGCGGCGACACCACCATTAAAAATCTGGGCGCTTATGTCCGCCATGTCCACCTGCGGGACTCCGACGACGATAAGTCCTACAATCTCATCGGCGAGGGCACCCTGCCGGTGGCCTCCATGATGCGGGCCTTGGGCTCCGTGGACTACGACGGCTTCATCTCCATCGAGTGGAAGCCGGAGTGGATGGAGGACCTGACGGATCGGGAGATCATCTTCCCCCATTTCGTCAACTATATGCATCGGTTCCAGTCCACCCGGGGCAAGAAAAAGGCATTGTATGAAAATGCCTCCCACACCGGCGAATATGTGTGGAAGAAGGACGAGCTGATCAACGAAACCTTCTCCCAGGTGCTGGATCGGATGGTGGAGGAGTTCCCGGATCAGTATGCCTTCAAATACACCACCCTGGACTACACCCGCACCTATTCCGAGTTCCGGGAGGATGTGGATCATTTCGCCGCCGCACTGATCTCCCTGGGCGTCCGCCGGGGCAGTAAGGTGGCCATCTGGGCCACCAACGTGCCGGAATGGTTCATCACCTTCTGGGCCACCACCAAGATCGGCGCGGTGCTGGTCACGGTGAACACCGCCTATAAAATTCACGAGGCGGAATACCTGCTGCGTCAGTCCGATACCCACACCCTGGTGATGATTCAGTCCTGCCTGGATTCCAACTATCAGGCCATCATCAATGAGCTCTGCCCGGAGCTGGCCTCCCTGAAGCCCGGCCAGAGTCTGCACTGCAGGAAGCTGCCCTTCCTGCGCAATGTGATCACCGTGGGCTTCCGTCAGCCGGGCTGCCTGACCTTCCCCGAGGCCATGGAGCGCTGCCACCTGGTGCCCAGAGAGGAAGTGCTGCGGATGGCCTCCGTGGTCCGTCCCGGGGACGTGTGCAACATGCAGTATACCTCCGGTACCACCGGCTTCCCCAAGGGCGTCATGCTCACCCACTACAATGTGGTGAACAATGGCAAGTGCATTGGCGACCGGATGGACCTGTCCACCGCCGACCGGATGATGATTCAGGTGCCCATGTTCCACTGCTTCGGCATGGTGCTGTCCATGACCTCCTCCATGACCCATGGCGCAACCCTTTGTCCCATGCCCTATTTCTCCGCCAAGGTGAGCCTCGCCTGCATCAACCAGGAGCGGATTACCTGCTTCAACGGCGTGCCCACCATGTTCATTGCCATGTTTAACCACCCGGACTACCGGAAAACCGACTTCTCTTACATGCGCACCGGCATCATGGCCGGTTCCGGCTGCCCGCCGGAGCTGATGCGCCGGGCCGCCCGTCCGGACGAGATGAACATGACCGGCATCGTCAGCGTCTACGGCCAGACCGAGTCCGCCCCCGGCTCCACCATGAGCGCCTGGGACGATTCTCTGGACCTGCGCACCAACACCGTGGGCTACGCCTTCCCCCATGTGGAGTGCAAGATCATCGACCCGGAAACCGGGGAGACCCTGCCGGACAACCGGAACGGCGAGTTCTGCTCCCGGGGCTACAACACCATGAAGGGCTACTACAAAATGCCCGGCGCCACCGAGTCCACCGTGGACGCCGAGGGCTGGCTCCACTCCGGCGACCTGGCCTGCCGGGATTCCGACGGCAACTACCGCATCACCGGACGGCTCAAGGACATGATCATCCGGGGCGGCGAGAACATCTACCCCAAGGAGATCGAGGAATTCATCTACACCCACCCCGGTGTGAAGGATGTTCAGGTCATCGGCGTGCCGGACAAGAAGTACGGTGAGGAGGCCATGGCCTGCATCATCCTGAAGGAGCCCGGCTCCGTCACGGTTGAGGAGATGTTTGCCTACATCCGCGCCTCCCTGGCCCGGCATAAGGTGCCCAAGTATATTGAATTTGTGGACAGCTTCCCCATGAACGCTGCCGGCAAGATCCTCAAGTACAAAATGCGTGAGGACGCCGCCAAGCGCTTGGGCCTGGTGGGCGCCGCCGGCATCGACACCGCCCAGAGCGGGGAACAGGTGGGAAAATGAAGCGATCAAGGACATTTGTCCTTGCATGAAACGCAAAAACTGATGATATCCATCGAAATTTTTAATGGATTGAATCGAAAAATGCGGTTGACAATTTCATAAAACGGTGGTAAAATCTGAGGCGTATAGCGATAAAGGCTGTGACGAAGACGGCGGAAGGAATTGCTTACAGAGAGCCGACGGGTGGTGCGAGTCGGCGGCAGGAACTTCAGAAGCCTATCACTTCCGAGCCGGGGACCCGAACGCGTTTGGCCAGTAGGCATCCCACGTTTGCCCGCGTTAAGGGATAGGATTTGTTGGAATCCGAAGCGGCAGCGCCTGCGCTGCAATTTGAGTGGTACCACGGGTATGTATTTACAGACTCGCCTCAAGATTTTACGCTTGAGGCGGGTCTTTTTATTTTCCCCAAAAAGGAGAGAAACGTTTTATGAAAAGTCAAACCACTACCAATCAGCTGATGGATGTTGCCCAGCGTATCCGGGAGATGCGGGAGATTATCGGCTACTCCACCGCTACCATGGCAGAGCTGCTGGAAATTCCGGAGGAGCTGTATCTTCAATATGAGTCCGGGGCCGTTGACCTGCCCTTCACCTTTATGCACAAGTGCTCCCTGGCCTTTGGTGTGGAACTCACAGAGCTGCTGGAGGGCTACAGCGCCCGGCTGACCAGCTACACCATCACCCGCAGTGGTAAGGGCCCCGTCACCGCCTCGGAGGACGGCATCACCATCCAGAACATGGCCGCCATGTTTCAGAACAAGATGGCCACCCCTTACTGGTGCACCTACAAATATGACCCGGAGCAGGAGAAAAAGCCCATTCACACCGTCACCCACTCCGGTCAGGAGTTCGATCTGGTGGTCAGCGGCACCCTGAAGGTCCGGGTGGGCGAGCATGAGGAAGTGCTTCACGAAGGCGACAGCATCTTCTTCAAGAGCTCCACCCCCCATGGCCAGATCGCCGTGGGCGGACAGGACTGCGTGTTCCTGGCCATGATCATGGCCTCTACCGAGCGGGAGCAGTGGACCACTGCCAAGCCCCTGATCCAGGAGAAAACCGACAAGAGCCTGCTGTGCCGGGAGTTCATCCAGCCTGAAGAGGGTGAGGACGGCAGCCTGAAGGCCATGCACTTCCAGAACACGGAGCGCTACAATTTCGCCTTCGACACCGTGGATGCCATCGCCCGGAAGAATCCGGACAAGCTGGCCATGGTGCACGTGGCCAACGACATGACCGAACGCCGCTTCACCTTCAAGGATATGAAGGACGCTTCCAACCAGACGGCCAACTACTTCACCTCCCTGGGCATCAAGCGGGGGGACCGGGTGATGCTGGTGCTCAAGCGCCACTACCAGTTCTGGTATTCCATCCTGGCCCTGCACAAGATCGGCGCCATTGCTATCCCCGCCACCAACCAGCTGCTGCAGCACGACTTTGAGTACCGCTTCCAGGCCGGCGGCGTGTCCGCCATCGTCTGCACCGCGGATGGGGATACCGCCCATCAGGTGGACCTGGCGGAGGCCGCCGTGGATATGAAGCTCACCAAGATCCTGGTGGGCGGCAAGCGGGAGGGCTGGCACGACTTCGACGGCGAGTACAGCCTGTTCAGCCGCCGCTATGTCCGCACTGCCGACGCCCCCTGCGGCGACGACCCCATGCTTATGTTCTTCACCTCCGGCACCACCGGCTATCCCAAGATCGCCGTCCAGTCCTATAAGGACGCCTTGGGCCATTTCGTCACCGCCAAATACTGGCACTGGGTGGAAAAGGAAGGCCTGCACTTCACCATTTCCGAAACCGGCTGGGGCAAGGCCCTGTGGGGCAAGCTCTAC
>JALFGI010000041.1 GCA_022777455.1 Clostridiales bacterium | reverse complement strand
GCCGCCGGCGGCAATGGTCTTGTCCACCATCTCGGTGGTGAGCACGGTACCGGCGCCCACCAGCATGTCGGGATGGCGCTCCAGCATGATGCGCATGGCTTCATCCGCACCGGCAGCCCGGAAGGTGATCTCGGCCACGGGCACGCCGCCGGCGCACAGGGCATCGGACAGGGGACCGGCGTCCCGGGTGGGGTTGGTCAGCTTGATCACAGGCACCACGCCGATGGCGCTTACCTTTTGCTGCAGTTCGTTCATGGGATAATCCTCCTATAATATGTTTTTCGGTATTTTTATGGGAAAGAAGTCGTTTTTGCTCCGTACTACCTTACGGAACTGCGTGTTCTGTTGAATGGTGCAATGTCCTTTCATTATACGAATTCGCCCAACTTGGTATATCGGTGTGGGGCTGTACTGCGCGGGAGGATCAGATCCTCCCCTACAGTGGCTGGGCGGTGCGTGGAACCCGGTGCCATTCAGTGCACCGTCAAATTACACCACAATTGATATATCTTACAGCACCACGCCGTCCTTGAAGATGGAGATTTCCCGGTAACCCTTTTCCTCGGCGCGGGTCTTTTTGCCGGAAGCCACCTCCAGCACCAGGTCCATCAGGTCCTGGGCGGCTTCGTCCAAGGTGCGGGTGCCGTCGGCCACCACGCCGGCGTTGAAGTCGATCCAGCCGGACTTCTTGGTGGCCAGGGGGGTGTTGGTGGCCAGCTTCATGGTGGGAGCGGGCGCGCCAAAGGGGGTACCCCGGCCGGTGGTGAAGAGCACCATGTGGGCGCCCGCAGCGGTGAGGGCGGTGGAGGACACCAGGTCATTGCCCGGGCCGTAGAGCATGTTCAGGCCCTTGGTTACAACGGGATCGCCGTAACCGATGACGTCCATAATGGGAGCGGAGCCGCCCTTCTGGACGCAGCCGCAGGACTTGTCCTCCAATGTGGTGATGCCGCCGGCCTTGTTGCCGGGGCTGGGGTTCTCATAAACGACTTCGTTGTGCCGCAGGAAGTAGGCCTTGAAGCCGTTGATCATGTCCACGGCCTTGTGGAAGACCTCCTCGTTGATGCAGCGATCCATGAGGAAGCCCTCGGCACCGAACATCTCGGGCACCTCGGTGAGCACCGTGGAGCCGCCCTGGGCCACCAGCATGTCGGAGAACCGGCCCACGGTGGGGTTGGCGGTGATGCCGGACAGACCGTCGGAGCCACCGCACTTCATGCCGATCACCAGTTCAGAGGCGGGGATGGGCTCCCGGCTTGCTTTGCCGGCGTAGTCCGCCAGCTCTTCCAGCAGTACCCGGGCGGCAGAGAATTCGTCCTCCACCTGCTGGCAGGTGAGGAATTTCACCCTCTTTTCGTCGTAGTCGCCCAGCTCGGCCAGGAACTGCTCGTGGGTCAGGTTTTCGCAGCCCAGGCTCAGCACCAGCACGCCGCCGGCATTGGGATGGCGGGTGAGGGCGGCCAGGAGCTTGCGGGTCTGGGCGTGGTCAGCGCCGGTCTGGGAGCAGCCGAAGGGATGGGTGAAGGTATACAGGCCGTCGATGGAGCCGGTGACCAGGTCCTGGTTATCCTTCACCAGCTTCTTTGCCACGTCGTTGACGCAGCCCACGGTGGGGATAATCCAGATTTCGTTGCGGATGCCCACCTTGCCGCCGGAGCGGCGGTAGCCCCGGAAGGTGCCGCAGGGCTGGGGGGCAGGAATTTCGATTTTGGGATTGTAGGTGTATTCCAGCTCGCCGGAGAGATTGGTTTTCATGTTGTGGGTGTGCACCCATTCGCCGGGTGCCACGGGTGCCACCGTGTGGCCGATGGAGAAGCCATACTTGATGACCTGCTCGTTTTCCGCCATGGGGCGGATGGCCATCTTGTGGCCCTGGGGAATATCGGATGCGGCAACAACGCCCCCAAAGGCTGTCCCCGCGGGAACAGCCTTCAGAGCGACTACCACATTATCTTTCGGATGAATATGGATAAAGTCAGGCATGAAAACCTCCGATTCTTACAGGCAGGAAGCGAATGCGGCAATGGCGCCTTCGGTGCGGATCAGCTTCAGGTTGGCCACGGTGGCAGCCTCGAAGCCGGGGATGGCGGTCAGGTCCTGGCCCCACATCTGCTGGTTGGTCATCACGTCGTGCACCAGCTCCTCAACGCTGTCGTTTCTGTGGGCGTAGTAGAATTCCAGAGCCCACCGGTCATCGGAGCAGACATAGGTGTTGCCGGCGCTTCTGCGGCAGACCAGGCCCTGGTCGTTCAGCTCCTGAATGTCGTTGGAGAAGAAGGCAATGTAGGCGGCGAAGCTCATGGTGAGGCAGGTGGGAAGCTTGCCCTTGGCTTCAATGTACTCCAGGAAGCTGGGCATGTTTCTGGCGCGCCATTTGGCGGTGGAGTTCAGGCTGATGCTCATCAGCTCGTGGTTGACGAAGGGGTTGTTGAAGCGGTCCTGAACGGCGGCGGCGAAGTTGCGGCAGTCCTCCTGGTCCAGGGGCAGGATGGGCACGATCTCATCCAGCAGCATCTTGTTCATGAAGCCAAGAACGGTCTTGTCCTGCATGCACTCCCGGACGATGTTGTGGCCGCCCAGGTAAGCGCCCAGGGTGAAGCCGGTGTGGGCGCCGTTGAGGATGCGGACCTTGCGCTTCTTGTAGGGGGTCATGTCGGGGGCGACGAACACATTGCTTTCCAGACCGGCCTTGCGGAAGGGCAGCACATCGTTCAGCTTTTCGTCCCCTTCAATGACCCACAGGCCGAACACTTCGCCCACGTCCAGCAGGGGATCGGCGTAGCCGTGCTTCTGCTCCAGCTCAGCCACTTCCTGGGGATCGCGGATGCGGCCGGGAACGATGCGGTCCACCAGGCTGCCGCAGAAGGTGCACTCCTCGTTGACGTACTTCTTGAAGCCTTCTTCCATGTTCCACTGGTCCATGTACTGGTTGACGCACTTCAGCAGCTCCTTGCCGTTGTTGTCGATCAGCTCGCAGGCCAGCATAATGATGCCCTTCTTACCGGCCTGATAACGGTGGTACAGCACCTGGGTCAGCTTGCCGGGGAAGGAGGAGCAGGGTTTGTCGGTAAGCTGGCAGGCGGGATCATAGACGATACCGGCCTCGGTGGTGTTGGAGACGATGATCTCCAGATCGTCGCTGGCGGCGACGTCCATCATGGCATCGAAGTCCGCTTCCTCATAGGGATTCAGGCAGCGGGAAACGGAGGAGATCACACGCTTGTCGTCCACCTTCCGGCCGTTCTGGCTGCCCCGCAGGTACAGGGTGTACAGGCCCTCCTGCTCATTGATCATCTTGGCCAGGCCGGGGGCAATGGGCTGCACCAGGCAGCATTTGCCGTTCCAGCCGGCCTTCTCGTTGGCCAGGTCGAACCAGTAGTCCACAAATGCCCGCAGGAAATTGCCTTCGCCGAACTGCAGCACCTTCTCGGGTGCCTTTTCCAGGATGTATCCGTCGTAGCCGGATGCTTTCAGGACTGCGTAGTTGAGCTTTTCCATTTGAAATGCCTCCATATTTTTTATAATGTGTTTTTCTTTGATAATCGTATTATAAACGCAATCTATCTTTCACGGAATAGTATAAATTGCGATAATACATTGTGATTCTTGCGATTGCGGGGGAAGTGTGTTACAATGGACAAAAGCCCCGCCGGTTTGCCCGGAAAATTGTAATTTACCGGAGGGTAAAATGGAACCAGGTTCCGTCCTAACTGTAGGGGAGGCTCTTAGCCTCCCGCTACGCTATGGAATTGAGTGTTCGGTTGAATGATACCACGTCCGACACAGTACGAATTCGCCCGAGCTGATTTGTTATTGTGGGATTGTACTGCGCGGGCGGCTGCGAGCCGCCCCTACAGTGAGTTGGGTAGCGCTCAGGCAGCCAAATTACAATTTGTCAACGGGAATCTCTATGGGAAAGGATGGATGATCATGGCGGGAAAGCTATCCGTTTATGAGCCCCGGCAGGAGATGCTGGCCTCGGATTTTGAGATCCAGCACAAGCGGGATACCTATCTGAAGGATGTGGAGCTGCACCACCACGACTTCTATGAAATTTACTATCTGGTGTCCGGGGACGTGACCTACGTCATCGAGGGCCGGCTCTGCCGGGTGCTGCCGGGGGATCTGCTGCTCATCAGTCCCCAGGAGCTGCATCAGGTGTCCATCACCCCGGGGATGGAGCCCTACGAGCGGTATGTGCTGTGGATCGACCGGGGCGCGGTGAGGCGGCTGTCCTCCCAGAGCACGGACCTGGAGCGGCATCTGGACCCCACCCGGCCGGGGTATACCAACCTGCTCCGGCTGACCCGGGAGCAGCGGCAGCTGATCCGGGATCTGATGGAGGAGCTGTTCCAGGAGTCCGACGGGGCGGGCTTCGGAGCGGACATTCTGCGCAACACCCTGGTGTCGTCCCTGCTGGTGCAGATCAACCGGATGGCGGAGCAGCACCCCAAAGAGCCGGAGGCCGCGGTGCATTCCAGCAAGCTGGTATCGGAGCTGGTGGAGTATGTGAACCAGCACTACCGGGAGCGGCTGACCCTGGAAGCGTTGGCGGAGCGGTTCTATGTGAGCAAATACCATTTGAGCCACGAATTCCAGAAGCACATGGGCACCGGGGTTTATAAGTACATTCAGAAAAAGCGGCTGCAGATCGCTCGCCAGTTGCTGGCTGGGGGAGAAGCCCCCAGCGCCGTCAGCGGTCTGTGCGGCTTTGCCGACTACGCCGGGTTCTACCGGGCCTTTGTGGGGGAATACGGCGTGGCCCCGCGGGAATATGCCGATTCCGTGAAATAACGGGATCGCCTCAGACTCCCATCCAACCCATCGTCTATTTGCAAGCTGCCTACTTTACATGGTGGGCAGCTTTTTGGTTTTTCTCCAATAGAAATACAGTCCGTACTGCACGATAACCATGCAGGCCCACCCGGTGAAGCAGGCCCAGGCCTCGCCGTTGATACCCATTTTGGGCACCCAGAAAAAGACGCACAACGTGCGCACAGCGGTTTGCAGCACCGTGCCGAAGAGCACCATTTTCATCATTCCCAGGCCGCGAAAGTGGCCCTGGATGGCGTTGGTCAGGCCGGGCATCAGGAAGAAGAAGGCCTTCAGGCCGATGTAGCTGACCCCCGCGGCCACGATTTCCTCTGCCCCGTCGGGGCACAGCAGGGCAATGGCGGGACCCTTGATCAGCTGGGTGAGGATGAAAATCAGGGGGAAGTATATTCCTGCCAGCAGCAGTCCCTTGGTGAAAGCGTCGTACATCCGCTTTTCCTGGCCCGCGCCCCGGTTCTGGGCGGTGCAGGTCATGATGCCGTTGCCGATGCTCTGGGTGGGAATCCGGGCGAAGTCCTCGATTTTGCACCCGGCGTTGAAGGCGTCGATGGCGGCAACACCCTGGGTGTTGATCACCCCCTGGATGCACACCTTGCCGATGGGCTGGGCGGCCTGCTGCAGGGCGGTGAGAAAACCGATCTGCAGCGTTTCTTTCAGCAGGGGGCGGCTGATGCGCAGCTCCCGCCGGGTGAGAGAGAGCAGGGGCACATGCTTTCGGATGTGGTTCAGGCAGCCCAGGGCGGAGACGGCCTGGGAAATCACCGTGGCCAGGGCGGCGCCTGCCACCCCCAGGGGGAGCACCGCCACCAGCAGCAGGTCCAGGAAGATGTTCAGACCGCAGCTGAGGCCCAGAAAATACACCGGGGTTTTGGAGTCTCCCAGCCCCCGCAGAGAGGAAGCCAGCACATTATATTGAAAGGTGAACAGAAAGCCCACCAGGTAAACCCGCAGATAGGTTTTTGCCTGAACCATGGCGGCTGCCGGGGTTTGAATCCAGCGCAGCAGGTGTCCTGCCAGGGTAAGCCCCAGGGCAAACACGCCCAGGGAGAAGAACGCGCCGAAAATCAGGGTGGTGGCGAATTCCTGGCGGATTTTTTCCTCGTTCCGGGCCCCTTTGAATTTGCTGATCATCACCGAGGTACCCAGGCTGACGCCGGAGGCACCCAGCACCAGGATGGTAAAAATGGGGTCGGAGGTGCTCACCGCCGCAAGGGCGTTTTCACCCAGAAATTTGCCGATGATGATGGAGTCCACCGCATTGTAGGTCAGCTGGAGGATGTTCCCCAGAATCATGGGAATGGCATATCGAATCAGATGGGAGAGGATGCTCCCCTTGGTCATGTCCTGCATGGGAAATACTTCTTTCTAGATGAAATGCTGCCCCTACGGAATCCTTTCGGGTATCAGCCCTCCCGGTTGATCCAGGGGACTCTGCCCGGGATGGCGGGGGATTCATAGAACCGGGCGGTTTGGTCCCGGTTGGTGTCGTTCCATTTGTCGAAGCCCGACGGGGCAATGTGGCGATCCATCGTGCAGTTCCGGAAGGTGGTCAGACCGTAGTCCCGCCAGGGCCGGGCCAAGTAAATGCTGCCGGGGGTGACGCCTTCCTCACAGGTCAAGCGGCAGTTTTCCATTTGGAAGTCGTCGCCGTATACCGTCAGGGCCACCTCCTGCCCCTTTTTCTCCGGGGAGCGGGCATCGTTGACAATGGAAAGATGCTCCATCTGTACGCCGTCAGCGCACACCGCCAGGGTGTAGGTCCGGGAGGTAATATACTCCCGGCCTTGTTCGTCCAGCTTTTGTGCATAATCGTCAAATATGAGGATGGTGTTTTCAGCACCTTGCCCAACGATGGTCAGCCCCGGGGTGCGGATCACGATCTTCTGCTGGTAAATTCCGGCAGCCAGATGGACAAAAGCGTCCTTTGGGGCGGAATCCAGGGCTTGCTGCAAATCATCCTGGGGGGTGAGAAAACACGCATATTTCATAAGAATCCACCTCGGAGCCGAAAAAACTTATGTAGATTACCCAAGAAACATTATACCACATTATCAAAATAAATAAATCCTTTCTTTCCCCAATGATTTTTTTGCGCATAAAGCAAATCGTTTTTGATATGTACTTTGCGGTACGATATCTCTAGAATATTTGTAGATAGATTGAAAGGATTATGCTATGAAGCGCCAACTGACCCTGGCAGAATACCGCAACGTGGACCTGACCATCTTTGGGGTGATTCTGGCGGTTTGTGAATACGTCATCACCCTGGCAGCGAACCGGTGGTTTGCCGACCAGCTGTACACCGTCTCTGTCACAAGCGCACTGTGCGCCATCGTGCTCATGCGCTGGGGGCCCTGGGCCGGGCTCCACGCGGTGCTGGGTGGGGCGGCCTTCTGGCTGGCCTCCGGCGGTACTGCGCGGCAGCTGGCGATCTACGCCCTGGGCAATCTGGCGGGCCTGCTCCTGCTTCCGCTGCTGCGCCACGGTGGGAAGGAAAAGATCCGCAGCGACATGCTCTTCACCGCGCTGTTTGCCCTGGGGGTGACCCTGGCCATGCAGCTGAGGAGAGCCGCGGTGGCTCTGGTGCTGGGCACGAGCTTGGAAACCTGCGTGGGATTTTTCACCACCGACACCCTCAGCGATGTGTTCGCCATGGTGGTGGTCTCCCTGGCCAGGCGGCTGGATGGCGTGTTTGAAGATCAAAAAAGTTACCTGCGTCGCTTGCAGGAGCAGCAGAAGAAGCAAAAAGGAGGATTTTGATGAAAGCAAAGGCTGCAGACTTCCTCGTATACGATGAGGTCAATCAAATTTATCGGGAGAATCCCGAGCAGGCCGTGCGGGACGATGTGGAGAAGCATTACTGGCTCCATGTGTGCCGGACGGTGGCCAAGGACTGGCGGCTGTACTTAATGCTCATTCCCATGCTGCTGGTGTTCCTGTTCTGGCGGTATTTCCCCATGTACGAGCTGCTTGGCTGCTTTAAGGTGTCCGACGAAGTGAAGCCCGTGGCGGAGCAGCTGTTCGCCGGCTTCTCCAATTTCAAGGTGCTGCTGGTGGGTGACGGCTCCAAGACCACCGAGTTCTGGCGGGCCATGCGAAACACCTTCCTGCTGAGCTTCTACGGACTGTGCTTTGGCTTCCCCATGCCCATCATTCTGGCACTCTTCTTCAATGAGATCAAGTCCAATATCGCCCGGTCCGTCTACCAGGTGATGACCTACCTGCCCAAGTTCATGTCCACCGTGGTCATGACCTCCCTGGTGACTATGCTGGTCAAGCAGGGCTCCCTGACCTCCAACATGGGCATCGTTTCCCAGCTGCTGTGCAATCTGGGGCTGATCTCCCAGGAGGTGGCCCAAGGGGGTCTTCTGAATCAGCCGGGCTTCTTCCGTGCCATCTATCAGATTTCCGGTATCTGGGAATCGGCGGGCTACGATTCCATCGTGTTCTTTGCCGCCATCATTGCCATCTCTCCCACCAGCTATGAGGCCGCCCAGATCGACGGCGCCGGCAAAATGGCCCAGATGAAGTACGTGGTGCTGCCCAGCATCCTGTCCACCATCGTCATCATGCTGATTACGAGAATCGGTTCTCTGCTGAACATCGGCTACGAAAAGGTGCTGCTGCTGTACAACACCAATACCTACGTCACCGCCGACGTGGTTTCCACCTTCGCCCAGCGCTACGGCATGGCCGGCGCGGCCAAGGGCATTGCCTCCGCCGCGGAGATGATGAACAATGTGGTTGGTATGCTGCTGGTGATCGGCGCCAACACCATCGCCCGGAAGGCATCCGACGTGTCGCTGTACAGTAGCTGGGCAGTGGACGAAACACGTATTTCATCATTTTGGAGCAACTATGGCAAGAAACAAAAAAACACCCCGCTGCGCTCCCCGGAGCAGCTGCGGGAAATTTCGGACTACTACAAGCTGAATACCAAAGCCGTGGACGACCTGGTGACGGCCAACGCGGAAAACGCTCCGGAGGTTTCCAAGGAGGAGCTGGAAAAATACCGCTCCAAAAGCGGCCTCCATCTGCCCCGGTGGCTGAAGGTGGTGCTGCTGAAGGCTTGGTTTGCCGGGGCGGCCTGCTTCTTCATTTTCTGGGGATTGGGCATTTACCTAACCAACCTGCTGGATATGATGCTGGTGTTCGGCCTCTCCCTGGGCCTGGTCACCGACCTGCTGGTGAACAACGTCCTGCGGTTTCTATCCACCGTCCCCGGGGAAAATGACAGCTGGATGATGTTCCCCAAAAAGGGAATGATCGCTTTCTTTTTGAACATTCTCTACGCCTTTGCGCTGCTTTTCTGCGTGTACGCTTTCTATCAGGTGATCAATACGGTAATCGTATCCGTCACCGGCCGGACCGATACCGTCCATCTGGGGGTGGAGCCGGTGCTCTTTGGCTTGTTTTATATGGGCTTTGATCTGCTTTTTGTGGGCATGAAGCATCTGGGCCGGCGCATTCTTGCCGATGCCATGGCCAGTGCAAAAGGAAAGGAAGGATAACTGATGAAGCTGCTTTTTACCAGTCCGGTTTCGGCCTGCTTTGAACTGGAAAACGACGCCCCCTACTACGCCCCGGTGCACTACACCGTGTGGCTGGACGGGGAAAAATACATGGAGTCCGATTCCAACGTATTCTCTCTGTTCTCCCTGCGCCCGGCCACGGCTTACCGGCTAAAGGTGACCGGGGAGGGAATGGAAGAGGAACTTGCCTTTACCACCAAAGCCGTCACCGCCGGGGTGAACGTGAAGGACTTCGGTGCCCTGGGTGACGGTGTGGCCGACGATACCGTCACCATCCAGGCGGCCATCCACTGCCTGCCGGAGGGTGGCCTGCTCCATTTCCCGGCGGGCACCTACCGCACCGGCCCCCTGGCTCTGAAAAGCCACATCACCCTCTCTCTTGGGGAGGGAGCGGTGTTGCTGGGGGACACGGACCGGAGCCATTATCCCGTAATCCCCGGGGAGATCAACGATCTCTTCACCGGGGAACCCAGGGTGTACGGCGCCTGGGAGGGCAACGCCGTGCCCATGTGCCAGGCTCTGATTTTTGCCGAGCACGCCCGGGACATCACCGTTGTGGGTCCCGGCACCGTGGACGGCAATGCCCAGAACAGCGAATTCTGGACCCGCTTTAAGGAGTTCGCCGTCGCCCGTCCCCGGCTGTTCTTCTTCAACCGGTGCGAAAATGTGACGGTCCACGGCGTCATCGCCCAGAATTCCGCCTCCTGGCAGTTCCATCCCTTCTTCTCCAAGCAGGTGGGCCTGTACGACATCAGCATCAAGGCCCCGAAAAACAGTCCCAACACCGATGCCATCGATCCGGAGGCCTGCGACGGGGTGGACATCATCGGCTGCCGGTTCAGCGTGGGGGATGACTGCATTGCCATCAAGTCCGGCAAGATCGACCTGGGCCGGTGGTACAAGCAGCCCGCCGACCACCACACCATCCGCAACTGCCTGATGGAGTTCGGCCACGGGGCCGTGACCCTTGGCAGCGAGATCGGCGCGGGAGTGCGCAACCTCTCCGTGTCCCAGTGCTGGTTCCGGGGAACGGACCGGGGCCTGCGGATCAAAACCCGCCGGGGCCGGGGCGAGGACTGCGTGCTGAACAACATTCTCTTTGAAAACATCCGCATGGAGGGGGTTCTGACCCCCGTGGCCATCAACATGTGGTACAACTGCTGTGCCCCGGACCGGTTCAGCGAATATGTGTGGAGCCGGGAGCACCTGCCGGTGGACGAGCGCACCCCCCATCTGGGGAAGTTCACCTTCCGCCGCCTGACCTGCACCGACGTGGAGGTGGCCGCCTGCTACATCGACGGCCTGCCGGAAATGCCCATCGATGAGGTGAATTTCCAGGACGTGTCCTTCACCTACGCCAAGGACGCCAGGCCCGGCAAGCCCATCATGAAGAATTACGCCCAGGAGGAATGCCGCTTGGGACTGTACCTGGACAATGTGCGCCGCATCTCCATCAAAAACGTCACCCTGGAGGGCCAGGCGGGGGAGCAGATTGTGGCGGATCATTACGAATCCCTGGAAGTGGAGTGAAGCCCTATGTATCAGAAAATTGACGCTTATATTCACCAGCTGATTCAGGAATCCACCCCGGACCGGACCATCTGGAACATTGAAAAGCTCCGGGAAGGGAAGAAGGGCAGCTGGAACTACATCGACGGCTGCATGATGACCGCCCTGCTGAGCATGGCGGAAATTACCGGGGAGCGGGAATACTTCGACTTTGTGTAGGGCTTCATCGACTCCTATGTGCTGCCCGACGGCACCATCCGTACCTACCAACCGGAGAAATTCAACCTGGACGACATCAACGAGGGCCGGGTGCTGCTGCCCCTGTACCGGGCCACCGGGAAGGAAAAATACCGCCTGGCGGCGGAAAACCTGAAGCGCCACCTGGCGAGTCAGCCCAGAACCATGGAGGGAAATTTCTGGCACAAGGCCATCTACCCCAACCAGGTCTGGCTGGACGGCATCTACATGGCTCAGGTGTTCTATGCCCTGTACCAGCAGGCTTTTGGCGGCGGGGATTATTCCGATATCCTGCACCAGATCGAAACCGTCCATGAAAGAATGTACGACGGGGAAAAGGGCCTGTATTACCATGGCTATGATGCCAGCCGCACCGCCTTCTGGGCAGACCCCATCACCGGCTGCTCCAAGAGCTTTTGGCTGCGGAGCATCGGCTGGTTCTCTGTGGCGCTGGCAGACCTGCTGGAGATCGTCACCGGGGAGGACCGGCAGAAGCTGGCCGCCATCTTTGCCCAGCTCATGGAGGGCATCGCCCGGTATGCCGATGAGGAAACCGGCATGTACTACCAGGTGCCCGACCAGGGCAGCCGGGCGGGGAACTACCTGGAAACCAGCGGCAGCTCCATGATCGCCTACGCCATGCTCAAGGGCGCCCGACTGGGCGTACTGGACAAAGAATATGCCGCCAAGGGCCAGAAGACCTTCAGCGGCATTGGGGGAAAATATCTGTCTTTCACAGGCGACACCCTGAATCTGGGTGGAATCTGCCTGGTGGCGGGCCTGGGCCCGGAGAACAACCGCCGCCGGGACGGCACCTTTGAATACTATATCTCCGAGCCCGTGGTGGAAAACGACGCCAAGGGCGTGGCCCCCTTCATTTTGTGCTATACGGAGATCAAGCGGCTGTGATACAAGCAGGCAAATTGCTGCTTAGCGGGCAGTGCCCGGTAACGTTCCTGCTCGCCGCAATTGCTTCTCGCACTCACTGTAGGGGAGGCTCTTAGCCTCCCGCGCGGTACAACCTTACGATTACCAACAGGGTCAGGCGAATCCGTACCATGTCAGGCATGATACCATTCAACCGAACACTCAGGCCCGGAACCTGACGGGAGGCTACGAGCCTCCCCTACAGTTGGATTTTACGGAAAAATCAGGGCTCCAGTTGGATTTTCACGCTTTCCCCGTTGGGGGTGTCCTGGGGTTCCTGCTGGGATTCCAGATAGAAGCTGGGGGCCACGCCGTATTTCTTCTTGAACATCCGGGAGAAGTACAGCGGTTCCCGGAAGCCGCACAGCTGGGAGATTTCGGCGATGTTGTGGCTGTCGGTGTAGCCGTAGGAGAGCATGTCCGCCGCGGTCTGCAGCCGCTTGTCGGTGAGGTACTTGTGGGGGGTTACCCCCAGCTCCTTCTTGAAGAGCTTGCGCAGATAGTCGTAGCTGAAGGGGAAGGACTGGAGGTACTTGTCCAGCTCGTAGGAGCAGTCTGGGTAGTTCTGGATGATGTTGTTTTCAATCTCCTCCACCACCTTGCTCACCGGCTGGGTTTTGTGGTAGCAAAGCATATAGCAGTAGATCAGATCCCCGTAGGGCGACAGCAGCACCCGCCGCCGGTCGGAATCGCCGTTGAAATGGTAGTAAACCGCCTGGAAGGCCTGGAGCAGAAACTGGTGGCTGTCATCCTGCACCACCGCCGGGGCCTTGAAGGGCAGGGCGGTGTCGGTCATGTTGATGTGGATATTGGTAAAGCCGTCGCGGCTGACGTTCTCATGAGGCAACAGCGGGGGCACCACCACAATGTCCCCTTTCTTATAGGGGAGCTCAAGATCTTCAAAGCGGAAGCTCCCGCTGCCCCCCGTACAGTAGACCAACTCCCAACTGCTGTGGGCGTGGCGGTTTACGGACAGTGTGAGAAGATGCTTTCCAGCATAAATGATGTTATTCATATCATCACACTCCAATGGGGTTTTCACAATTATAACAAAAACAGACAGGTTTGTCCATGGTAAATTCAGGAGGAATCACCATTGGGTCTGTCAGAATACAACGCCCGTGGGCACAAACCCCGCAATCCCGGCCCGGGCGGAGGGAGTTCGTCCCCTCCCACAGAGCCGGGCACAGCGGTTTTGTCCGTTTTGTGTATAAAGAAAGTCGTTTTTGGTGTAGCAAACCCGGGATGGGTCAATTATACTTATCTTGTACAATTTGCGCTGATTCGGGCCGGTTTGGCCCTTCGTCATTGGATAGTTTCAATCATATAACTGTCAAAGGGGGCACTTATTTTGGCATACTTAACTTAGAAGGACGTGAATAAAATCTACCCCAACGGCTTCCACGCCGTCCATGATTTCAATCTGGAAATCGAAAAAGGGGAGTTTATCGTGTTTGTCGGCTCCTCCGGCTGCGGCAAGTCCACCACGCTTCGGATGATCGCCGGCCTGGAGGACATCAGCAAGGGCGATTTCCTCATCGACGGCAAGCGGGCCAACGAAATGGGTCCCCGGGAGCGGGGCATTGCCATGGTGTTCCAGAGCTACGCCCTGTATCCGCATATGTCCGTCTACGACAATCTGGCCTTCGGTCTGACCCTGCAGGGCGTGGACGAGGATGTGATTGATGAGAAGGTCCGCCGCACCGCTGCCGTGCTGGGCCTGACGGATTACCTGGACCGGATGCCCAGAGCCCTCTCCGGCGGCCAGAGCCAGCGTGTGGCAGTAGGCCGGGTCATTATCCGCAAGGTGGGTGTGTTCCTCATGGACGAGCCCCTTTCCAACCTGGATGCCAAGCAGCGGGTGACCATGCGCTCCGAAATCACCCAGATCCACCGGGAGACCGGCGCCACCACCATCTATGTCACCCACGACCAGACCGAGGCCATGACCATGGCCGACCGGATCGTGGTCATGCGGGACGGCCGCATCCAGCAGGTGGGCACCCCCTACGAGCTGTATTTCCGTTCCGCCAACGTGTTCGTGGCCGGGTTCATCGGCGAGCCTCCCATGAACTTCGTCCGGGGCAGGGTGACAAAGGGCTGCCTGCGTTTCGGCGATGCCCTGCTGGACCTGAACCCGGTGCTGGGAGAAGGATGCGCCCAGTACGAGGGCAAGCCCCTGGTGTTCGGCTTCCGTCCCGAGGCCATCCGTCTGGGCGAGCAGGAGGATGCCTACCACATCGGCTGCACCGTGGAGCTGACGGAAATGCTGGGCGACAACACCAACGTTTACATCCACGCCGGAGAGGACCGGGCCATCCTGAAGGTGGACCCCCACGACACCCCCGAAATGGACAGCAAGCTTACGTTCTCCATTCCTTATGAAACCGTCAGTCTGTTCGACGGTGAAAGTGAACTGGTGATTCCCACAAAATACATGAAATAAAAAGGAGATTTTCAGTATGGATATTCGTTATTCTGCCCATCCCAAGGATGTGGCCCGTTACACCACCGAGGAGCTGCGCAAGGAGTTCCTGATCACCGGCCTGTACAAGCCCGACGAAGTGGTCTGCGTTTACAGCCATGTGGACCGCATGGTCACCTTCGGCTGTATGCCCGTTCACGAAGTGGTGCCCATTGATAAGGGCCTGGACGTCTGGGGCAATTTCGGTACCAAGTTCGTGCTGGAGCGCCGGGAGATCGGCATCTTCAACCTGGGCGGCTCCGGTGTGATCATGGCCGACGGCGTTCGCTACCAGCTGGGCTACAAGGACTGCCTGTACATCACCATGGGCACCAAGGAAGTCACCTTCGCCTCCGATGACGCCGGGAATCCCGCCCGGTTCTACATGGTTTCCGCTCCCGCCCATTGTGCCTATGAGACCAAGCTCATCACCATCGCCGAAGCCGCCAAGCGGCCCCTGGGCGCTCTGGAGACCTGCAACAAGCGCACCATCAACCAGTTCATCCACCCCTCCGTGCTGAAGACCTGCCAGCTGACCATGGGCATGACCGCTCTGGAGCCCGGCAGCAACTGGAACACCATGCCCAGCCACACCCACGAGCGCCGCATGGAGGTGTACACCTACTTCGAAATCCCCGAGAATCAGGTGGTCTTCCACATGATGGGCAAGCCCGACGAGACCAGACACATCGTCATGCAGAATTACGATGCCGTTATCAGCCCCTCCTGGTCCATCCATTCCGGCGTGGGCACCAGCAACTACACCTTCATCTGGGCCATGGGCGGCGAGAACCAGGAATTCGATGACATGGACGTCATCGCTACCCCCGACCTGAAGTAAGGAGGCAGTACCATGAGCTTCACAATGAACAGCTTTTCCTTGGAAGGGAAGGTGGCCCTGGTCACCGGCGCGGCCTATGGCATCGGCTTCGCCATCGCGGAGGCCTACGCCAAGGCAGGCGCAAAGATTGCCTTCAACTGCCGTGGCCAGGCCCATATGGAAAAGGCTCTGGCTGACTACGCCGCCAAGGGCATCGATGCCAAGGGCTACTATTGCGACGTGACCAAAGAGGACGAGGTCACCAAGATGGTGGTGGACATCGAAAAGGACCTGGGCACCATTGATATTCTGGTGAACAATGCCGGCATCATCAAGCGGATTCCCATGACCGAAATGGCCAGCGAGGATTTCCGTCAGGTCATCGACATCGACCTGGTGGCTCCCTTCATCATGGCCAAGGCAGTCATCCCCGGCATGATCCAAAAGGGCCACGGCAAGATCATCAACGTCTGCTCCATGATGAGCGAGCTTGGCCGTGAGACCGTCTCCGCCTACGCCGCTGCCAAGGGCGGTCTGAAGATGCTCACCAAGAACATCTGCTCCGAGTATGGCGCTTACAACATCCAGTGCAACGGCATCGGCCCCGGCTACATCGCCACTCCCCAGACCGCGCCCCTGCGGGAGCCCCAGAGCGACGGCAGCCGCCATCCCTTCGACAGCTTCATCCTGGCCAAGACCCCTGCCAACCGCTGGGGTGACCCGGACGACCTGGCCGGCCCCGCCGTGTTCCTGGCCTCCGATGCCTCCAACTTCGTCAACGGCCACGTGCTCTACGTGGACGGCGGCATCCTGGCCTACATCGGCAAGCAGCCCTGAATATTGCTGAATGGAAAATATCCCGCCCGGACAAAACCCGGGCGGGAATTTCTTTTCCATGTAAAAAAGGATACTGCACCATCGTAGGGCGGTGTTCTGACTCTGCCGACCCGCCTGAAATCACGAACCGGCCTGTTGAATGGGAAATGGTTCGTCAATATCGTAGGGAACGGCCTATGTGCCGTTCCGTCCGCGAAGCGGTCTATTTAAGTTCCTGTTCCAGCTCATCAAACTCCGGCGTGGAGAAAAACTCACCCAGGGTAATTCCCAGTCCGTCACAGAGCATTTTGATGGTGATCAACTTGGGGTTATTGCTCTTGCCGTAAAGAATATTTTTGATGCTGGAGGGCGGAAGCGCCGAAATGGATGCCAGCTTGTTGATGGTGATTTCCCGCTCGCCGCACAATTGAAGAATCCGGTTTTTCACCGCAGTGATTGTGTCCATAAGGATGCCTCCCAAATTGTTTTTTTCTAGGATAAACAATTTGGTTGCACAATATAGGCTATGTGTGCTACTATTAGGCTATGTATAGCCTGCGGAGGGGGATCATATGGCGGCTTGTACCTTCTTTGGACACCGGGACTGTCCGGACACTGTAAAAGAAAAGCTCCGGGAAGCACTGACCGATTTGATTGAACATCATGGTGTCAATCTGTTCTATGTGGGAAATCAGGGTAATTTCGATGCGATTGCGAGGAGCGTCCTGGGGGAATTAAAGAAACAATATCCCCACATTGGTTGCGGGGTTGTGCTGGCATATATGCCCGAAAATAAAAAGGAATCAGATCTGATTTCAGATGCTATCGTCCCGGAAGGGCTGGAATTTGTCCATCCCCGGTATGCCATTCCTGGCGGAACGAATGGATGCTGAAACGGTCTGATTATGTGCTGATTTACATTACCCACGACTGGGGTGGGGCGTACCGATACGCGGAGAAAGCAATGCGGCAATCCAAATGGGTCCGAAATTTGGCGGAATAGGTTTTCGCTGTTGCGCTTTGCGTAGAATGCACGGAAGGCTTCCACCGGCCCATGCAAAAGCCCACCCGTAGAACGGCAAACGTGCATCCCAACCGTAGGACATAAAGGAACGGCACACAGGCCGTTCCCTACGAATTCGACCAACACAGGCCCACGCATCCCGCTGCTAAACAGTATTCTACTGAGTGGTGCCGGTCGAGAAACTCAGGAGTTGTAGGTCTGGTGCCAGAGTTCGTAACGAATTGTCTGCGGGCACTGCCCGCCAGACAGAAAAATCCTCCTGCCGGGGAGGCAGGAGGGAAATGGTCTTACAAAAAGGCGGCGGCCACGGCCAGTACCACGGCAGGGAGCATATTGGCCACCTGGAGCTTTTTGCCCCACACCAGGTTGACGCCCACGCAGAAAATCAGAATGGAGCCGATCATGGAGAGGTTTGACAGTGCGGCGTCGGTCATCAGCGGCTTGATCAGCCCCGCCAGGGCGGTGATGCTGCCCTGGAAAATGGCCACGGGAATGGCGGAGAAGATGCAGCCTTTGCCCATGGAGCAGGTCATGACCATGATGATAATGAAATCCAGCACCGCTTTCGCGGCCAGGATGGAATAGTCTCCCTTGATGCCGTCCTGGATGGAACCCACAATGGCCATGGCCCCGATGCACACGGTTAAGGAGGCGGTGACGAAGGCATCCACAAAGCGGGCGTCCCGGGCGTTGCCGGTTTTGATTTTCAGCCACTGCCCGAAGCGTTCCATACCGTCCTCCAGGTTCAGAAGTGCGCCGATCAGGGAGCCCAGGGCGATGCAACCAATCACCAGCATGGTCCCGCCGCTGACCACCCCGGTGCCTTCCACGGTGAGCATACCCTCCAGCGCCCCGGCGATGCCCAGAAACAGGGTGCTCACGCCGCAGGCCTTGCACAGGGCATCCTGCACGCTTTCTTTCAAAAACCGCCCGAAGAGCAGACCGCCCAGGCCGCCCAGAATAATGGCCAACGTATTGATGATGGTGCCAAGTCCAACCATTGTGGAATTCCTCCCGGAAAAATGTCGAAAACATTATATCACGGAGGAAAAAGAAGTCAATCCCTCTTTGCGCGTGGGTTTGCCCTTGACTTTTTTGTAAAAATATGGGATACTGACCTTGGTGCTTCGAAGAAGCACCGGGCGCTGCACAACGGCAGGCGGTTTGCCACACCACCCAAGAGGGGGTGATGGTCATGCCAATTACATTGACGTTCCATGTTCTGAAATGGACAGTAACGATCAGAGTAAAAAGCAGAAACCGCCACTCTGCCAAGTGACGGTTTCTTCCATAATATGAAGTAAATCGAAACTGGGCAAACCGCTTGTCGCAGCGCCCTTTCTCTATGTTCATTATAGCGAATGAAATGGCTTTTGTCAATCCCTGCCTTTTAGCAGGGATTTCAGACCGTCGAGAAACCCCAGTTTTGTGTCAAGCAAAACTGGGGTTTTGAATCGATTTTGGACAAAAATAGAGGAAATATAAGGATTTGCAAAAGGATGTGGGTATCTTCCCACTTCCTAATTGCGAACTTTTTCAAGTT
>JALFGI010000179.1 GCA_022777455.1 Clostridiales bacterium | reverse complement strand
TCCCCGGGCTGACGGTGGACCGGTTCTCAAATATTCTGGTGACCCAGACCCTGTCCATCGGCATGGAGCGGATCAAGGGGATGCTCTTTCCCCTGCTGGTGCAGGTGCTCCGGGAGGACGGCCAGGAAATCCAGGGCATTTACGAGCGGAACGACGTGGCCATCCGAGCCCTGGAGGGCATGGAGCAGGGCAAGGGCTGGTTTCCCCTGGGAGAGCCCACCCCGGATACCGTGACGGAAATCTGTGAAAACGGCATTTATTACCGGGTGGACGTGGAAAACGGCCAGAAAACCGGCTTTTTCCTGGACCAGAAGTACAACCGCCTGGCGGTGGCGAAGCTGGCAAAGGGCCGCCGGGTACTGGACTGCTTCACCCACACCGGCTCCTTCGCTCTGAATGCTGCCCTGGGCGGGGCGGAGCATGTGACGGCGGTGGACATTTCCGCCTCCGCCATCGACATGGCCAGAGCCAACGCCCGGCGCAACGGCCTGGAGGAGAAGATGGATTTTCTGGTGGCGGATGTGTTCGACCTGCTGCCGGAGTTGGCCGCCAAGGGAAAGGCCCCTTACGATTTTATCATCCTGGACCCGCCGGCCTTCACCAAATCCCGGAAAACCGTGGAAAGTGCCCAGCGGGGCTACAAGGAGATCAACCTGCGGGCCCTGAAGCTGCTGCCCCGGGGCGGCTACTTTGCCACCGCCTCCTGCAGTCATTTCATGCCCTCGGAGCAGTTTGTACGGATGCTGCGCTCCGCCGCCCTGGATGCCGGCGTGGAGCTGCGCCAGATCGAAGCCCGGCAGCAGGCCCCGGACCATCCCATTCTGTGGAACGTGCCGGAGACGGATTATCTGAAATTTTACCTGTTCCAGGTGGTTTGATGGGGGATAGATACCAGCCACCCATGCACCGTTTGCTGCCTTCCAGGATGGAACCCTGGGGGTGAAGTTCATGAAAATAGCAGACCCGGTTTGCCGCTTATGGCAAACCGGGTCTGTTTCCTATTCGGCTGCGGATTCAAGACCGGCGGAAAAGGGGAACGGAAATCAGCGCATGCGATTTTGGCGCGGCTGCTGAAAGACTCAGTCTGGAGCGCCACGTTTGATCAGCAGAACCGACAGATCGTTCACGTTCGTACCCGTGGGGCCGGTGACAATCAAGCCATCGATGGCCTTGAGGGCGTGGTAGGCATCGTTGTCCCGCAGGACCGTGTCAATTTGAATTCCCTGGGCAGCAAGCCGGTCCGCAGACGTGCCGTCGACCCAGCCTCCTGCGGCATCTGTGGGACCGTCCGTGCCGTCGGACCCCAGAGAGAAAATGAGGGTGTCCTTCATAGCCGCAATCCCCTTGGCAGCACCCAAAGCAATTTCCTGATTCCGTCCGCCCAGACCGTGACCGGTGAGATGAACCACGGTTTCACCGCCGACGATAAAGGCCAGAGATTTGTCTGAATCGGCGTGGTACTGGGCAATGGAAGCAAGGAAGCTGCCGGCCTCCCGGGCCTCACAGCAGACGGAGGCTGAAAGAATGATTGGCGTGTAATCCAGCGCGGCGGCTGTTTCTGCCGCGGCAGCGCACAGTTGCCGGACGGAGCCTGTCACCACGCTTTCCGCATTGGCCAGCTCCTTGGGTGTTTCCTCCAGAATGTGTGCTTTGGCGGCGCTGCTGATCTTCAGATTGTATTTTTGGGCAATGGCAAGGGCCTGCTCTGTTGTGGTGGAATCCGGATAAGTGGGGCCGGAAGCGATCATGTCCAGACGGTCGCCTAACACATCGGACAGCACAATGGAGAAAACGTGAGCCGGGGCGCAGAGCTGGGCGAATTTCCCCCCCTTAACGGCGGAAAAACGCTTCCTGAGCGTGTTGATTTCCGTGATATCCGCACCGCAGGCCAGTAGCTGCCTGGTGATGTCTTCCAGTTCGGCAGGGTCGATCAATGGCTTTTCAAACAGGGCGGAGCCGCCGCCGGACAGCAGAAAGAGGACCAGGTCTTTTTCCGATAACTCAGCCACCGCGTCAATGGCAGCCTGGGCGGCGCGGTATGAGTTCTCATCGGGAACGGGATGGCCTGCCTCAAATATGGCAAGGTTGCCGATGGCACCCCGGGCGTGCTCATATTTGGTGATTACAACACCGCCGGAGAGTTTATCTTCCAGGTGTTTCTGTGCTGCCGCAGCCATCTGCCATGCTGCTTTTCCCGCGGCAATCAAAATCATCTTTCCGGAGCAGGGGGGAAGGTTTTCCAATGCCTGCTCCACGGCAACATCGGGCAGAGCTGCATGCAGTGCGGCGTTTATGATACGGTTGGCATCGCTTAAAATGGACATAGGCACCTCCTGAGGTAAGGATGTAATTTTAACCGGTGCATATGCGGCCGCACTGGCCGTGACCGCTTCAACCGGAGCCAAATAGATACTCCCATCACCGGAAGCTGTTCTCGACCACACCGGGCAGCACTTCGTAGATGGAGCAGCCCATCATCTTCTCAAAATGTGTTTTTGTATTCAGCACCGCTTTCCAGCGGTCAATGGTCGCCGGGTGGAGTCCGTACCGAATTGCTACATCCACAAAACGCTTTTCCAGAAGGCAGAATCCCGTGGGCAGCGCCAGAGCATCACAGAGCTGAACGAGCAAATCGTAGTCATCATAGACGGCGTTCCTGACAAACTCTGCCATAAATTCTTTGGCCTCCGGCGGCATATCAAATACGCCGATGGAGGTTTCAATATCCTGTATCATAAAGGCGTGGGAGATGCAGATCTGCGCCGCCTTTTTCCAGCCCCGATCCATGCAGTATCGGTAACCGTCGATCAGGTGCCGCTCGGAACTGACACCTGCGTATCTGCCGATATCATGGAGGAGTCCATAGATGTAGGCATCGTCCTCATCCAAATGCGGACAACGGCTTGCGATATTTTGACAGGCCAGTGCCACATACCGGGAATGGTCGGCCCAGGGACCGGGATTGGATTTGTACGCCTGCTCCAACGCCACTTCCGCAATAGCTCGAGTCAGTAACATGGAAACCTCCTTGCAGTGGTAGGTGGGGGGTGGCATTTTCCAGCCTTTTGAGCGCGTTAAGTAGGAAACGCCGACGTGGGCCATGGCTGCTTTTACGGTAAAATACCAGCCATGGCAAGTGCCTCAGCTGGCATTATGATAGCGAAAAAAACGCACAAGAGATATTATTATTACTGCCCGAAAATATCACGATTGTGCCAATGCTTGCGGTATTCCAATGGCGTACAGTCGAATTTTTCCCGGAAAGTTTTGCCGAAGTAGCTGCTTGAGCCAAGCCCGCACAGATTGCAATATATGGAAAGTCAGTCGAAAACGCTGGCAGCAGTTCTTCTTTTGCCAGTTTGTTCAGTTCTACTTTCTGAATGTTCTTCATGGGAGAACCTCCAAAATAAACGGGCAGATTCTTTTCTATGTGATTTGTGCCGGAAATAAAAGTGATGCCGCTGATTCATTCGCTTGTTATGATCATTCTATCAGGCGTTATTCTGATCGTCAAGGAAAAATGCCCATCAGCGCTTTTGCGCCAACGGGCATTTATAGCTCCGGGGTGATTTCAGTGGAACACCGGGCTGAAAACAGTAGGTGATCCACTTTATTGTATTTGGTGTGGCAAACGTGCCTCTGCCGCATTCGGAAGAGGCAAGATGGTAGCTTTACAAAATCATTCCGTCAATCTTTCG
Source organism: Clostridiales bacterium (assembly GCA_022777455.1). Next base: position 7,868 of record JALFGI010000179.1, on the reverse strand, counting down.
GACAGAGCCGCGGCGCACCAGGCTGACGGAGACTTCCGTTTTCACATACACGCCCTTCTCGGCAGCGGGAGGTGTCAGCAGCTGCCTGACGGCAATCCGGCCGATTTCCCGGCGGTGTACATGGAACGTGGTCAGCTGGGGATTACAGGCCAGGCAGATATCCGTATCGTCCATTCCGATGATGGACACATCCTCCGGAACGCGAAATCCTTTTTCCTGAATGGCCCGAACGGCACCCACCGCGATGGTATCATTGCAGGCAAAAAATGCCGTGGGCAGCCTGCGCCCGGACTCCAGCATGGCTTTCACGCTCTGGTAGGCACCCTCGATGGAAATATCCACGTCCCACACGTCTGTTTCGGATTCCAGCCCAAGCTCCTGCATTGCCGTTTCGTAACCGTTCCGACGGAAGTAGGAGTTGGAAAATTCCCGTTTGCAGGCCAGGTGGGCAATCCTGTGGTGGCCGTTTTCATACAGCTCTTTTGTGGCCTGATAACCGGCCTGAAAATTATTCATCACCACCGAATGGAAGGGCTCGTTCCTGCTCAGATTATCCAGCACCACCAGCGGAGACTTACACTGGGCAAAGTATTGCAGCTCCTTGCTGCTCATTTCCGTAGCAAGCAGAATGATTCCGGCACAGCTTTCCTCACAGTATTGGGTGACTAAGCTTTTCCAGGAGCTGTCCTCATACATGTTGATGTGATTCATAATCATTTCAAGCCCTGCCTGGCGGCATTCCGCCTGAATGATTTCATACATCTCACTGAAAAACTGGACGTCCACAATGATGTTCGTTGCCGTCTTGACAATCAGCATTCGAATAAACGATTTGCGGTCCGTTGTTCCTTTTCCCGTTTCATAGCCCATTTGCTGAGCAGCCTTCAGGATGCGGTCCCGCAGTTCCTCTCCCACGCCCTCCCGTCCGTTCAGCGCATTGCTGACCGTGGCCGGAGAAACGCCCAGTTTCTGGGCAATATCTTTGGCTCTGACCTTCATTGTGACCCACTCCTTTTGCTGAAATAGAAACCGTTACGCCTTTTCCCCTCCGAAGCCATAGATATCCAGCCATTCTGTTGCCTGGGTGAACCAATGGGCCACATGGGCATCCTTGGGGCCCAGTCCGGTCCCGTTGGCCATTGCCATCCCGTGGGGGCCGAAAGGATAGATGTGGGCCTCGAAGCGAACACCGGCATCGGCAAGCTCTTTGGCAAAGCAGAACATATTTCTGGGATCGTCCATATCCGTGGTCTGCCACAGGAAGAAGGGCGGGGTTTGGGGATTGACCCATTTTTCCGGAGAAAACCAGTATTTATCCGGGCGCTGCTCATCCATATACACGGACACCAGGCCGCCCCGGGGCATCACAAAATCTTCCCCGTCCTCCCGCATTTTCATGAACGCGTCCGATCCGGGCCAACTGACAGCGGTGAAGCAGCCATACATCACAAGTCCGGCATCGGGACGGCTGGACACCCGCTCCACAGGGTCGGCCGCGTTGGGATCACCCTTGTCCCAGTGGACACAGGTCAGGCAGGTCAGACTTCCGCCGGCACTGGCGCCGATCATGCCGATTTTATCAGGCAGCACATCCAGTTCCTCCGCCATGCTGCGGAGAATGCGGATGGCTCTGGAGGCATCCTGCACGGAGCGGTACTGGGAATAGGGCTTCAGCCGGTAGTCCAGCAGCGCGCAATGGAATCCCGCGTTCACCAGGCCCCAGATGACGGGATAGCCCTCGGACCCGCTGACCTTGCAGTCGTAGCCGCCGCCGGGAGCCACCAGGATGCAGCCCCGTCTGCCCCCGCCCACGGCGGGGAAAAAGGCAATCTGCGGCTTGTTCTGCCGTTCAATTTCCGGCTTCCAGCCGGGGACATTCCCATCTGCCCACAACGGGATGGTGTCCATTTCGGCGATGGCTTCGTTAAACACATCCTGCAAAATCCTTACCCGCTCCGGCTCGTCGCTGGGTTTGGTCAGCAGGGCAAATCGCTTCATGTGCTCCGGCGCACCGGGTCCGGCAAAGGTGCCCGCAGCGGCCCAGGCGGCAAGGCGCTTTGTATTCATTTCATATGCCATAATGGATTCCTTTCTGAATACAACTTAATTTTACGAAAATTAAGTGAATTTGTCAACTGTGTCGGAGGCCATCTCCGAAAATCAGACGTACTGGTACAGGTCCGCGGAGGGGACAAAGGTGACCGGCAGCTCCGGTACCAGCTCCCCAATCCAGTTCACCGCCCATTTCATGCCCAGCTCCTCGGTGTTCATGTGTCCGGCCAGAATCAGAGCCTTGTGGAGCCCCAGCTCCCCGGCATCCCGGATGTAAGAATTGGTTGTCCAGTCCAGTGCCTCCAGGGCGATGGCCACGTGGATGTTTTCCTCCCGGATGCGCCGGGTAATCTCCTGCTCCTGGCCGATGATGTGACCCACCATCCCCACTCTGGAAACCGGGCCATCCAGGTTGCCGATGACACGGACGGCATTCAGCCCCAGTTTCTCCTTCATGGCCTGGGCAATGGCCCGGGGCGTTGTCTCCGGCAGGAGGAAATTGGAGCGGAAGCCCCGATCCTCCTCCAGATAGTCCGTCCATCCCAGCTCGGCGGCAATGCCGGTCATGATCCCGTCCGGCCGGTGGGCATGGATGTGGTCATGATCCCGCCAGACGGCGATCCCGGTCTCCTGCAGCAGGGCTTTTTTCTGCTCAAAAACCGGGTCCCCCTCCAGCCAGCCGGTGGGATCCATGTGGGTATAGAAAGTGGGCTCGTGTACGATCAACAGATTTGCCCCAAGCTTTGCTGCTTCCCGGATTACCTGGACGGAGGCCTGGACACTGACGGCAATGCCGGTGCACTCGGCGTTGGGATCTCCGCTTTTGAAGCCATCGCAGGTTGGCTGCCCGGCGGGCAGCGCAGGATGGTAGGCGAGGATTCTGTCAATTACCTGTTGGATTTTCATCGTGCTTCCCTCCCTGCTTATTCCAGGCCCCGCTCCCGGGCGGTGGCCACAATGCGGTCAATCAGTTCCTGCTTGTCCTCGGGCAGCAGGAAGCCCTTCGCCTGCATCTGCTCGGCCCCCTTCTCCACAAGACGGCGGTAGTTTTCCAGGCTGCCGTAGAGCACCTTCAGCTTCTTCGGGGAGAAGGGATTGACCTTACCGAACATGGGGGACACACTGCCGTCGGCGTTGATGGCGTGGCTGCAATAGGTGCCGGTGGGATAGTCGATGGCGGGGGTGCGGATGCCTCCCTTGCTGTTGCCGAATACGTCCGTCAGGTTGTCGGCATCGGTGCCCAGGGGGTCCGTGGAAGCGCCGCGGACAATATTGGTTTCAATCTTGGGAGCGTGGGGGGCGGGAATTCCCTGATTTGCCCAGGCAAACAGGTTCCGCATTGCTGCGCAGAAAATGGGCTCATAGGGGTAGTCCAGGTTTTCTCCGTCCAGGAATTTTGCCTCCCGGTGCATGATCTGCTTGGAGGTCATATAGGGGTCCAGGCCGTAGTAATCGAACAGGTTGTACTTGCTGTCGTGGCTGGAGCCGGGAATCTGATAGGTGCGGAATTTGAAGCGGGGTTCGTCGAAATCGCCGTACCAGTAGGCCAGCCGGTTTTCGCTCTCCGTATTCACGGCAATGACCGGCTCCGCTGCGCCCATCACAGACCCGGTAGGAACGCCGTCTGCCTGAAAAGGAGGCACCTGGGGCTCGCAGGCGTTCAGTCCCATGGGCACGCAGCCGCCGCCTGCGGAGAAGTAGCCGGCGTAGATGGGATTGGCTTCGTCATAGAAGGTTTTCAAATATCGGGCAATATAGCTGGTGGACTGGGACCAGCCAGAGAGGAAGATGCGGCGGTTGGGATACGCCTTCAGAGGATTGTCCGGGGAATCGGAAAGCAGCAGCCGGGTGCAGTCCTCCAGCATATCCCAGAACAGACCCATTTCCTGCTCCGGACGGAAGCGGAAGGGCCCCTCCTTGGGTGCATTCTCAGGTGCTTTCCGCTGGGGCTGCGGATTGGCCCAGCTCAGGGGGGCATAACGCTCCGGGTCGAAGCGATTCAGTGCATCCAGCACATTGCCCCGGCTGGTGATGCCCACGTAAGCATCGCCGCTGCGGGTCAGATACTTCCAGGTATTGATCCAAATGCGGTCAATGTCGATTCCGGCGGTGGAATTCAGAATTTCAATCACCACATTGCCGCTGAATTTGGCAGGGTCGGCTGGCATGCGGAAAATCACCCGGTTGGTATAGGGCGCACCTTCAAAAATGACCTCTGCTTTACCGTGAGGCAGTTCCTGATAAATTCGGGCCAGGCCGGAGAAGAAGTATTCCTTTTCCACATAGCCTAGATGATCAAAATCGCAGGCAATGGCCGCCCGGCCAAAGGGCCAGGAGGTTTTGGTTGTGGGGATGTATTGAACGTCTGTCAGCTTCATAGAATTGACCTCCAAATCTTTGTTTATTACAGCGGTTCACCGCTCAGGCGTGTAATCAGGATGGCAATGCCCTCTTTCCCGGGCAGTCCCAGACGGATGGTGCCGTGTACCCCGGACACTGCCTCCCGGCGCTCCATTGCCATCGTATCAATGATCTCTGCCCGGTAGCTTCCCTTTTCCGGAAGCGAAAGGGTATAAAGGCTCTGGGCGCTGCTGCCCAGGTAAATCAGGCGGTAGTCAGGATGGCAGCCGATGGGGCGCATCATTTCCTTGCGGATCTGATTTCTCGCCTTTTCGGAGTTCATCTCCCAGATTTTCTGAATCAATTTCTTCTGTCCTTCGCTGGAAGCATTGCCGTTGGGGTCCCGGACCGCTTCGGTGCAGGCCGGTTCCATGGGGCCCGGCAGGCTCTCCAACACCTCCCGCAGGAAACGGATGCGCGCGGGCGCCTGCCCGTATAGCCTGCCGCCCTTCGCCCACCAGAGCACCTCATCCTCCCGGTGGAAGGTTTCGCCGTGCATGGCATAACAGCCAAACGCGGTTATGGTCCACACCCGGTCCATAAATTCCCGGCAGCTCAGATTGCCCCAGGGGAATTCGATGTCCCCTTCGTAGCCGCACTCATCATTGATGGTGGGAATTTGGTATTCCTGACGAATGTCAAAAATCGCCGCCGCATCCTTTCCCTGGTAAGAGACATGGGTCATCCAATCCCGCTTGGGATAGGGGGTAATCCAGTTGTGGGCGCCCAGCATGTGGCGGTAGGGGTCCTGGGCCGCGATCATCTCACCGAACTGATCCCAATCGGCGATGGTTTTGGAAAAGCTGAACTCATATTCATTGCTCAGGCTCCACCAGAGATTCCGGTAGGCCGACAGCCTGCGGATGGCATAGTTCAGATAGGTCAGATTATCCTGCTGGGGCATGGTGGAAAAGCCCCAGCGGTCATAGGGATGGAACAGAATCAAATCCGCCTCAATGTTCAGCTCCTGCAGCTTCGTCAGCATCTTGTCCAGGTGGTTCCAATAGCGCTGGTCGGGGCGGGAGACATCCCAGGTTCCGTCTTCCCTACGCTCAAAGGGATAGAAAGCGGGATCATTCTGATTGTAGGGCATGCTCTTGGGGAACACGCACATGCGCAGCTTGTTGAAGGGGGACGACTTCAGCGTATCCAGCGTCTGGGTAATCACCTCCGGCAGCTGGTGAATCCAGGCATAGCAGGTCGTGCCAAAGGGGATATAGCGGGTGCCATCGTCATATCGGAAGTGCATCCCATCCGGCCGCACGGGGCCGTGGTTATTTCCCGTGTTTGGAACGCATTCAAATTGATCCTGCCGCGTCTGCCCCTCCCAGCGCATGGTACATTTCCAGAGACCGGTTTCCGTCGGCATGAAACGGACGGCTGCATGGTCGGCGTTCTCGCAGAAGCCCTGCACGGTGACGGAGGTTCCGCCGTTAGTAAAAGTACATTCCGGCAGGGTAATGCCCCGTCCTGGCATGGTGATCTCATACATTCCATATTTCTCAATTAACTGCATCCGGCATTCCTCCTGTATCCGTAAACGTGGTCTCTCGTCAGCCAAAGCCGTACCTTGGCTGACGAAAAACAGCGGTTTTGTCTATGAAATGGGCGTGCGGCAAGGCTAAGCTGCCGCACGCCCGCAAATCGGGATATTACTTTGCGATTCTTGCGTTCATTTCATCAATGACGGGCTGAACAATTCCCATCTTGTCGGCGCACCAGGCTTCCCAGTTGGCCCGCAGGTCGCCTTCCTTGGTGATCAGGTTGGCATAATCATCGATGTAAGCAGCCTGAACAGCACCCAGACGGGTCTTGGCATCGGAGGCATAGAAGGAGTAGTTGAAGTCGATCTCGCCCAAGCTGTTATCCAGCAGGCTAAACTTCTCAACATACTGCTCCTGCTGCTTGGAAGTAGCCTTTGCCAGGAAGGAGGGGTTGATGATGGAGAAGTCGTCGGCACGGGAGGCCAGAGTGCAGAAGAAGCGGTTGGAAGGATACAGGTCGCTGGTGGTGTACTCATGGAGCATGTTGTAGGTGCCGTCTTCGTTCTTGGTGAAGTCCACACCCTCGATGCCCAGGTGAATCAGATCCTGGCCCTCCACGGACAGGGAGAACTCAATGATGTCCATGATGCGCTCGAACTTCTCGTCGTCCAGATCGGGGTTGAAAATCAGGGCGCCAAAGTAGTTGGTGGCTTCGGCGGAGTGGTAAACGCCGTTGTCGTCGGTGACGAAGAAGGAGCACAGGCTCTCGTCGGGATTCAGACCGGAGGACAGCTGCTCGTTGGTGAACAGGATGTAGTTGGCAGCCAGGCCGCCGGCGCAGAACATGGCGGTGGAGTGGGCAATGGTCATCTTGTCCTCGTCCTCGCCCTGGTTCAGGGTGTAGAACTCGGGATCAATCAGGCCTTCCTTCCAGGCATCCTGCAGAATCTTCAGGGTCTCGTAGGTCTGCTCATCCCCGGGGCCCCAGTGGTACTGGCCGTCTTCGCCCAGGTAGATGTCGTAACCGGCGGAAATGTGCTCGTAGCCGGCATAGGCCAGGCCCTGGATCAGCATGTTGGTGTAGCAGGTGATGGGGTAGAAGTTCTCCACACCGGCGGGGTTGGTTTCCTTCAGCTTCCGGGCAATGTCCATCATTTCGGTGAAGGTGTAGTGGGTCTTCACTTCTTCGCCGGTGACCTGCTCGATCCAATCCTTCCGGGCATAGACCTGCAGGTGGGTGGGCATCTTCTCAACGGGCTTGTTGTTGAAGTAAACGGGCACGGGCAGGCAGAAGATGTCGCCGTTCTCGTCCTCCAAAACGCCGCTCAGGCCGGTCTTTGCGTAGACCTCAGCCACGCCGGGCCAACGCTCCTGCCAGTCGGCGGGCAGCTTGTACAGCAGCTCCTGCTCCACATAGTTGGAGTAGTCGGTGTAGTTGAAGAACCAGTTGGTCACGTCGGGCAGGTTCATACCGTTGATGTACAGGTTGACATTGGTGGTCCAGTTGCCCCAGGTCAGGGGACGGATGTCGAAGTCCACGTTGAACTTCTCGGCAAAGGTCTTGTAGATGGCGTCCTGGGTGTAGTCGGTGCCTTCGTCCTGCTCAATGACTTCCGTCCAGGAAATCGTCATGTGGTCGGATGCGGCGTTTGCGGTGATGGCGGGTGCAGCTACGGAAAGCAGCATTACCAGCATCAGCAGCATGCTAAGGATTCTTTTCATAGGTGTGTTCCTCCTTTATTTTCTGGCATCTTTCCGATGCCATAAGTACAAATGAATTGCTTACGCTTTGATGGCGCCCAGCATGATGCCCTTGGCAAAATGCTTTTGCAGGAAGGGATATACGCACATGATGGGCAGCATGGTCATGATGACGGCACACATTTTAATGCCCATGGAGAAGGTGGCGGCAGAGGCGGTGACGTTGCCGGA
>JALFGI010000166.1 GCA_022777455.1 Clostridiales bacterium | reverse complement strand
GTTTGACCTGCTGCGGGCCAACGCACTGGCGTATATGTGGACATCACCCCTGCCCGGACAGCTGCTGGAGCAGAACAACCTGGTCCAGCGCAAAATCAAAAACAGCTGCGAATTCAAGGATTTGCTGATCAGCCGCTGCGGATACCGCTACAGCAAGCTGGATCGGGCTTTCATCAACGAATTGACTTTGCAGCGAAACGAGGTCGCCTATACCGACGGCTTCTGAGCCATACTCCACAGGAATGGCTCTCATTCCAATTTTCAATAAACAGCCTGTCTTCCTGATTTAAAAGTTATGAGCCTGCCGAAAAAAAGATGGCCGCTTGTGCGGTCAGCGGATTTTTTCGGCAGGTCCTTTTTTCTTTTTGTGAGAAACGTCATAAGATCGGCTGCTCCTTTATGGCAATCTTCGATTTCACATTTTGGTTTTATTTGAGTATACTAATATCGATATGTAATTTCCGAAAGAAGAATCTCTATGGGAACGAAAATCACCATCATCGGCGCAGGCAGCGTGGGCTCCACCATTGCAAACGATCTGGTCGCCATGAACATTGCCACCGAAATTCTGCTGATTGATATCAATGAGCAGAAGGCCTTCGGGGAAGCAATGGACATTTATCAGGGCACCGGGTTCACCTCCCCCGCCATTGTCCGCTCCGGGCATTATGAGGATGCCGTGGGCTCCTCCATCGTGATCATCACCTCCGGTTTGGCCCGAAAGCCGGGTCAGACCCGGCTGGAGCTGGCCCAGACCAATGTGGATATTCTCAAGCAGATCACCCCCAATATTGTGGAATACGCCCCGGATGCGATCTATATCATCGTCTCCAATCCGGTGGATATCATGACCTATGCGTTCCACCGGCTCTCCGGCATCCCGGCTGAACGCATCATCGGCTCCGGCACGGTGCTGGACACGGTGCGTCTCCAGACCGAGCTGGCAAAGGATTTCGGAATCAGCCCCAAAAATGTTCACGCCCATGTCTATGGGGAGCACGGGGACAGTTCCTTTGTCCCCTGGTCCCTGGCAACCATTTCCAACAATCACATCAGCCGCTACAAATCCCATGCGCCCCATCGGGATTCCATTGTCTTCGATGGGGACTATGACGCCTTTGAGGAGCGCATTCGGAAATCCGGCGCCGTCGTCATCCAGGCCAAGGGAGCCACCTTCTACGCCGTGGCCTTTTCTGTCTGCCACATCATCAAGTGCATCCTCAACGGCTCCGGCACAGCGCTGACGGTCTCCACCATGATGAACGGGGAATACGGCATCTCCGATGTCTGCCTGAGTGTACTGTGCATTGTGGACAGCAAGGGAGTCCGCGGAAAAATTCAGAATGACCTGACCGACGAGGAGCTGCAAAAGCTCCGCCGCAGTGCCGACAAACTGAAAGAAACCATCGCTGCCATCAACATTTAGGGAGGATTGAGGAATGGAATACCGCATTGAACATGATTCCATGGGAGAAGTACAGGTTCCCGCAGACAAATATTGGGGCGCTCAGACCCAGAGAAGCCGCGAAAACTTCCCCATCGGCGTAGGACTGGAAACGATGCCGGTGGAGATTATTCACGCCTTCGGCATTCTGAAGCTGGCCGCCGCCAGAGCAAATCACGCTTTGAAGCCAGAAAAAATGACCGCCCCCAAGCGATCAGCCATTGAAAAAGCCGCCAAGGAGGTCATCTCCGGAGCATTAAATGATCATTTCCCCCTGGTCGTCTGGCAGACCGGCTCCGGTACCCAGTCCAACATGAACGCCAACGAGGTCATTGCCAACCGGGCCAACGAGGTGGCCGGGGAGAAACTGGTACACCCCAACGACGATATCAACATGAGCCCGTCCTCCAACGATACCTTCCCCACTGCCATGCACATCGCCGCGGTTTACGCCATCGAGGACAGGGTGCTGCCCGCCGTGGACACGCTGATTGATACCTTTTTGAAGCTGGAAGGGGAGAACATCGATGCAGTCAAGTCCGGCAGGTTTATGTGTTCTATATCGACGTCCGTACCCCGGGCAAGAATTTCGACGAATTCTGCCGCCGGGCTGTGGAGGAATACGATGTCCATTACATCAAGGGGATGGTGGGCAAGGTGGTTCCCGAAAACGGCAAACTGAAGGTGCAGGCCTCTGACCTGCTGGACAACCGCCAGCTGCACATTGACGCGGATATGGTGGTGCTGGCAGCTGCCATCGAGCCGGACAAGAGCGCCAGACCCCTGGCCACCATGCTCACCGCCTCCATGGATACCAACGATTTCTTCACCGAGGCCCATCCCAAGCTCCGGCCTGTGGAGAGCCCCACGGCGGGCATTTTCCTGTCCGGTGCCTGTCAGGGCCCTAAGGACATCCCGGAGACCGTCGCCCAGGCGGGAGCTGCCGCAGCCAAGGTCATCGGACTTTTGAGCAAGGATTATCTGCTCTGTAATCCCTGCACGGCACAGCCGGACGAGATGATGTGCAACGGCTGCTCCAGCTGCGAAAAGGTATGTCCCTACGGAGCCATTACCTATATCGACAAAGAATTCCGGGGTCCCAACCGCACCACACTGCTGCGCCGGGTGGCCCAGGTCAATCCGTCGGTCTGACAGGGCTGCGGTGCCTGCACCGTTACCTGCATGAGCGGGGCCATGGACTTAAAAGGCTTCTCCAACAGACAAATCATGGCGGAGGTGGATGCGATATGCAAGTAAAAACCGAGTGGAAAGGTGCTGCTGGTGACCAAGCTCCGGGTGGGTGACGCCAACACCATGATGGCGGAGGGCGGCATTCAGGCTGCCGACAAGCCCAACGATTCCCCCGCCCAGCATTTTCTGGATGCCTTCGGCGGCGGTCATTTCGCAGCCCAGAAGGATCTGCTGTATAAGCTGGTCACAGAAGCTCCCGAGGCCATCCAGTGGCTGAGCAAGCTGGGCGTGGAATTTGACAAAGCGCCGGACGGCACTATGATCACCACCCACGGCGGCGGCACCTCCCGGAAACGGATGCACGCGGCCAAGGACTACTCCGGCGCGGAAATCATGCGCACCCTCCGGGACGAAGTGCTGAACCGTGACATTCAGGTGGTGGACTTCACCGCCGCCATTGAGCTGATCAAGGATGATGCCGGACACTGCGCCGGTGCCGTCCTGATGAATATGGAAACCAAGGAGCTGCTGGTTGCCAAGGCAAAAACGGTGATTCTGGCAACCGGCGGCGCCGGACGGCTCCACTACCAGGGCTTCCCCACCTCCAACCACTATGGTGCCACCGCCGACGGCCTGGTGCTGGCCTACCGGGCTGGTGCGCGACTGTTGTACCCGGACACCCTGCAATACCATCCCACGGGGGCAGCTTTCCCCGCCCAGATTTACGGCGCGCTGGTCACGGAAAAGGTTCGCAGTGTGGGTGCCATGCTGGTCAATGCCAACGGTGAAGTGTTTATGAATCCGCTGGAGACCCGTGATGTTTCCGCTGCCTCCATCATCCGGGAGTGCACAGAACGCGGAAACGGCGTTGCCACACCGGAAGGCTATGCTGTCTGGCTGGATACGCCCATGATCGAAGCAAAGCATGGTGCAGGCACCATTGAAAAGCGCATCCCCGCCATGCTGCGTATGTTTGCCAAGCATGGTATCGACATCCGCCGGGAGCCTATTCTGGTCTATCCCACCCTGCATTACCAGAACGGCGGCCTGAAGATCAGCGCCAACGGTCAGACGGATATTGAAAATCTGTACGCAGCCGGTGAAGTGGTGGGCGGCATCCATGGCCGGAACCGGCTGATGGGCAACAGTCTGCTGGACATCATCGTCTTTGGCCGCAATGCGGGCAAGGAAGCTGCGGAGAAAGCAAAAACGGTTCAGGTGGGAGCGCTGACATTGGAGCACCTGCAGGCGTATCAGGCACTTCGGGCCGCAGCAGCCATTGAAGATAATACCCTCTCTCCCCAGCTGCTGCCGGACTACACAAGGAAAGAGAATCGAGGCTGCTGATATGTTCTATGAAGTCTGCGAAATCCTGATGCTGTGCTGTTTCGGCTTTTCCTGGCCGCTGAATGCCATCAAGTCCTATCGGGCCAGAACCACAAAGGGCAAGAGCCTTCCCTTTGTGATTCTGATCCTGGTGGGTTACGTGTTCGGCATCACCGGCAAGCTGGTGAATCCCAACGGCTTTCACTGGTATGTGATGCTGGTATATGTGCTGAACTTTCTCTTCGTCAGTATCGACCTGTGCCTGTACTTCCGCAATCTGCGGTTGGATAAGCTGGCCGGCATCAAATAAGCCGTTTTACCACAATACGACACCGCTTTGGGAGGAAGAAAGGTCGGAGAAATCAAGTCTATCCATACAAGAATGGAATCTGTGCCATTCGGAAGTTGAATTGACGGGAGCACACAGGAATGATATGATGGGAACGTCAATAAACTTCAATTGATAACACACCGAAACTACATGGGTATTGACTAATCCGTCCATGCGTGTCGGTGTGTTGACAAAACGAGCTTTCTCAGAACGAACCTTCCTCGTTCTTTGAAATCACCTTCTTATGGAAATGCGCCGCGTATCTTGCAGTCAGATGTGCGGCGCGTTTTCATAAGCATAAACCATGTCAGAAAGGATTGTGCATGATGTCAACCATCTTCATCTCCCCCTCCAAATACATTCAGGGCCCGGGCGAAATAAGCAACATCGGTAAATATACCGCTGAGCTGGGCAAAAAGGCGCTTTGTGTGATCTCCAAGGGTGGGTATACCCGTCAAGGAACTCAGATCGAGACCAGCTTTGCAAAGGCAGGCGTGGAGGTCGCTTTTGACTTCTTTCACGGCGAATGCTCCACCAATGAAATCAACCGGCTCGTTTCCGTGGTGAAGGAAAAGGGCTGTGATGTGGTGATTGGCGTGGGCGGCGGCAAGATTTTCGACACCGCAAAGGCTGTGGCCTACCATGTGGGAGCTCCGGTCATCATCTGCCCCACCATCGCCTCCACTGACGCTCCCTGCTCCGCACTTTCCGTCATTTATACCGATGAGGGCGTATTCCAG
>JALFGI010000145.1 GCA_022777455.1 Clostridiales bacterium | reverse complement strand
TGTTCGGCTGACAGCTCTCCCAAAGGGAGAGCCAAGGGGTGCTACCGTATCTGCCCGCCAAGTTACAGTTTCCCGTTCCAATATCGCCAGACGTCAGACCATTTTGCCGGTGCAAAAAACGGTTGCAAACCCAGGGTTTATTTCCTATAATAGAACGGATGTGATATGTTTTAAAGAGAGAAAGGAAAATCTATGGCAACACAAGCTTCAAAACCCAATTCCCCCCTTCAGGAAAACAAAATGGGCGTGATGCCCATCGGAAAGCTGCTGTTCAACATGGCTCTGCCCATGATCATCTCCATGATGGTGCAGGCCCTGTACAATGTGGTGGACAGCATCTATGTCTCCCAGGTGTCCGAAAGCGCGGTGACCGCCCTGTCTCTGGCCTTCCCGGTGCAGAATATGCAGATCGGCTTCAGCGTGGGCATTGCGGTGGGCGTCAACTCCCTGCTGTCCAAGAGCCTGGGGGAAAAGAATCAGGAGGGCGCCAACTACGCCGCCGGCAACGGCATCTTCCTGATGCTCATCTCCGTGGCACTATTCATGCTCTTTGGCATCTTCGGAGCCCGGCCCTACTTCGCCATGCAGTCCACCGTGGCGGAGACGGTGGAAGGCGGCACCGCCTACACCAGCATCTGCTGCATCTTTACCATCGGCTGCTTCACCCAGATTCTGGGGGAACGGCTGCTCCAGGCCTCCGGCAGAACCTTCTACAGCATGATCTCCCAGACCACCGGCGCGGTGATCAACATCATCCTGGACCCCATCTTCATCCACGGCAAATTCGGCGTTCCCGCCATGGGCGTGGCCGGTGCCGCCGTGGCCACCGTCATCGGCCAGTGGGTCGGCGCGGCGTTGTGCATCTACATGAATGTGAAGCATAACCCCGATGTGATGCTGAAGCTGAAATATCTGAAGCCCAGAAAGGAAACCCTGAGCCCCATCCTTGCCGTGGGGATTCCCGCCCTGATTATGAACAGTATCGGCTCCGTGATGAATTTCGGCATGAACCAGATCTTCCAGGGCTTCCAGGAGACCGCCACCGGCGTGTTCGGCATCTACTACAAGCTCCAGAGCTTCTTCTTCATGCCCCTGTTCGGCATCAACAACGCCACCATCTCCATCATCGCCTATAACTACGGCGCCCGCCGGCCGGAGCGGATGACAAAGACTTTGAAAATCGCCTGCGCCACCGCCTTCTGCTTCATGCTGGCAGGTCTGGCCGCCTTCCAGCTGCTGCCGGATATGCTTCTGAACCTGTTCAATCCTTCCGAAGAATTTATGTCCATGGGCGTCATGGCCCTGCGGATCATCAGCATCCACTTCCCCGTGGCCGCCTTCTGCATCATGCTGGGGGCCAGCTTCCAGGCCCTGGGCAACGGCATCTATTCCACCATTGTCTCACTGTGCCGCCAGCTGTTCGTGCTGCTGCCTGTGGCGTACCTGCTCAGTCTCACCGGTAATGTCAACAACGTATGGTGGAGCTTCCCCATTGCCGAGGTGGTCAGCGCCGCTGTCACCTTCACCCTGTTCCGACGGCTGTATCTGAACAAGATCAAGCCCCTGTTCTGAGCTTATGAAGAAATTATTGATCCGAATCATTTCCATGCTGCTGGTATTTTCCCTGGCCTGCCCGGTTCCCGTCCGGGCCCAGGGACTATTCTCCCTGTTTTCCGATCTGTTTTCGGAAAAGGAATCCGACGATGTTCCGGTCACCGCCTACGCCGATATGGAGTACATCCGCCCGGACCTGGAGCAGATGCAGCTGATTTTGGAGGAAGCCTGCCGTCTGGCGGAGGGGAAGGATACTTCCGCCATTCTGGATGGGGTATTTGCATTCTACGATGCCTACGACTGGTTCTACACCGCCAGCGCCCTGGCGGACATCCGCTACAGCGCCGACCTGACGGACACCTACTGGGAGGCGGAAAATGATTTCTGCACCTCCTCCGGCCCCAGGGTGGAGCAGATGCTGGATACCCTCTATACCGCCCTGGCCCAGTCCCCTTGCCGCCGCAGCCTGGAATGGCGCTACTTCGGCAGCGGCTTCTTCGACGGCTACGACGGCTGCGATGGGGAAGGCTTCTGGAGCGACGAAATGGTGGACCTGATGGAGCAGGAGAGCCGGCTCATCAATCAGTACTACACCCAGTACCGCAGCATGACCACCCTGATGGGCCGGCTTTTCTTCCGCACCGACCAGGTGGCCCAGACCCTGGCGGACCTGATTCAGGTTCGGAATCAAATGGCCGCCTGGGCGGGCTACGACTCCTACGAAGCCTTCGCCAACGACTGTTACTACTACCGGGACTATGACCCCCAGGCGCTGGCCGACTATCTGGACCGCATCCGGGACACCCTGGTTCCTTTGTATCTCACCGTCTGGGAGGACGTTGACGAGGCGGAAGAGTGCGAGCCCAGCCAGGCCCTGGACTATGTGCGCCAGGCCGCAAACGCCATGGGCGGCACCATTGGAGAGGCTTTCGTGCTGATGGACCAGGCGGGGCTTTATGACATCGAAGCCGGGGCGCACAGGTACGACACCTCCTTCGAGATCTATCTGCCCAGCTACCAGGAGCCCTTCCTGTTCCTCAATCCCACCGGCACCACTTACGATTGTCTGGCCCTGGCCCACGAATTTGGCCACTTCTGCAACGACTATGCCAGCTGCGGCACCATGGCGGGGGTGGACGTCACCGAGGTTTTCTCCCAGGGCTTTGAGTACCTGTCCCTGGCCTATCACCCGGAGGCCCAGGCGCTGACCCGGTACAAAATGGCCGACTCCCTCAGCACCTATGTGGAGCAGGCCTGCTACGCCCGGTTCGAGCAGGAGATGTACCTGCTGGAAGAACCCACCCCGGAGGCCCTCTGCAATCTCTTCGGAACAATCTCGGAGGAATACGGCCTGTCGGACGAGTATTTCTCCCCCTGGGATTTTATCACCGTCCCCCATTTTTACACCAATCCCATGTACATCTACAGCTACATCGTCTCCAACGACGCCGCCCTGCAGCTCTACCAGCTGGAGTGTGATTCCCCCGGTCAGGGTCTAGCCCTGTATGAGGCAAATCTGGGCACCCATCAGCCCTATTTCATGGCCTTCCTGGAAGAAGCGGGACTGGAAAGTCCCTTCGCTCCCGGCCGCCTGGACCGGGTGGCGGAAACCTTCCGTCAATTCTTTTCCGCTGCTTGAAGCGCATAATCTCCCCCGCCCCGGACATACTGTAGGCGAGGTGAAAAGGATGAAAGAGGACGAAAAAAAGGCCCCCGCCTGGGAGGCAGTGGACCCCAAACCCCCGGTAATCCAATCCGGTCATACGGAAAAGCGCCAGTAAAAAGCCGAGCCTGTGAAATATCAGGCTCGG
>JALFGI010000105.1 GCA_022777455.1 Clostridiales bacterium | reverse complement strand
GAACTTGAAAAAGTTCGCAATTAGGAAGTGGGAAGATACCCACATCCCTTTGCAAATCCTTATATTTCCTCTATTTTTGTCCAAAATCGATTCAAAACCCCAGTTTTGCTTGACACAAAACTGGGGTTTCTCGACGGTCTGTGGGAGGCAAATGCCTCCCCTACAGTTGGTTGGATGCTTTCATCTTAAAAAAGCCTTAAGGACCCCCCTATTGACAGGAGCTGTATGAACTGTTATACTGACCGTACTAGTACAGTTAGTACAGTAGTTTGAAACAGGAGGAATCGCCTATGGTGCATCTGGACTATCGGGATGCAAGGCCCATTTATGTGCAGATCATGGACGGCCTGCGGCAGCAGATCGGTGCCGGGGTTCTCCAAAAGGGAGACAGGCTCCCCAGTGTGCGGGAGCTGGCGGCGGAGCTGTCCATCAATCCAAACACCATCCAGCGCTCCTACCGGCAGCTGGAAATGGAAGGCTGGATCGCCACCGTGCCGGGGAAGGGCTGCTTCGTCTGCGCCGTTCCCTCCGGGGACCCCAAGGAGGAAAAGCGATTGCTGCACCAATTTGATGAAGCCACGCAGAAGCTGCTGAAGCTGGGCTACACCCGGCAGGAGCTGCAGGCCCGGCTGGAAGAGGAGGAAAATCATGCTTGAAATGAAAAACGTCACCAAAGCATTTGGGGATTTCAAGGCTCTGGATGATATGAGTCTCCACGTGCCCAAAGGCGCTGTTTACGGTCTGGTGGGTCCCAACGGCGCGGGTAAGACCACGGTCATCCGCCACCTCACCGGCATCTACCGGCCGGACAGCGGCAGCGTTGCCGTAGACGGTCAGGATGTGGCAGGGGACCCCAACGTCCGGGAGCGAATCGGCTATATCCCCGACGACGTGTTCTATTTCCCCACCGCCACCCTGGAGGACATGCACGGGTTTTACCGCCGGATGTATGAGAAATTCGACGAGGAGCTGTACCAGAAGCTGAAGGAAGTGTTCGCCCTTCCCGCCGGACCCATCCGTCGCTTTTCCAAGGGCATGCAGAAGCAGGCGGCCTTCCACCTGACCCTGGCCACCCGGCCCGACGTGATGATTCTGGACGAGCCGGTGGACGGCCTGGACCCGGTGATGCGGCGGCAGGTGATGAGTCTGATTCTCGCCGATGTGGCCGAGCACGGCACTACGGTACTGATTTCCAGCCACAACCTGCGGGAGCTGGAGGACGTATGCGACCATGTAGGCATCATGGAGCACGGGAAGATGCTGCTGGAAAAGAGCCTGGCAGACATGCAGGGCAGCACCGTCAAGCTGCAGATCGTAGGGGAGGCCCCTGCCGGGTTTGAGGTACTCCACGAGAGCCGCTCTGGACGGCTGAATACCTTCATCCTCCGGGGTACCTGCGAGCAGGTTCAATCGGCAAGTGAAGCCATGGATGCCCCCTATTTTGACGTACTGCCCCTGTCTTTGGAAGAAATCTTCATTTACGAATTGGGAGGTGTGAATTATGAAGTTAAGAAAATCGTGCTATGATCCCGCGTTCTGCCGATCCGGGATGAAGCGGTTCGCGCCTCTGGGCGTTCTTTATACCCTGGCGCTGGTGCTGCTCACCGTGGGCAACGTGAACCTGGGCCAGAATGTGTACAGCACGGTGGTCGCCAGCTTCTACACCTTCTTTCAATATACCCTGATCTTCAATTTTGCCTACGCGTTTGTACTGGTGCAGCTGTTGCTGGGAGACCTGTACACACCTCGCCTGTGCTACGCCATCCATGCTCTGCCCGTGACCCGGGGTGGCTGGTTCGGCACCCAGGTGATCCAGGGCATCCTCAGCGTCATCCCCGGCATTCTGATTTCCGGCGGATTGATGGCGGTCTCCATGACCCGCTTCCGTACCCTTATCCCCGTGTGGATGGGCATTTCCATGCTGCAGTTTCTGTTCTTTTTCGGGGCGGCTCTGCTCTGCGGGGTCTGTGCCGGGAACCGGCTGGGCATGGCAGTGCTGTATGGCATTCTGAACTTTGGGGCGCTGTTTGTGGTGTGGGCCAGAATGAAGATTTTCTCCCCCCTGATCTACGGCATGTACATCCCCGATGCCTCCACCAGGTTCTGCCCCATCGTGGCCATGACGAATTCCCCCGTTTTCGAGCCCCAGTATTCACAAACCTACGTCCGCCCCGACCGGGACGGCCCTACTGCCTACTTTGAAAGCAGAGAAGTGCTGCGCATCGAGTTCAGCTCCAATGCCATTTGGATGACCGTTTTCTTTGCCGCCCTGGGGTGCCTGTCCATCTTCCTGGCAGTGAAGCTGCTGCAGCGCCGAAAGCCCGAGTGCGCCGGGGACCTGCTGGCCTTCCCCGTGATGAAGCCGGTGATTCTGGTGCTGTGCACCCTCTTTTCCGGGATTGTGTTCCACGCAGTTTCCAGCCTGTTCGAGTGGAGCATGGGCTATCTGATGCTGGCCATCGGACTGGCAGTGGGCTACTACGGCTGTCTGATGCTGCTGAAGCGCCAGGTGAATGTGTTCACCGGCAAGAGTTTCCTGCCTCTGGCTGTGATGGGCGCGGTGGTGCTTCTTTCCCTCACCGCCGCCGGTCTGGACCTGTTCGGCACCACCTACCGGATTCCCCAGGCGGACAAAGTGGAAAAGGTTTCGCTGCGCATCCCCTGCAACAGCTACCACGACACCTTCACCGCCACGGAGGCGGCAGACATCGAGAACATCCTCACCCTCCAGCGGGACGCTTTGGAGGAACACCGGCAGCGGGAAGCCGCCCGGCCGGTGCTGGAGCGAATCTTCGGCAACGAGGAGAAGGAAATCGAATACGAAAAGCCCGACGGCACGTTTGAAACGGCCGGACGGATGTACATCACCTACACCCTGAAAAACGGCTCTACCATCAGCCGATGCTATCTGTTCCACGAGACCAGCCCCCATCTGGAAATCATGCAGAAGATTTTCTCCCGGCAGGAATTCGTGTTCAGTAACTACGATGGTTTCCGACTTACCTCCGCAGGCGACCTTGATGCGCTGCTGGAACGCACCAACATCATCCAGGTCCGGTGCTGGCATGACGGCAGCGAGTATGCCGTGGAAAAGAATTACAACATCACATCTGCCGAGGATTGGGCCGGTCTGCTGGATGCCATGCTGGCAGACTGCGAAGATGCCAAGCTGAGCCAGACCTATGCCCTCCACCCCGCTGGCACCTGCCAGGACTCCATCAACATCTACTACCAGTCCACCCGGTTTGAAGGATCGGACTGCCTGAGCGTGGATGTGTTCTCCGGCTGTGAAAACACCCTGAACTGGCTGATTGACCACGGCTACCACGGGCAGCTTCCGGAATAATCCTCCACCCGCCCGCCGAACCCGGCGGGCGGCTTTTGCCGTGCGTTGCTGTGAGCGCGGCAGAAAAGAACCGGCCCAATGGACTTCCGAGGGCAATCAGAAAAGGCTTTCCCCAGTATGTGCGCCGGAGCTGGACGCTCCGTTATCAAACAGTCAGCGTATGTTGGTACGCGCAAAGTGGGCGCAGTGTATGCGTCAGGCCGGGTGGCACCGCAGGAGATTTTTTACTTCCTGTCCCAGCAAGGAATTTGCTTTGGGACAGGATTTTTCTTTTCTGTCCCGCAACTCAGAAAGGAGAAACCATTATGACGACCCAGAACATCCCCTACAAAATCTACCTGAACGAAAACGAGATGCCCACGGCCTGGTACAACCTTCGGGCGGACATGAAAAACAAGCCCGCTCCCCTGTTGAACCCCGGTACCAAGCAGCCCATGACAGCCCAGGAGCTGTCCGGGGTCTTCTGCGAAGAGCTGGTAAAGCAGGAGCTGGACGACACCACCCCCTTCTTTGAAATTCCCGAAGAAATCCGTAAGTTTTACAAAATGTACCGCCCCTCTCCCCTGGTGCGGGCCTCCTGCCCCAGCTTCACCCGGGGCAAATACGCCTATGACTTCTGCGACACCGGCATGGTCTGCCCCCTGGCGAAAATGTACACTCTGGGCAGCGGTTTCATCCCCGCTCCCAACCACGCCGGCGGCCTGCGCTACCACGGCATGTGGAGAAGCACACTATATTATTAGCGGCATAACAAAAACCCATCCAATATGTGTGCTTGCCGGAGCAAGTGCACATATTGGATGGGTGCCACAGCGCCGCAGCGCTGTGAACTTTTCGTTAATTATTTTGCTGTCTACTTGACGGGGCGCAGTTCAGGAATCGGGGGGATAAATGTTATTCGTTGGACTCTTTTTTCTTCTTGGAAACGCTGCTCCAGGCGTACATCACCAGCGCCAGTGCAATGACGCCATAGGAGATGAACACACGGAAATATTCACCGATGGCAGCATCACCGAAGAGGTTCTTTCCGGCGGAGGGAGCCACGATAAACAGCAGATGGAACAGGATACAACCCAGGATTGCCTGGGAATTGGTGGCCTTGCGGATGGAGGCACCGCCCACCAGGATGGCGGCACCGGCGTACAGACCCACCTGCTCATGGGCGCCGTAGGTCTGGAAGGAGCCCATGTTCTGCACGAAAATGAGCTGGCCCCAGCCTGCCAGAACCGTGGAAATCATGATGGCGATGACCCGAACCTGATCCACATTGATGCCGGACACGTTGGCAACGGTGCGGCTCTGTCCCACGGCGCGGAACTTCTGGCCCAGCCGGGTCTTCATCAGCGCATCGTTGAACAGGCACAGCAGGCCAACCAGACCAAAGGTCACCATGGGCACCTGCACCATGCTGAACAGGCCGGATACCGCAGGAATCTGATAGATCAGGCACAGACCCACGGTAATCAGGAACACACGCAGCAGGGCTTTCTTGTCGGACTTCTTTCTCAGGAACTTGATCAGAGCCAGGGTAAGGAGGATTCCGCAGAACACATACAGACCGGTCCCGAAGTCCA
Source organism: Clostridiales bacterium (assembly GCA_022777455.1). Next base: position 7,475 of record JALFGI010000105.1, on the reverse strand, counting down.
CCCGCCACAGGCCATCCAGGGAATACTTGAAGCCCCGCTCCGTGGACAGGTCAATGGTATTGGCCACACCGGTGGAGCCCTTGATCACTAAGCCGGGGGCATTCAGCGGAATCAGATTGCCGAAGATGAACAGGAACAGCAGCTGATAAAGACCGTTGGCAAAATAGCCCAGAATCAAGCCGCCGATCATCTCCTGGCCTTTCATCTTATTGAGCAGCTTTCCGATGAGATAACCGAAGAAGGCGGCAATGGGCACCGTCATCAGCATGGCGGCGGCAAATGCAGCCAGAGAACCGAACCGGCCCGCCACATTCCACTCGATCACCCACAGGGCCGAAATCTGAGCAGCCATGGCGCCAATGGTCACGGCGAAGTTGATGCCCATGCCTGCCACGATGGGCAGAATCAGCGCCAGCACAATGAAGGCATTCCGGCTCAGACGGCCGAAGAGCTCATACATCACATAGGGAATGGTATAGCCGGAGAAGTACAGACACACAATGCAGAGAACCACGAACATAATCATGACCGCATTGCTGCGCAGCACCGCACTCACATCAATTCTTTTACGAAGATCATGCACGGGAATCACCTCCGGACTTGGTCAGAGCATACAGGATAATACCGTTGGAAATCAGAATACGCAGGGTTTCCGAAATGGTGGAACCGGGCACCAGCACATTGGCCACGGGCATGCCCAGCGTCAGCACGCCCTGGAACAGGAAGGTGCCGATGAGCACATGGCTGATTTTGCACCGGGAGGTGGAAGCGCCGCCAATCAGAATGGCGGATGCCGCCACAAAGCCCATCTGCCGGGGCGCGGTGTACAGCTGCATAAAGCCATAGCTCTGGGAGTACACCAGAATGCCCACCGCACCCAGAACCGTGGAAAGGGTGGTTCCGATGATGCGCATTTTGTCCACATTGATGCCTGATGCCTGGGCAAACCGGGGATTGTTGCCCACGGCCTGCATGGCGATGCCGGTTTTACTCCGGGAGAACAGCCACACCAGCCAGCAGCACAGGGCCATGAACAGCAGCAGTCCCGTGGGGACGAAGAAATCGCCAATGCTGAAGGACAGGAAATTATTGAGGATCTGCTTGAAATTGGTATTATCCAAACCGATGGTATTTCTCAATCCGGTGCCCAGGGGCCAGCGCAGCTTGAGGGAGTTGAAGGGCAACACCAGCCAGGCGATGCACATCAGAGAAACAATGGAAAAGCCCACATAGGTGGTGACGGACATTTCCTCGCCCTTCAGCCGGTTCAGCAGCTGGGCGTACAGGTATCCGCACAGGGCGGCAATGGCACAGCCAAAGGCAATGGCAAACAGGAAGCCCCACCAGCCGGGAATGCCCCACTCGATGGTGACCAGGCCGCCGATCAGGCCCGCCACCAGTCCGATGGGCAGACCCAGGTTCAGGCTGATGCCGCACTGAATGCCGGGCACCATAGCCAGAACCATGATGGAGTTCATGCCCATACGAACCACGGAATTACTCAGCAGGGTGGGCAGGGACAGATCATACCACAGGCACATAAAGCACAGCAGCACGAAGAACACCCCGATGACCACCCGGGGGATGCCCAGCTTATCCACCAGAATTTCATAGAAGGCCACCATGGCAGCCACGAACAGCAGGGCAAGCCCAGCATAGATCAGATCGTCCCCATGGCGAATCATGTAAGCGGAGGCGCCAACAGAGGCACCGCTCTGTTTCAGATACCGGTCATACTGGGTATCGAAGGTGTCACCGGACTGGTAGACGATGGCTTCCATGGTCTGCTGCAGGGAGCCCAGGGCGGATTCATCCAGCACCGGATACAGCTTCTGCAGCTCTGCGGCCACAGCCGAATAGGCAGCCTGGGCAGCTTCCTCCGCCTCCAGCATTTCGGCGGTGGGCTCAAAGCCGCTCATATCCACCTGGATGTTCTCGGTTTCGGGGACATCCTTTCCCTGAGCCAGCAGCTCCTCCCGCTGGGCCTCCAGGGCAGCCTTTGCCTCGTCATAATGGGCATCGATGTAGGCCTGGGTGGCCTGGGCCTCCAGCTCACCGAAGACAGTGAGCAGGCGGTTGTACTTAGACACGGCTTCCTTCAGGCCCTGGGAGGGTTCCACCCCCTGGCTGAATTCCGCATTTTCATACTCCGCCCGGACCCGCGCCTCCGCCTCCGCCACGGCAGTGCGGATTTCGGACATTCCGCCGCCCGCCGCCTTGGCATCGGCCTGGGCCTGCTTCTTTGCCAGGGCCACATAGCTTTCCACGATGCCGTCACCGGCCGCGTTCATCAGCGATCTGGCCCGCAGGTCGTTCAGGATGGATTGACCCCCATCCTTGTTCTTTTTGGGCAGATTCATTCCGCCAATAACCGCCAGCACCAGGCAGGCCAAGCAAAGCGCAGCGGCGATGGCTCTTCTCAGCTTATTTTTCGTCATTGCGGCTACCTTCTTTCTTATGCTGATCGGGCCGGATGCCGGACATGGCTAGACCGAAGTCGGCATCGCTGGCATTGGGAGAGAGAATATCCACCAGCTTTCCCTCGGAGACGATGGCAATCCGGTCGGAGATGCTCCGAAGCTCCTGCAGTTCGGAGGAGACAATCACGACGGTCATTCCCTTCTCCCGATTCAGCTTGACCAGGGTTTCCAGCACCAGCTTCTTTGCACCGATGTCAATGCCCCGGGTTGGCTCAGAGACAAACAAGAACTTGGGATTCATGCACAGCGCCCGGGCAATGCACACCTTCTGCTGGTTGCCGCCGGACAGGGTTCCCGCCGCCTGGGTGGGACTGAAGCAGCGAATATCCAGCTCCTGAATCATTTCCTCCGCATTGGCACGGATGGCTTTGGTATCCTTCAGGGTAACAGGGCCCAGCTTTTTCAGAAAGCCGCCATGAACCTGCATGGCGTTAAAAACGATGTTATCCTCGATGGACTGATCCAGCAGCAGGCCCACACCTTTCCGGTCCTCGGACACCATGGCAATTCCGGCATTTAGGGCGGAGGTGGTATCGCCGGTTTTCAGTGTCTGGCCGAACAGCTCCACCGTGCCGCTGGCCGGGTACAGGCCCATCACACCGTTGGGAATGCCCAGCTTGCCCTGACCGGCCAAGCCGCCGATGCCGAAAATCTCCCCTTCATACACATCCAGATCCACGCCCCGCACCACTTCGCCGGGCATTTCCACCTTCAGGTCCCCCAGGTGCAGGGCAACCTTCTGGCTGGTTTTCTCCCGGGGCTGGGCATCCACCACGGATTCGCCCTTGCGGCCAATCATCAGTTCCGCCAGCTCCACAATGGAGGTGTCCTTCACCTGCCGGGTGGCAGCCAGTTTTCCGTCCCGCAGGATGGTAATGCTCTGAGAGGCTGCCATAACCTCCTCCAGGCGGTGGGTAATAAAAATGATGGCAATTCCGCTTTCGGCAATTTTCTTCATCACGTTCACCAGCTGGGCAGCCTCGGACTCGGTCAGCACGGCAGTGGGCTCGTCGAACACCAGCAGCTTAACGCCGGTCTTGTCAATTTCCCGGGCAATTTCCACAAACTGCATGTAGCCCACCGGCAGGCCCTGAACCTTGGTGTATTCATCGATGCCCATGCCCACGCTGTCCAGGGCCTTCCGGGCATCGGTGGACATGGCATCCATATCCAGGGTTTCCAGGGAGCTGCCAAAAATCCGGCTGGCCAGGTTGGAATGGGTAATTTCCCGGTTCAGCTTGATGTTCTCGGCGATGGTAAAGCCGGGCAGCAGCATGAACTCCTGATGCACCATGCCGATGCCCATGTTCATGGCATCCTGGGGGGAGCCGATGTTCACCTTTTCCCCGTTCAAAAACACCTCGCCTTCAAAGCCGCCGGTGCTGTGGATGACGGGCATACCAAACAGTGTGTTCATGAGTGTGGATTTGCCCGCGCCGTTTTCACCCAGAAGCGCATGGATCTCACCTTTTTTCACAGATAGTGAAACATCACTCAAAACGGTGTTGCTGCCATAGCGTTTGGTGATATGCTTCATCTCCAAAACGTATTCGTTTTGCATTCTCTGCGTTCCTCCTTTATATCTGACAGATGGCGGCAGCTTGTGAAACGTTTTATGAACGAGGCACAGGCTGCTGCGCTGATATTCCATGAAAGATGCCGCAAGCAGAACAGCCGGCAGCTTTCATGGGGTATCAGAAAACTTGGGGCCCGCCCGTACCAGACGGGCAGGCCCTGAATTGCTGGAATATGGGATGAATTACAGATAGTCGTTGAAGTCAACAGGAGCCAGCAGGATGGTATAGTAGTTGTCGAACTCATTGCCCTCGGCATCCACATAGGTGGCAACCTTTGCGCCGGGAACCTTCTCCTGCAGCATGGCGGACAGCTTCTCACCATCGTTCTTCACGGTGACCTCGCCATCGATGTAAGCCTTGGCGTACTCCACACCGATCTCGATGATGGTCATAGCCACGGGATGGGGCCAGGTGGAGAAACGGCCGACAGCATCATGCTCAGCCAGCTTGGCAGCGATCTGCTTCAGAGCATCCTCGTCGTCACCGCCGATTTCCAGTTCCAGACCCAGGGTGGCAGGGAATGCGTGGTAGGGGCTGGGGCAGCAGGGCTGGGGATAGTAAGCATTGGGCTCCTTCAGGACAGCTTCCTGCAGGGAGGGCTGCATGCCGCAGTTGGTGGTGAAGAAGGCAACCTTCTTGCCCTCGTACTTGGCCATCTGCTGGGGGACATCCTCCAGGATGAACTGCTGGGAAGCGGACAGGCCGGCCTCAGCGGTGGGGTCGGGAGCGGTCACGTCAACCAGCTCGATGCCCAGAGCATCGCAGTTGGCCTGCAGCAGCTCGTGACGGGCAACGATCAGCTCCATTGCCATGTGACGGGGGAAGGAGTAGTGGATGAGCACATCCACGCCCCAGTTGGCGCAGGTTTCCATGATGGTATCGCCCTGCTTGGCCTCGTCGGCGTACATCACCACGTCGGCAGCAGCGGAGATAACAGCGGGGTCTTCCTGGGGGGTGCCGGCGATCAGCAGAATGTCGTCACGGCCCATCTCACGGATCTTGTCGAAGGCCGCCTTAGCACCGGGAACAGCCTGGCACATCACAATGGCCTTCACATCGGGGTCGGAAGCGAAAGCAACCAGCTTGGAAACAGTGGTCTCCATCTCGGACATGAAGTTGTCGGGATAGGTGTCGGTGATGATGTGCTCAGCACCCCAGGTGGCAACGGCCTTCTCGGCAGCGCGGAATTCTTCCTCGCCCTGAGAAACGGTGCCGGTGAGGATGGCAACCTTCCAGTTGTCATTGGCTTCGGCGGCAGCAGCAACAGCGAACACGCCAACCAGCATGACAAGCGCCAGCAGCAAAGAAACGATCTTTTTCATGGATATTCCTCCTTACAATTCTGTCCTTTTCCAAAAGACGAAAGTCTTTCCCATAAGAACTGTCCACATTGTAGCATCAAATGTCCACGATTTCAAGAAAAAACAGTCGCGCGAAAACGTTTTTGGCAATATAACCCAAGATTATCGGTTTTTTTATTTCAGAAATTGGAAATATTCACCAAGTCGTTTTTCTGTTTTTGGATAATATACGGCTGTATTGCATTTTCTTTCGCTTTTATCTCCGTCCGGCGCGGACAATCCTCCGTCCACGCACAACATTGCCGGAAAATGCAGCCTCTTTCAGAGTGGCTCCCCCAGAATGGCCTCGGCGGTGAGGATCCCGTCGATGGCGGCGGACATGATGCCCCCGGCGTAGCCCGCGCCCTCCCCGGTGGGATACAGTCCCACCAGGGTGCTCTGGCGGCTTTCATCCCGGAGGATGCGCACCGGGGAAGAGCTTCTGGTCTCCGGTGCGGTGAGCACGCCGTCGGGGTCGGCAAATCCGGCCAGATTCCCATCCAGCGCCGGAATGGCCTGCTCCAGGGCACCGGTGATCACCTCCGGCAGTACCTGATGCAGATCACACCAGGTGACTCCGGGGCGGTAGGTAGGCTGCACCTTCCCGGCACCGGTGCTGGGCTTTCCGGCCAGAAAGTCCCCAATGCGCTGGGCGGGGGCGCGGTAGCTTCCGCTGAGGCGGTAGGCCCGCTCCTCGATCTCCCGCTGCCAGTACATGCCGCCCAGGCTGCCGGGATAGGGGAAGATTTCCGGGTTCAGGGTAACAAGCAGCGCCGCGTTGGCATTCTCCCCTGCCCGGTCGGCGCAGCTCATGCCGTTGGTGACCAGTCTCTCCTCCTCCGAGGCAGCGGCTACCACATAGCCGCCGGGGCACATGCAGAAAGTATACACCGTGTGATCCGGCAGATGCTTCACCAGCTTGTAATCCGCCGGGGGCAGGGCGGGATTGTCACCGCCGTACTGGGCCCGGTTCACATTCTCCTGAAGGTGCTCGATACGCACACCCATGGAAAAGGGCTTGGGCTCCATGGGAATTCGTTCCTGCTCCAGCATGATAAAGGTATCTCTGGCACTGTGGCCGATGGCCAGCACCGCTTTTTCGCATTCGATCCGCTCTCCGGTGTGGGTGATCACCGCCCGGAGCTTTCCGCCCTCCTGTTCCAGGCCGGTGACCTGGGTACGGAAGCGCACCTCGCCCCCCAGTTCGATGATCCGCCTGCGCAGATTCTGCACCACGTTCAGCAGCACATCCGTGCCCACATGGGGTTTGGCATCGTAGAGAATGTCCTCCCGGGCACCGGCAGCAACGAACTGCTCCAGAATCCAGCCGATTCTCGGATTATTCACGCCGGTGTTCAGCTTGCCGTCGGAGAAGGTGCCTGCGCCGCCCTCGCCGAACTGGACGTTGCTTCCCGGGTCCAGAGGGCCGCCGGAGAAAAATCGTTCCACCTTCTCATGCCGGGATTGGGCGTCCTCTCCACGCTCCAGCACCAGGGGCTTCTGCCCCGCCAGGGCCAGAATCAGGGCAGCAAACATTCCCGCAGGGCCGAAGCCAATCACCACCGGGCGCTTTGCCGGAGCCGGACGGGGCTTGGGGGGACGATAGAAGGACACGGGAGCCGGAGCCGCCCGCTTGCAGGCGGCGTGCCTGAGGATCTTCCCTTCGTTCCCCTCCACCGTCACGTCCAGAGTGTAGATGATTTTCACCTCCGGCTTTTTCCGGGCATCCACGCTGCGCCTTACAATTTTCAGCTCCCGAATTTTGGAAGGAGAAAGACGCAGCAGTTTTGCAGCTTCAAATTGGAGCTGGCTGGCGCTGTGCTCCGGAGGCATGGGAATGTCCCGCAGTCTGATCATGCTTGCTCCTTTCCGGCACTGAGTCCCGCCAGACGGCCGGAGCTCCAGGCCCATTGCAGATTGTAGCCGCCACAGTCGCCGTCCACGTCCAGCACCTCGCCGCAGGCATAGAGCCCGGGCACCAGGCGGCTTTCCATTGTCCTTTCGTCAAATTCCCGGGTAAGGATTCCCCCCGCCGTCACCTGGGCGCTGTCCATGCCCATAGGCTCGGTAAGCGTTAC
>JALFGI010000084.1 GCA_022777455.1 Clostridiales bacterium | reverse complement strand
GTCAGAAATGAACATCTCACATTGTCCCTCTCTTTTTCACTGGTATCAGGAAGCAAAAACGTATTCCTATTTCGTTTATTGCTTAGGATACCACAAAAATGGTCCGATTTCAAGAAGTACGTACCAGAAGCGAGAAGTATTTGTAAGCAAGAATAATTCCATTGTAAAAAACTCTTTATAATAATATTCTGTCAACTTTTAGTTGTATTTCATAAATTAGCGAATTATTTCGCACTATTTATACATTTCCATTCTCCGCAGCCGTACAATTATTTGCTCTCTGAATGCAAAATCCACTCTTCTTTTTCCCTCCGCAAGGTCAGGACATTTTAGATCACTTCAAAATACACAGTTGCATTACAGCAGAAACGTGCTATAATTTTCTATATTATGAGAATGGCAAATGATAACATTCTCTGGCTTTTTCGGGAAAGAAGGCGAAATAATGGGATTTTCAAATTTTCTGAATTCCAGAAGGGATCGGGCAAAACTTCTGGTCAAGATTCTGAAGGATCAATTCGATTATGTCAGCATCCTTGGAGCTGACAACACATCCACTGCAATTCGCGTGGATGCAAACACCGGCAATATCAGAAATGGGCAAGATACAGAATGTGGTTTTGTCGTAAAACTGAACAACGGAGGCTGTTTCTTTGAATACGCCCTTGACGACATCGGTGAGGATGTAAATACTCTGGCTGCGGAAATCAAAGAGGCATTTTCTGTCAGCACCGCACTAGAGCAGGAATGCATTTGTGATATTCATCTGGAGGATGAGCCTCTGGTCCAATCCTTCACCAGAGAATCTGATTTGAATGATTATTCCGATGCACAGCTTCTTGCTTTCTGTCAAGAAACGCAGAAAGAACTTCAAAGCAAGAGTGGGCATATCCTCAATGCCATGGTAGCCCTTAATACCATGGCAGTATCCAAGCTCTTTATCTCCGCGAACCGGGAATTGGATCAGAATTACACCTTTGTAGGCGGCATGCTGGTGCTCGTATATCGGGAAAATGAAAAGGTTGTACAAGTATACGAGTTCGAAGGATCGACCAATGTCGCTGATGTTATTGCGGCGCTTCCCGGGAAGATGGATTCGCTTGTAAATCGGGCACATCACCTGGCCTACGCGAAGCCTATTGAGCCCGGTGTCTATGACGTTATCACCGATCCTTCCATCACCGGCCTGATTGCCCATGAGGCCTTCGGTCATGGCGTGGAGATGGATCAGTTCGTGAAAGAAAGAGCATTGGCCAAGCAGTATGTGGGAAAGTATGTCGCCTCCCCTATCTGCAATATGAAAGACGGTGCCGCATCCGCCTTGAGCATCGCATCCTATTTCTTCGATGATGACGGTGTTCTGGCCGGGGATACCCAAATCATCAAGGATGGTATTCTGGTTACCGGAATTTCGGATCTTGTCTCCGCTTCTCAGTTGGGCACTCCTCCCACCGGAAACGGCAGGAGACAGTCCACCCGCCGCAAGGCCTATACTCGAATGACCAACACCTTCTTTGAAAAGGGCACCGACAAGCTGGAGGACATGATCGCCTCCGTCAAGCATGGCTACATGCTGTTTGATACCGACAATGGCATGGAGGATCCTAAAAACTGGGCCATCCAGTGCGTTGCTCAGTATGGCATTGAAATTGTGGACGGCAAGTTGACGGAGAACTACGTCTCCCCCGTCGTGATGAGCGGATACGTTCCCGATCTGCTCAAGTCCATTTCCATGATTTCCGATGATTTTGAGATTTGCGGCTCCGGCTTCTGCGGCAAGGGCTACAAGGAGTGGGTACGTGTCAGCGACGGCGGCCCTGCACTGAAAGCGAGGGTGAAACTGGGATGATGAAGCTGGAATCCATGCTCCGGGCCAATGCCAGGGTAACGGACTATAAAATCAATATCCACGAAATCAAAAGCTATGAGATGTTCTTTGTGAAGGGTAAGCTGGAAACGGTGCGCCGCACCAATACCTGCGACACCCAGGTAACGGTTTATGTTTCCCACGAAGAATTTCTGGGCAATTCGGATTTTCTGGTCTATCCTTCCACAACAGAGGAACAATTGACGGAGCTGATTGCCCAGGCAGCGGCTAAGGCACTGCTGATCAATAATAAGCCCTATGCCCTCCCCTCCGATGAAACAGGCGAATACACAGTGGAAAGCAATTTTGCGGATTTCCGCCCTGAGGATTTGGCCGCAAAGGTTGCAAATACCGTTTTCAGTGCCAATGAGCTCCCAAATGGTTCCCTAAACTCTGTGGAAGTATTTCTCAACCAGCATCACGAGACTGTCATCAACAGCCGTGGTATCCGCAAAAGCCAGGTTCGGTATGATGCCATGGTGGAAGCGATCCCTACCTACAACGGAGATGAGCAGAGCGTTGAACTGTATGAGCAGTACAATTTCAGCACACTGGATGAGGCTGCGCTGTATCAAGAAATTGCAGACATGATGGAAGCGGTGAAAGCCCGCTACGAGGCCGTGAAGCCTCAAAAGGAAATCGGCTGCAAGGTGATCCTGAACAAGCATGAGCTTTCTGAGTTGTTTTATGCCATTGCGGATAATCTCCGCTATTCCGCCGTTTATTCCCATTCCACCGTATTCAAAAAGGGGGATGCCATTCAAAAAGAACCCACCGGTGACCGCGTCAGCATCACCATGGCAGGCGCTGTCGAAGGCAATATCCGCAGCACGAAATTTGACAGTGATGGCTTGTCCCTGACTGAGATGAACATTGTATCAGACGGAAAAGCCGTGGCCTATTTTGGCGACAACCAGTTTGGTCAGTATTTGAATGAAAAGCCCACCGGCAGTCTGCGCTGTCTGTGCGCTGAGACCGGGTCCCTGTCCGAAAAGGAGCTGGGGGAAGGCCC
>JALFGI010000001.1 GCA_022777455.1 Clostridiales bacterium | reverse complement strand
CTCTGCTTCCTCCCAGATTTCGCCGGGCATTTTGTGGTGCAGCGCCCAGACAATGCTGGTCACGCCGGGAATCTGCTTGATGTCGGCGAGGCTCACCGGGTCATTGCCCTGGCCATACCAACGCCAACCCATTTTCATAGGTATATCTTTTCCTCCAATTTCGACACGTTATTTCCACTTTTCCATGGCCTCTTCCAGAGACATGCCCTGGGCAATGGCCTGCTTGCGCTGGGCGTTGACGGCCTGGATTTCTTTCATTTTCGCGCCGGTCAGGCTGTAGCCCTTCATTGCCCACAGCGTTGCGGCCCAGGCAATCATGGGAATCACGCAGAACATGACGATAATTGCCACCTTGATGCCAGAGGAATATGGAGTGCTGTCGGTGGGCAGATCATGCAGTCCAGCGAACAGCAGGAAGATGAAGGCCACCAGGGTCTGGGCCAGGGAGGACACCAGCTTATCAACCAACGATACCTAATTTCGTTTATCCTCAAATCGCCTTTTTCTATTTTACGATTTCCGATTGTGTATTCTATACTATTTCTACTCCATTTCTGATGTATGCTGATATGAGTATCCGTTTGTTGTCAATGAGAGTACATCGAAATAAGCATAACACATTAGCATACAGTATAGCATATTATTTCGAGGTTTTCAATAGATAGAAAGATGTCATATTCTGCGCCGCTTCCCGCGTCCACACCGAAGTGGCATTTCATCCCGAATTTCCGCTCATTGCCATTTTTCGTCTGGTGCATTTCAGGGTCACGGACTATCTCAGTGTTCTTCGTAGCGTTGGGAGCATTGATGATGGTTGCATCCATAATGGTGCCGCCCTTTATCATGTGACCAGTGTGTAAATTGAAAGCAGCTTTGTTAAACGAACTTTTCATATCTCAATATTCCTTCATAAACCTCAATATATCCCATATTCACAAACCTTTCCGATATGTAAATCTATGTATCTACATATACTTTCATGGCTCTATGGTGCGGAATTGGTGCGGTGTATGGGAAGTCGTTATTTGGAAGCGGGTTCATCATGACAAATCAAGAAATAGTATTATGATTTGAAAGGAACCGTATGATGAAGCTGATTCACGCTTTCTTCAACATGGATACCAACGCTGTAGAGCTAACCTATAACGATGGCACTGTCCTCACCATTGACTGCCATGAAGTGGAAAATTACTACGATATTACAAACGGACAGATGGCAGACCTGGATTGGCTGCTTTACAATGCACCAATGGAGTACGCCAGCCTGGCGCTGTCTGGGGAGATGGAGAACTACTTGAAAGGCCCTGCGCTCCACGGAATAGAAGATTAAAATAGTTTGACGGTGTATCGTGATTTGCGATACACCGGCGTAATTATTTAGTGGCTTCCCCTATGGTGATTGGAGAATCATGCTCTGTGTCTTTACGGCTGGCTTAATTGCTTTCGGCTATTCTCAGTTGCATGACATCAATTCGGGTTCCTTTTTGCACTTTGGGCAGTACAGCGGATATTGGAACATCACCATATCCGCATATACTTTTGTCCTGGTTTTTCCATTGTAGATCGAGCAATGAATCCACCGCGAAATTTCTTGATTACCATTCACTATTTTCGTACCCCCTATAATGAAACGCTCAGCGTTATCTGTCTGTCTTTATCATTATCTTGGTCAGTTTTTTGTGATTTTTCAATAGTAAAAAGGGTTGTCGGGGAAATCTATTGGCATGCATGATCGCCATTAAAAAATCTTTCAAAATCTGAATATACATCAGGGATTTATCTATATGTATAACGTGTAGCGAGTCAACTTTCATGTATTTACAGTTTGGGATTAATGTAACGAAGCGGTCAGCTTCTTCCTGGCTCATAGCGCCATTCAGCGTGCCGTCTTCCATAATTTCGGTTTTGGCGTGGAGCACTTGTCTTGCCAGTCGTCAAAAGTGGTGGGAGAAGGGGACGAAAAGGTCAGGTGATCACCGAAGTTAGCGATTCGTTCAGTAGGAATCGGAACCGCAGACCGCTTGCGGAGCGAGTGGAAGATCTCCCACCAAAGAAAACTGAAGAATAAAAGCGAGCCGTCCATGGCAACATGGGCGGCTCTGTTATACAGCGTGGCAGTCTTCAAAACACCCGTTCGTGTTCGGACAGGTGTTACAACTTTAGATCGTCATTAAGATCATGTTGCCTCAGGGTTAGAAACGGTAGCGTACTTTTCTGCGTTTTTATGCTGCTGACGCCATTTAAGCGGGGAGCATCCGTTGGCTTCAGTGAACCTTCGGATAAAAAAGCTAATACCGGAAAAACCGCATTGGATTGCGATTTCTGTAACACTTAGGTCGGTATTTTCCAAAAGCTCCCGGGCATGATCCATCCGAATCTGTCCGATATACTCCGAAAATGTCAAATGAAAATGCTCCTTAAAGTACCTGGAATAGTATTTGGATGACAGATGAAACTGTTTTGCCATATCCGAAAGGGTAATTCTGTCTTTATAGTGAATCCGGATGTACTCCAGCATTTCCCGCTGAAGCTCCCCTTCTTCATCTGTATCTGCCTGTACCAACGGACAAATTCGCAATACCTCCATTAAGAAACGCAGCAGAAGAAGTCTGGTCTCCAACTGATACATAGAGTTCTTACGATCATTGATCTGCACCACTCTATCCAGAAGTGCCAGATTCTCCGGCGTAAGAACCGCCTCCAGCACTTTGGTACGCAGCATCAGCTTACCGGTTCGCAAAGGGTGGAAAACGGTCTGCTCCAGTTCATCCTGGGACTGAAATGAAATCAGTTCAACCGGGAACAGCAACGTATGATAGCGGACAGACATATCATCAGAGCCCATCAGATGCAGCTGCCGGGGGTTGACGATCACCACCTGTCCACCGGTCATGTTGTAGACTGTCCCACCCACATTGACCCACAGCTTTCCTTGCCGCACATAAATCACTTCCAGTTCATCATGCCAGTGGACCGGCATTTGAAAACTGTGGCGGAGATTGGAAATGGTATAATGGGAATAGGGATATTCGGGGGTTCCATGGCTTTTGCTTTCCCGCAGCATGTAGTTCATAACGGCACATCCTTCCTGTATATCTTTCATTGTAGCACGAAAAGGAAATCGTGCAACTATTAGTTGAAAAATGACAAGAATTATCAGTATCAGGAGGATATAATGTAATTAATGAAAAAGGAGTGACTGTTGTGACCACCGATAAAAAGAGCTTGCCTCAACTGTTTTTCCCAATCTTCTTTGAAACACTCTGCTCCATGCTCACAGGCGTTGTGGATACGCTGATGCTCTCGTCGGAAGGAGATCAGGCGGTGGGGGCCGTAGGAACTGCCAATACGTATATCAGTATATTCGTGATCATGTTTTCCATCATTTCTTCAGGCATGATCGCTGTGATGACACAGTACATCGGCGCAAAGCGCCCAGGAGTTGCCCAGCGAGCCATGCACTTGGGTCTGCTGTTCAATCTGGTCACCGGTATTATGATCAGTGCGGCACTATACTGCTTCGCTGGTTCTATTCTGAAGGGGATCGGAATAGCGGACCAGCTTTTGCAGCCCGCAAAAACCTATCTGCAGACGGTGGGATTGTTCTGTATCTATAATGCGATGATCCCTATATTCTCCAGTTATCTTCGTGCCTTCGGCCATACGGCCCCCACACTCAGCGGAACTGTTCTGGCAAATGCAGTAAATGTGATCCTAAACGCACTGTTCCTTTTCGTGCTGCACTGGGGAATTCTGGGAGTGGCCCTTGCTACTGGAATTTCACGCGTGATCCATTTGCTTTGGGTATGGCTTATTTCCCGGCGGCGCATCCCCCCGGTATACGAGGCAGATCCTCCGAAAAACCGGGATCTTCTGCGCAAAATCATTCGGGTCGGTCTCCCTGCTGCAATGGAGACATCACTGTATAATCTGGCGGTTACCATAGTTATCAGTTTGCTGAATGGGATGGATGACACCGGGATGCAGGCGACAGCTCGAGCATACGCAGTTCAAATCGCTAACTTTTCTTTCAGTGCAGGTGCTGCACTGGCGCAGGCCAACGCTATCATGGTGGGTTGGCGCATAGGTGCCGGAGAACTGAACTCCTGTGATCGTGATACCCGCAAGGTTGCCATAATCGGTATATGCCTGGGCGTCAGCATAGCGGGATTCTTCGGTTTATGTGCCCACCCTATTTTGAAATTGTTTACCGATGATCCGGAAATGATTTGTCTGGTCAGCAAACTGCTGATCGTGGATATTGCCTTGGAAATTGGACGCATGACCAACTTGGTTTTCGGCAATGCGCTGAAAACCAGCGGCGATGCGATGTATCCCATGGTCATTGCTGTAGTTTTTGCCTTTGTCTGTGCAGCAGGTGGAACATGGTTCTTTGGTGTCCATCTGGGATGGATGGCTGTTGGTGCCTATGCTGCTATGGCATTGGACGAATGTGTTCGGGCAGTGTTTATGTTCCTGCGATGGAACAAAGGTTACTGGAAATACAAAAATCTGTTATCTGCAAAGTGAGGGCTCCACCATGAATCTGGCCGCAATCCACCATGAAGCTACGCAGGAATATTGCTTTTGCATGGAACCGGGGAAATTTTTGTTCCGATTGCAAACTGGTAAGAATGATCTGTGCAGCGTGACACTGCATACCCGGGATAAGTATATACCTTTAAAAATCAAGGACACACGGCGGACAACACCAATGAAATGGGTTGCCAGCGATGGTCTGCGTGATTATTATGAGGCGGAACTGGAATTTCAGGTCATATGTCTGCGCTACTGCTTTGAACTGGAGGATCATGCAGGGCACCGGGTGTATTTCAGCAACTGCGGTTTTACGGATTCGATTCCGGAGGATATAGAGCGGTTCTTTGACTGCCCTCAAACACTTCGGGAGGAGGAGTGCTTCCGTGTTCCGTCCTGGGCCGCGAATAAGGTCATATACCAGATCTTCCCATCCCGGTTTGCTGCCAGCAGAGCGGTCGAGGAAAGTGTCTGGTATCAGGCACCCATTGATTCGAAAGCAGATCTGGGTGGCTCACTGAGGGGTATCATCTCCCATCTGGACTACATCCATGATCTTGGTGTGGATGTAATTTATCTGACACCTATTTTCCGGTCCAATTCCACCCATAAGTATGACACCATTGATTATTATACGATCGACCCTTCCTTCGGCACCGCAGACGATCTGAAGGAACTGGTGGACCGGGCGCATGAAATGGGGCTCCGGGTGATTCTGGATGGTGTATTCAATCATACCTCTCGGGATTTTTTTGCCTTTAAAGATATTTTAGATAATCAGGCAGAGTCCGTATATAAAGACTGGTACTATGTGGATCAGTTTCCCCTTTGCCAGACCCCCGGTTCGCACAATTACAAGTGCTTCGGCTATTTCGCGGGTATGCCAAAGGTGAATCTGCGCTGCCCTGCGGCCGCAGCCTATTTCACCGATGTGGCACTGCACTGGCTCCGAAAGGCCGGTGTGGACGGTTGGCGGTTGGATGTGGCAGATGAGATTTCTCACGACTTTTGGCGCAGCTTCCGCAAGGCTGTAAAGGCTGAATTCCCGGAGGCGCTGATTGTTGGCGAAATCTGGCACCATGCACCGGACTTTTTACAGGGTGACCAGTGGGACAGTGTAATGAACTATCCCTTTTACCGGAACATCCTGGACTTTGTAGCAACAGGAACCGCAAAAGCGTCCACATTTGCAGGAAATCTGGGCTTCCAGCGAGGCAACACCCACAGCGCAGCCTATCCGTTGCTGTGGAATTTGGTGGGAAGCCATGATACAGCCCGGTTGCTTTACCTGTGCGGTGAGAACAAGCAACGACAAAAGCTGGCGGCTGCACTGCAGCTTCTGATGCCCGGTATGCCAATGATTTATTACGGTGATGAAGTGGGAATGACCGGAGC
>JALFGI010000326.1 GCA_022777455.1 Clostridiales bacterium | reverse complement strand
AATGGCTCCCCTACAGTAGGATTTGGGCGTTTTTGATCTTTCTGAAAGGATACAAAAATTGCCAACTGTCACTTGTCAATTCGGTGACACCACTAAACAACAGTTATTGGGACTGCCAAGTTGGATAAGGACCTTGGATTCTACCAAATTTGGGGCGGGACATAATGGTTTTCTTGGGGGAGGGAGCGTCTGCGTATGGATTATTTGACACGGATTTGATTATTTGATACAATGCGGAAGCCGGGATTTCCGGAGAAGCCACGGAAGGAGAAAGCCATATGGAAAAGTATATTCCCTACGGGAAGCTGTCCAAGAAGGAAAAACGGAAGCTGGATGCGAAGCGAAGAACCACCTGGGGCGTGCTGAACCCCGTCACCCGCAAGGCCCCCAACAGCAGGGCCTACCAAAGGAGCAAAGCCCGGAATTGGAAGCGTGATTGCCACGATCCAGTTCCGGGTTTTCCTGCTTTTTACACGCATGGCTTTTTTCTACTTGCAAAACGTGGGATTTCCATTTATAATTAAAATCGGTTCAGGTTATCGGCTTTAATAAGCTGCACAGCAAATTGTTGTTTGCAGATCTGTTTTGGAAATGTTTGAATAACACTAATTCCACGATCTGCTTATTAAAGCCGATAACCTAAACGAAAAATTGTGGAAGGACGGGGGGATTGCCACACCAGTGTGCGCACTGGTTCGCAATGACAGCGTTTTTCATGGCAATGACAGCGTTTTTCATGGCAATGCCAGGAAACTTGGAGGCGGAGCGTTAAACAATAATTTGCCTGCCTGCTGGGGTGGGGCGATACTCGGTTTTTGCAGATGAAGCGGGATATTTAATTTGGAGAAGAAAAGAAGAAAGAGGGATATACAATGAGCAAACGGTTGATTTCTCTGATCCTGGTGATGGCGATGGTGCTGCCCATGGTTCCGGTGGCGGCCGGGGCGCAGACGGAAAGTCCGTCGGTCAGCAACGATCTGACACTGGAAGCGGAGAACTCCTTCGGTACGCTGCTGAGCAATACGGTAAGCGGCGCTGAGGGGGACGATGCGCAGGAGCAGTACAATGCCCGCATCTGCGATCTGGTGGTGGAGGGCACCATTGCCACGGTGGAGTATACCACGCCGGTGGAGGCCAATCTGGTGGTTGCCATCTACACGGAGGATGGCAGTAAGCTCTTGGGCTCCGGCACTGCGGCGGTATCTCCTGAGGAGACTGTTGCCACGGTGGAGATTGAGATTGCCTCCATGCCCTATTATTTCAAGGCGGGGGCGTACCTTCTGGATGCCCGGAACAACGACCCGGTGTCCGGGGAATTCAAAACCGACCGGTATACCAAGACCATGCAGGATATCCTGGCCGCTACGGTGGATGACTTCAACCCGGAGCTGGTGCTGAACCTGGACAATGACAGAACCACCAACTTTGCCGTTTTCAACGAGCACACCCTGCTGGCGGAGGCCGGGGGTGAGCAGAACCAGATCACCGACAACGGTAACGGCACCTATACCGTTGCCAACGCCGATGAGCGGTTCCTGTTCATGAAGCCCGGGGACTCCTTTGCCTATACATACCCCGATGGCACCGTGCTGATCGTCAACGCCGCCAGTGTGTCCGTCAGCGGGACCACGGTTACCGTCAGCGAAAACGCGGATGCCGATCTGTCTAATGTGTTCGATTTCGTGAAGATTGAGGAGGACAGCTGTGATAAGACGGTTACCTATGATGACAGCACTTTGTCAGAGGGACTGACCGTCATCAGCGATGAAGAATTCGCGGCAGATCAGGAAGAACCACAGGCGGCAACGTTTGGCTTGAGGGTGGAGGTTGATGAAAAGGGAAGCATTGGAACCAACTTTGGAATCTCCCACAGGATAAAAGGAGATGACAATGCTGACATTACAATTAGCGGAAAGATTGCCTTCGGTCTTACCCTAAATTTGAAAGTATACCTAAGCCTGAATTATCAATATGTTTCGTTCTCCTGCGATTATTCTCTTTCCGGTAGTGTCGCCTTAACCGGGAAGTTGAAGTTATGCGAGCTCCCGATGGGAAAATTTGATATCGCGCTGTGTGCAGGCGTATTTGCCCATGTCGATCCCAGTTTTGTGGTGGAAGCCTCCGGAAGCATATCCTACAAGATCGAGTGGAAGGGTTCCGTGGGGCAGGCTTACGACAGTGATTTGGGCAGATGGTCGGATATCAGCGCTCCTCCCTCGGTGAAAAGCAAAGTGGAGTTCTCCGGGAAACTGTTTATCGGGGTCAAAGCGAAGTTGGGCATTTCTGTGATTAGCCGGAAGACACTTGACTTGTCCGTCAGCGGAACGGTTGGTTTTGAAGTATCTGCTTCCGACAAATGGCAGGGTGTATCCTCCCCCTCCAGCAGTGAGGTACATACATGTGCGGTTTGCTTTGAGGGAGAGGTAGATAAGGTTGCGTCCCTGGCATTGGAGATAAAAATATTCGGTGATTTCTGGAAAGATAAGTGGACGCTGGCTGAACTGAAGAGTAAAATGTCAGATATCTACTTCTCTGCAGATAATATGGATTGGGGTTTTACAAAGTGCCCGTACAAAGCGTATAAAACGACGGTTACAGTTCTTTCTCAGTCCCGGGAGCCGGTGCAGGATGTGGTGGTCAACCTGTTTGAGGATGGGAGCATGGTGGCCGATGTGCTGCTGTTGGACGAGAATGGGAAACCCGTTACAGGCAGTGTCCCCACCACCGACGAAAACGGAAAATCTGTGTTTTATCTGCCGAATGGGGCGTATAGTATCCTCGCCGTATCGAATGGAAA
>JALFGI010000297.1 GCA_022777455.1 Clostridiales bacterium | reverse complement strand
ACTCAGGCTGCCGGGCTTGTCCGCGTAGGCGGCAACCACCGGCTGGAGCAGGGCGGACAGCAGTCCCGCCCCGGCGATGAGAATGCCTACCTGACTGTTGTCAAATCCGGCCTGGAGCAGATACATGCTGACAAAGCCCATAATGGAGGCGTAGCACATCCAGAAAAAGCTCTGGATGGCCGCGTAGCCGGCGGTTC
Organism: Clostridiales bacterium; assembly: GCA_022777455.1. Next base: position 3,759 of record JALFGI010000297.1, on the reverse strand, counting down.
TGTTTTTGATTTCCATGGAGGTCCGTCCCTTCCTTCAGATGGGGCCATCATAGCATAGCCGACAGGAATTTACAAGCCCCGACTCCGGCAATTGCACCGTCCGCCACGGCGGTGACGATCTGCCGCAGTTCTTTGTGCCGCACATCCCCGGCAGCAAACACCCCGGGAAGATTGGTTTGCAGGTTCTCGTCCGTCGTGACATAACCGCCTTCATCCGTCTCCACCGCTCCGGCAAACGGCTGGGAGGCTGGCCGGTAGCCGATGAAAATGAACACGCCGCAGCCCTCCGCCGGAACCGGGGTACTTTCCCCGGTTTCGGTATTCTGAATCACCAGGGATTCCATTGTCTCCCTGCCTCGGATTTCCGCCAGGGTGTGGTGAAACAGCACCTGGATTTTGGGATGGTTCAGCACCCGCTCCCGGATGGCGGCATCACAGCGCAGCTCCTTCTTCCGAACCAGAAGAAACACCCTGCGTCCCAACCGGGCCAAATGCAGCGCTTCTTCCCCGGCGCTGTTGCCGCCGCCCACCACATAGATGTCTTTTCCCCGGTAGAACTGCCCGTCACAGGTTGCACAGTAGCTCACGCCCTTGCCCCGGAATTGGGTTTCCCCGGGAATGCCTAGTTCCTTCGGTTCCGCCCCGGTGGCCAGGATCAGGGCATCCGCTGTAAATACTCCCGCTTCCGTTACCACCCGTTTCTCAGGCAAATCCACGTCCAGCACCCCGGTGCACAGAATTTCGGCCCCGCACTGCTTTGCCTGCTGTTCCATCTTCTGGATCAGGCTCACCCCGTCGATGCCGGGCAGACCGGGGTAATTGTCGATTACTGCCGTCAGCGCCGCCTGTCCGCCGGGCAACCCCTTTTCCAGAATCAGTGCCTTTCTCCCCGCCCGGGCGGCATAGATCCCTGCCGTCAGTCCGGCGCAGCCTGCCCCCAGGATCAGAATATCCACATGCTTTTCCAATTTCATCGCTCCTTTTTTCTCTGTCCTATCTTTCCACCTTGGTTATATTTCATTCTCCCAGCAAAATTGCACGCTGCCGCAGGGGAGGCGTTTCGCTTCTCGTTAAGCCGGAAAATTGAGCGGTAAGTTCATGGTACAATGGACCATATTCCATTCAACGTCCCCTTCAGAACCGTCATCGTTTCCCAACGATTCATCCCCACACCCTTGCTTTTTGAGTAATTTCATGCTATCATTCAAAATGAGAGAAAATGCGAATATGGAATCATTTGTACAAGAGGAGAAGGTTAACAAAAAATGAGACTGAAGCGTTACATCGGTGACAAGGCCTTTTACCGAAGGGTCATGACCATTGTCATCCCCATCATCATCCAAAACGGCATCACCAACTTTGTGTCACTGCTGGACAACATTATGGTGGGCCGGGTGGGTACCCTGCCCATGAGCGGCGTTTCCATTGTGAACCAGCTGCTGTTTGTGTTTTATCTGTCTATCTTCGGCGCCACCGCCGGCGCGGGCATCTTCACCGCCCAATTCCAGGGCTCCGGAGACAACGACGGCATCCGCCACACCTTCCGGTTCAAAATTCTCGTCTGCACGCTGTTGGCTGGTGCCGGACTTCTGATATTTACCTTTGCCAGCAAGCCGCTGATACGGCTGTTCCTCACCGGAGAGGGTACCGCCTCCGATGCCAACGCCATATTGGAATACGGCCAGGGCTATCTGGAAGTGATGCTGTTTGGCCTGCTTCCCTTTGCCATTACCAGCGCCTACGCCGGAACACTGAAGGAAACCGGCCAGACCTTCATTCCCATGCTGGGCGGCATTGTGGCAACCCTTACGAACCTGGTGCTGAACTACATCCTGATTTTCGGCCACTTCGGCGCGCCGGAGATGGGCGTGGAGGGCGCGGCGCTGGCCACCGTCATCTCCCGGTTTGTGGAGCTGGGCATTGTGGCCGGATGGACCCACCTGAATTCCAAGAAGAATCCCTTCATTGTTGGTGCCTACCGCTCCTTTGTGATTCCCGGCGCACTGCTGAAAAAAATCATCGTCAAGGGAATGCCTCTGCTTGCCAACGAGCTGCTCTGGTCCACCGGCATGACCTTTATGAACCAGTGCTACTCCACCTGCGGCCTGGATGTGGTGCCCGCCTTGAACATCACCTCCACCCTCTTCAACCTGACCAGCGTGGTGTTCATGTCCATGGGCGCGGCGGACGGCATCCTTATGGGCCAGATGCTGGGCGCCTCTGCCCCGAGAGAAGAGGTAAAGGATTCCAGCCGGAAGCTCATCGCCATTTCCGTGTCCTCCGGCGTTGTATTCGGCCTTCTGACCATCGCCCTGTCCGGCGCTTTCCCCCACATCTACAACACCTCCTACGCCGTGCGCCACCTGGCCACCCGGCTGATTGTGATCTGCGCCCTGTTCATGCCCTTTGATGCCTTTGCCAACGCCGCCTACTTCGTTCTCCGCTCCGGCGGCCAGACCTACATCACCTTCCTGTTCGACAGCGGCTTTGTCTGGGCCGTGATGGTGCCCCTGGGCTTCATCCTGAGCCGGTTCACCGGCATCACCATCCTGCCCCTGTACTTCATCTGCCAGAGCACCAACATCCTCAAGGCCGCTCTTGGCTCCAACTTCCTGAAAAAGGGCAAATGGATTCAGAATCTGGCGGTGAACAGCTAGTCCGGCAGTAGACTTTAAGCCACAGGGACAAGTTGCAATTTGGCGTTCCGGAACCGGCGCACCCCTTGGCTCCCTCTCTGGGGGAGCTGGCTGCCCCGTAAGGGGCGCCCCTGAGAGGGCAGCGTGGATTATTTTGGGTGCAATTATCTTCCTGCGGTACCCTCTCAGTCAGCCTGTTCGGCTGACAGCTCTCCCAAAGGGAGAGCCAAGGGGCGCTGCCGTATCTGCCCGCCAAATTACAATTTACCTGATTACCTGTTGAATTCAATCAAAAAGAGGTTACACCATGATTCAGGATATTTTTCCCCATGTTCTACACAATCAATACGACCCTGCCGCCAAACCTCAGGCGGACGATTGGGTGCTCTGCTTCCAGGGGCAGAATCTGCTTCTGGGGCCCCAGGACCGGTTCCCTATGGTGAAGGAGTTGGGGGCAGAGGGTTGCACCTACCTGTTTTCCGTGGACGAAGAGCGGTATTTTCTGAAAAACGACATACATACCATACCGGCAGGCTTTGCCCTCGCGGATGTGAAGCAGCTGCGCCGGGAACAACGGATATCCAAGCACCGGATTTTTGCCGCCCTCACCGGCAAGCACCTGGCGGACTGGTATCGGGACACCCGGTTCTGCGGCCGGTGCGGCGCTGAGATGGTTCACTCCCCCACGGAGCGGGCCCGGAAATGTCCCGCCTGCGGCTACACTGCCTACCCCAGAATCATGCCCGCCGTGATTGTGGGCGTGAAGAACGGGGACAAGCTCCTCATCACCCGCTACCGGGAAGGCTTCTCCCACAACGCCCTGATTGCCGGCTTCACGGAAATCGGCGAGACCGCCGAACAGACGGTTGCCCGGGAGGTGATGGAGGAGGCCGGCGTCCGGGTGAAGAACATCCGCTACTACGCCTCCCAGCCCTGGGGCATCGCCAACGACCTGCTGATGGGCTTCTTCTGTGAGCTGGACGGGGATGGCACCATCCACATGGACGAAAACGAATTAAAATACGCCCAGTGGGTATCCCGGGAGGAGATCGAACTCCAGCCCGATGATTTCAGCCTGACAAACGAAATGATGACCCGGTTCAAAACCGGCGCGGAACAATAA
>JALFGI010000275.1 GCA_022777455.1 Clostridiales bacterium | reverse complement strand
GTAACGTTCCTGCGCAGTAAAAATGATTTCCCATCCAATCATGGCGTGCAAAAACGAACCGAGCTGTACCCAGGAGTGTATCGATGACACACCAGCCGAGCACGCATTGGGATGAAGCGCCCTGCGCTTCAAATTACAATTCGTCAATGTGTTTACAAAACCGACAACGCAACGGCAGATTATTTCCCGCCGTGGATGTATTTGTGGTCCCAGTCTGCGTCGAACAGACGGTTGCCCTGCTCCATGGGGCAGCCGGTCCACATGTCGTCGGCCAGCTCCCGGAGGGTGTCGGCGGGCTCCAGGCATTCCAGGTAAAATTCCGGCAGGGCGGCTTCTCCCTGACGCAGGCCCAGCAGGGCACCGGCCACCGCGCCCACAGCGGAGCTTCGGCCGGAGTGATTCACGGCAATGATCATGGCGGAGTCGAATTCCTCTCCTCCGGCGAGGCAGGCGTACACCGCTCCCGCCAGCACCTGGGCGGCGCTGTCGCAGTGGAGCTTTTCCATCACGTCCCAGGTGGCCAGGCTCACGTCATGCTCCATGGCGATCGCCAGCCGCAGCAGGGTGGTCAGCTCGCTGCATTGGGCGGGATATTGGCGGGCAAACTGGGCGCAGAGCATCTGCACCGTCTCCTGCACCAGCTGGCGCAGGGGGAGCCTGGGCTCGTACAGGCTGCGGCTGATCATATGTGCCAGGGCCGCACCGGTGAGGAAGGCCAGCGGACCGCCGTGGGTCAGCGCCACGGTTTCCGCCCCCAGCCGGTCCAGCTCCGGCTGCTTCATCCGGTCCGGGTGATGAAAAAGACCCACGCCGATGGCGGTGGTGAGGCTGCCGGGGGTGGTAAAGGAATTCACCGGGGTCTCCGGGGTGCCCAGATTTTCCCGGCTCAGGGTATCCAGCATCCGGGTGTCCATGCAGTAGCGGCGGCAGATGTCCGGCCGGCGGAGAAGCCAGCAGAAGGTGCGCTCCGGCCGCCCCCAGGGGCGCTGGGAGGCCAGCCATTCCCGGCTGGAAAGTCCTACATATTTTACCAGGGGGGCCATTCTGCCCATCATCTGTCCCCGGGTCAGGGCGATGAGCAGTCCGTTGCAGGTGAAAGCCGCCAGCTGGGTATAGGAGGTCACGTCCGCGTAACCGTTCACCAGGTCGTAGCCCAGAAGCCCGTTTGGGCCGTAATTTTCCCGGATTTCGCTGAGCCGCAGGGAATCCACCGGATAACCCATGGCATCGCCCACAGCCATCCCCAAAAGGCACCCCCGATAGGCCGCCTGACTGAGCCGCATACGTTTTCCCTCCTTTGGTTTGTAATCATGGGATGTAAATTGGCGGGCAGGGCCCGCAGCCAATGGCGCACCGGGCCTGTGTGTCCTCCGGGACTCCTGGGTTGTGCCCGGTAACGTTCCTGCGTACTTGGATGAACGGTTTCATGTTTGTTTTTTCCGTTCTACGGAATGGACGAACCATGTGCCGTTCAACGCACTGCCAAACAACATTTTACCAACCCCAATATGCACCCATTATAAAGGCTAGGCTACCGGAATGCAAGCGGGACTAGCCTTTTTTCATGGCCTGCTCCAGCCGCTGCAAAGCGGCCTCCAGCTGCTTCTCCTCCAGGCCGGAATAATTCACCACCAGGCAGTGGAGGTCCCCGGGGGCGGAGGCGTGGTAGAAGCTGCTTAAGGGCTGTATCCGGATGCCCAGGTCCATGAGCCAGCCGGTGAGGCGGGCGTCGGACCACCCGGTATCCACCTGCAAAAGAAAGTGGAGTCCCGCGTCCTGCTCCATGATGGTCAGCTTGTCTGCCGCGGCGCAGTGGGACAGGGCTTCGATCACCAGGTTGCGCCGCTTCTGGTAAAACCGGCGCATCCGGTTGATGTGCTTTTCAAAATGCCCGCCGCTTAAAAACCTGGCCAGGGTGTACTGTTCGAAGCTGGGCACCGTGCAGCCGTAGAAGCCCAGGCGGCTGCGGAACTGTTCCATCAGCGCCTCCGGCAGCACCACATAGCTGATGCGGATGGAGGGGGCCAGGCTTTTGGAGAAGGAGTTGATGTAGATTACCCGCTCCGGGGCCATGCTCTGCAGGGCGGGCAGGGGGTGGCCGGTGAACCGGAATTCAGAGTCGTAGTCGTCCTCGATGATCCAGTTGGTGTTTCCCGCCCAGGCCAGCAGCTCCTGGCGGCGGCTCAGGGGTGTGACCAGACCGGTGGGGAAATGGTGGGAAGGGGAGATGTGCAGCACCTGGGCATCCTGCAGCGCCCCGGGGCATACCCCTTGCGCGTCCATGGGCACGCTGATGCAGCCAACGCCGCTGGCGGCGTAGATCTGGCGGATCTTTCCGTAGCCCGGTTCCTCCACGGCGTAGGTTTTGTCCCGGCCCAGAAGCTGGATGAGCAGATTATACAGAAAGTCCGTGCCCGCGCCGATGAGAATGTTTTCCGGGTCGATGGTCATGCCCCGGAAGGCGGCCAGATGCCCGGCAATGGCGCTGCGCAGCTCCGGGATTCCCTGGTTGGGCAGGGGCAGCAGGAGCTGGCGGTCGTAGTCCAGAATCACCTCCCGCTGGAGCCGGCTCCAGACGGTGAAGGGGAAATGACCGGTGCCGTTGGCGGTGAGGTCCAGCGCCGGAACGGAAGGCGCGCCCGCCGCTTTGACCCGGGGGAGCTGGGGACTCACCGGAGCGGGACGCTCCACCGTTTCCACAAAAAAGCCCACCTTCTCCCGGGAGCAGATGTAGCCCTCGGAGAGCAGCTGGGCGTAGGCGGCCTCCACTGTGATTTTTCCCAGCTCCAGATGCTGGGCCAGGGCCCGCTTGGAGGGCAGCTTCTCCCCCGGCTTCAGCTTCCCGTCCAGAATGTCCTGGCGGATGCAGCGGTAAAGGGCCTCATAGAGAGGCACCCCGGGGGCCTTTTTTAACTCGTAGGTTAACATCACAGCCCTCCTTAAGGAAAGCAGAATTTTTCGCACCGCCCTTGGCTCTCCCTTTGGGAGAGCTGGCAGCCGTCAGGCTGACTGAGAGGGTACCGCAGTCGGCAAAAACCCTCTCAGACTGCCCCTTGCGGGGCAGCCAGCTCCCCCAGAGGGGGAGCCAAGGGGCGGTTTCGGTGCGTTGATGCCCAATCTCCCTCATTCCGACGGTGGCGTTTCGGCGGTGACGGCGTGGAACAGTTCATTCAGCCGCTCTGTCTGCCCAGCCAGGTACAGTGCGCCGAACAGGGCTTCCAGGCCCGTGGCTTTGGCATACTGGGCGGGGGTGGCACCTTTGGGCACGGCGTGGACGTGGGAATTCTTTCCCCGGCGGTAGTAGGCGGCCTCCTGCTCCGTCAGCAGGGGCAGAAGCCGGTCCGCATATTCCGCCTGGGCAGGGGCCTTTACCATGGCAATGGTGTCGTGGTGGAGCTGGCCCACGGTTTTTTCTCCCCTGGCGCACAGACAGCTCCGGCACAGCAGCTCCCACACGCCGTCACCAATGTGGGCCAGACCCAGATTGGAAATGGCATCGATCTGCTGCCGGGTCAGATTCATCTGAAAATAGTTTTCCATAGTTTTCCTCCCCGTTTCACCAGATACTGGGCGCAAAGGCCGGTAAACAGGCCGGTGAAAATGCTGATGACGATCATCACCGGCAGATACACCAGCAGCCCCGCCGTCCGGGTGATGGCAATGGCGGCGATCATCTGCCCCACGGAGTGGGCCATGGCACCAAGGCAACCGGCGGCCCAGAGCTGGTTTTCCTTCAGAATTTTCCGCAGTCCGATGGT
>JALFGI010000249.1 GCA_022777455.1 Clostridiales bacterium | reverse complement strand
GCCGGCCACCAGCAGGGCGGCGGAGGAGCCCAGGCCTCTGCAGATGGGGATGTGGGCATCGATGTGGATCTTCACCCCCCGGACCTCTTCACTGAGGGAGGCCAGCACGGCGCAGTAGGAGGTGTAGGCCATGTTGTCCGGACCGGTGTAGGCCTCGTCACATCCGGTGATGGTGAGGCCGGGCTCATCGGTTTCCTCAAAGGTCACGTCGGTGTACAGGCTCAGGGCACAACCGAAGGCATCAAACCCCGGGCCCAGGTTTGCCGTGGTGGCGGGAACGCGGATGGTTACTCTTTTCATAATATCTCCGTTGTATGATTGTGTTCAGCTTCCGTGGGGGAACAGGAAAATTGTAATTTGCGGGCAGGGCCCGCAGCCAATGGCGCACCGGGCCTGTGTGTCATCCGGGACTCCTGGGGGGTGCCCGGTAACGTTTTTGTAGGCTTAAATTGCAAATTAACGCACTGGCGCGGCAGAGCGCCCTTGGCTCTCCCTTTGGGAGAGCTGTCAGCCGAACAGGCTGACTGAGAGGGTGCCGCAGTAAAATAATTGCACTCGAAATCAAACCACGCTGCCCTCTCAGTCTGCCCCTTACGGGGCAGCCAGCTCCCCCATAGGGGGAGCCAAGGGGTGCGTCAGTTCCGGTACGCCAAATTACAATTTCTCGTTTTCCCCAATTACAAATTCAAAACGTAATCCAGCATTTTGTCCTTTGCAATGACATCGGTATGGCGCTCGGGTTTATTCCGCAGGCTGGCCAGGGGGGCGGGGATGGGGACGCCGGTGATTTCCTGCAGCCGGTCCATCTGCTCGTACTCGCTGCCGGTGGTGTCACCCCCGATGGCGGAAAGCACGGCGGCGGGGAATTTATAGGGGGAGGCGGTGGAGAGAACCACCATGGGGGCATGGTCCCCGGTGGCCGCCACATAGTCCTCCGCGGCAGCAAAGCCGGCGGCGGTGTGGGGGTCGCACAGGTAGCCCTGCTCCCTGTAGACCCGGCCCATGACTTCCGCTGCCCGGTCATCATCGCAGTAAGCGGCCCAGAATTCTTTCTGAATGGCTTCCTTCAGTCCATCGGGCACGGTGTATACCCCGTCGGCGCTGAGCTTTGCCATGAGATCGGCAACCAACGCGGTATCCCCGGAGAGCAGGTACAGCAGCCGCTCCAAATTGGAGGACACCAGAATGTCCATGGAGGGGGAGGTGGTTTTCAGCAGGGGACGGCGGCGGTCATAGGTGCCGGTGCGGATGAAATCGGTGAGCACGTTGTTGGCGTTGGAGGCGCAGATCAGCCTGCCCACAGGCAAGCCCAGGCGCTTTGCCAGGTAGCCGGCCAGAATGTCGCCGAAATTGCCGGTGGGTACGGAGAAATTCACCTTGTCCCCCAGCCGGATTTTTCCGGCGTCCAGCAGATTCCGGTAGGCCCGGAAATAGTACATCACCTGAGGAGCCAGGCGGCCGATGTTGATGGAGTTGGCGCTGGACAGCTCAAAGGGCAGCTTCTTCCCCTGGCACTGGGTGAAAATCTGCTTCACCCCGGTCTGGGCATCGTCGAAATTGCCCTCCACGGCGCACACCGCCACGTTGCCGCCCTCCTGGGTCACCATCTGGGCCCGCTGGACCTGGCTGACGCCCCCGTGGGGGTAGAACACGCAGATGCGCACCCCCGGCACATCCTGGAAGCCCACCAGGGCCGCCTTGCCGGTGTCACCGGAGGTGGCGGTGAGGATCAGAATCTCCTTTTCCTCCCCCTTCACCTTTCGGGCGGCGGTGAGCAGCTGGGGCAGCATAGACAATGCCACATCCTTGAACGCGGAGGTGGGGCCACGGAACAGCTCCAGCACCGTGTAGTCTCCCACGGGTACGGTAGGAGTCAGCTCTTCGGTTTCAAATTTGCCGGTGTAGGCTCTGGCCACCAGCTGCTCCATATGGGGAATGTCCGGCAGCAGGGCGGAGAGGATCATGGCGGACATCTGCTGGCTGGAACCGGAAAGGCACTTTTCCCAATCAAAAGCGGGAATCGCCTCCGGCATGTACAGGCCGCCGTCCGGGGCCAGACCCTGGAGCACCGCCTGGGCGCTGTCGACAAAATGTTCTTTGTTTCTGGTAGAATGATAAAGCATGGTTTTCTCCTCAACACTTAAACTATTTGCACAAAAAGAAGCGGGAACCGTAGAAATCATTGGAATTTTGTTGCAATTGAAATATGACAAGGTATATGATATACTGAACCATGAAAAATTGCAAGTACCTTTTCACGGGGATGTTTGTTTTTGTATCGCATACACAGACCGCCCCGTCCCGGAACCCTTTTCCCATACAAAATGAATAACGGAGGGCTAATATGAAAATCGGTTTGTGCGGCTTCGGCGTGGTTGGCCGGGGCGTTTACGAGATCACCCAGACCCGGGATGACATGCAGGTGACCAAGGTTCTGTGTCTGGAGGACATCCAGCTTCCGGATGCCGAAGCGGTGAAGGATTTTAACCTGATCCTTGCAGACCCGGAAATTGACACCGTGGTGGAGGCCATGGGCGGCCTGCATCCCAGCTTTGAATTTGTCAGCGCCGCGCTGAAGGCGGGCAAGAATGTGGTCACCTCCAACAAGGCCCTGGTGTGCACCTTCTATGATGAGCTGATCCCCCTGGCAAACCGGATGGGCGTGAAGCTGCGCTGCACTGCTGCCGTGGGCGGCGGCATCGGCTGGCTTTCCGAGCTGGAGCGCTCCCGCCGGGTACAGAAGATTGACCGGGTGGGCGGCATCATGAACGGCACCTGCAACTATATTCTTGACAACATGACCCGCAAGGGCTCCGACTACGGTGAGACCCTGCGCCAGGCTCAGAAATTGGGCTACGCCGAGGCTAATCCCGCCACCGATGTGGAGGGCATCGACACCTGGCACAAGGTGATTCTCTCCTCCAACATCGCCTTCGGCATCTCCCTGGACAAGCAGAGCGTTCCCGTGGCGGGCATCTCCCACATCACCGCCGGTGACGTAGAGAATTTTAAAGCCCACGGCAAGGTGTGCAAGCTGATCTCCACCGGCAAGCGCACGGAAAATGGCTTCAGCGCCTATGTGCAGCCCACCCTGGTGGGTGAGGGCACCCCCGAGGCCGCCGTGCCCATGAACTATAACCTGATCACCTTCGTGGGCGAGACCTCCGACCGGATGAGCTTCTTCGGTCAGGGCGCAGGCCGGTACCCCACCGCATACAATGTGGTGCAGGACCTGGTGGATGTGCTTTCCGGCAAGGGCTTCTATGCCCCCTACGGCGAGCCCCAGTCCGCCGACAATTCCGAAACGCTCACCTATTACGTCCGGGGCAACTGGACCGGCGAGATCGTGGACCGCTGGGGTGACGCCGTGATTACCGCTCCCGTGGCCGTGAGCGAGATCCACGCCTGGCTGAAGGAAAATCCGGAGGCCTTCATTGCCGCCATTGCGGAGTAATTACCCAAGAAGAGAGGACAATCGATGAAAGTAGTCAAATTCGGCGGCAGCTCCATGGCGGATGCCGGGCAGTATCGCAAGATTCGGGACATTCTCATGGCCGACCCGGAGCGCCGGGTGGTGGTGGTTTCCGCCGCCGGCAAGCGGTTCTCCGGTGACCACAAGATCACGGACCTGCTCTACCTCTGCCACGCCCACACCCAGTACGGGGTGGATTGCTCCAATATTTATGAAATGATCCGCTCCCGGTACCTGGAGATCCGGGACGAACTGGGCATCCAGCTGGACCTGGAGTCCGAGTTTTCCGCCCTGAAAAGCGGCCTGGACCGGAAGATGGTCAGCCAGGATGAGCTGGCCAGCCGGGGCGAATATTTCTCCGCCAAGCTGATGGCCGCCTTCCTGGGCTTCCAGTTTGTGGACGCCGCAGACTGGATTCGCTTCAAGTTCGACGGCAGCGTGGACCAGGATGCCACCTACGCATTGCTGAAAGACCGGTATAAGGGGATGGGCATTGTGATCCCCGGTTTCTACGGCATGATGCCCGACGGCAAAATCCGCACCTTCACCCGGGGCGGCTCCGACATCACCGGCGCCCTGGCTGCCGCGGCCCTGGACGCGGATGTGTATGAGAACTGGACCGACGTGTCCGGCATCCTCATGGCCGACCCCCGGATTGTGGACGATCCCCAGACCATCCCCGAGGTCACCTACGACGAGCTGCGGGAGCTGAGCTACTCCGGCGCCCAGGTGCTCCACGAGGGCACCATCTTCCCCGTGCGGGAGAAGAACATCCCCCTGAACATCCGCAACACCAACGCCCCGAATGACCCCGGCACCATGATCAAGGAATCCTTTGAAGGGGACTCCGACCCGGACCGGTTCATCACCGGCATCACCGGCAAGAAGGATTTCAGCGTGATTTCCCTGAGCAAGCGGGGCCTGAGCGGCCAGGTGGGCTATTTGAGAAAGGTGCTGTCCGTGTTCGAGCGGCACAATGTGTCCATCGACTATGTGCCCAACGGCATCGACAATGTGTCCGTGGTGATGCCCACGG
>JALFGI010000244.1 GCA_022777455.1 Clostridiales bacterium | reverse complement strand
GGTAAAACTCCGGTTCGTGGCAGATCAGGAGAATGCTTCCCTTATATTCGATCAATGCCTGCTTCAAAGCTTCTTTTGCATCCACATCCAGATGATTGGTAGGCTCGTCCAGAATCAGGCAGGGAGTCTGCTGCGCCAGAGCCCGGGCCAGAATCACCCGCTGCTGCTCGCCGCCGGACAGGGTGGAGAAGGAGCGCTGGGCAAAGGAAGTCATTCCCACCGTTTCCAGCGCCTGAGACACGATCCGGTAATCCTCCGCATTGTCCCGGTCCAGCGCACGCTTATGGGGGGCGCGGCCCATCAGCACCACATCCTGAACAGAGAAATCAAAATTGTAGTAATTATGCTGGGCCACCACAGCAATCTTCCGGGCGGACTCTTTTGTGGTATAGTCCGGCAGATCCTTACCGTCCAGCCTTACCGCACCGCCGGTGGGGTGAAGAATCCGGTAGATGCACTTCAAAAGCGTACTCTTGCCGCTGCCGTTGGGGCCGATCAGTCCTACCATCTCCCGCTGGGAGGCATACATGCTCACGCCCTTGAGGATTTGATTTGCATTGAGTGCGCACTGCACATTGCACGCTTCCACACGCATCAGTCCCCACCTCCAAAGCCGTAGCGCTTGCGCACCATCAGGTAAATAAAGCAGGGTGCGCCGATCATGGAGGTCAGAATTCCGATGGGCAGTTCCTTTCTGGGGAGAATCACCCGGCAGAGCACGTCCGCCCAGAGCAGAAAAATTGCACCCAAAAGAGCCGAGATGGGAATCAGCTTCTTATGATCCGTACCGAACATCATACGCACAACATGGGGAATGATCAGTCCAACAAAACCGATGATTCCCGCTGTATAAACCGCGAAGCCAACCAACAGAGATGCCACGACCAAATACAGGATACGCCAGCGGTGCAGATCCGTACCCAACGTGATTGCACTGTCGTCTCCCAGCAGCATCAGGTTCAAGGTGCGGTGCTGTGTCCAGAAAAACACTGTGCCTGCCAAAGCCACCAAAAGCATCATAATGTTGGTTTCCCATTTGGCCCCTGCCAGGCTGCCCAGTGTCCACCTTGCAACAGCCTCTACCGCGCCGGAGCTGCTGTTGATGACATATAGTACAAAATTGGAAATAGCACCGCAAATTGAAGACAGCGCCGTTCCTGCCAGGAGCAGCTTCACGGAAGTTGCCCGACCACCAACATTGGCCAGGGCAACAACCGCCAGGCTGACGATAAAGGCTCCTGCAAAGGCCATCAATCCCACATATCCGCTCCCAAGAAAGGATCCGACACCCAGCAAAATCGCCAATGTCGCACCAAGGGAAGCGCCCGAAGACAATCCCAGAACATAGGGGTCTGCCAGAGGATTTTTTACAATTGCCTGCATCACAGAACCGGAAATCGCCAGTGCCATGCCAATACCGATGGCCAGAACCAACCGGGGCAGGCGCACAAACCAGACAATATCGCTCATACTGCCCTTGGCGTAGCGTTCCGCATCACCGAGTCCAATGGTTTTGTAGAGAATCACGCTGTAGACATCCGACATTTTAATATCCACCGAGCCAATTGTCACAGCCCACAGAAGGGACAGAAGCAAGGCCATCAGCAGGAGCAGTGTAAAAACCCAATAGATTGGTTTCCCGGCAAAAAGACCGTTTTTCAGATCGATACCGCCACGAAAATCCGTCTGGGGTTTGGATTTCTGATTTCTCACTGATAAAGCTCCGGATACAACGCTTGTGCAACAACCCGGACACCGTCCAGCGTGTTCATACCGCTGCAGTAAATATACTTAAGGTTAATGGCATACACCCGGCCGTTCTTCACCGCCTCCAAACTTGCGAAGGCAGGATTCTCCGTAATCAGCTCCACAACATGCTCACCGGCGTAATCCGTATCATTCACGGAATAGCCATCATACCAGACCATGAAGATTGCATCCGGATTTGTCGCAATCAGATCTTCCGCACTGATGTTACCGTTCTCACCATGTTTTCCGACACACAGTTCCGCACCGCCCGCAATTGCAACACTGCCGCCAAGGGTATCCTCGCCATACACGCGGTAAGTACCGCCCTCGTCCTCCAACACGGCAACCTTCAGGCGTTCTTTTCCGCTCAGATAATCCTCAACGCTATTCAGCTCACTACGAATCTCATCTACAATCGCTTCCGCTTTCTCCTGCACGTCAAAAATCTTTCCCAGAGTCAAGATGTCCTGGCACTCGTTTTCAACAGTTCTGGGATTGTCTGCCGCAGGGCCGGTGCAGCCGCTGTTCAGCGCCATATAAGTGCCGATCCCGCGCTCCTGCCAGAAGTCTACATCACCCAGCCGTTTATCCGAGAAGGTAGAATACCAGCCGGTAATAAAGTCCGGCTCCAGCGCAATGATTTCTTCCTTGGGGGGCATACTGTCGTAGTAGTTGATGGTGGCAAAGGCATCCTGCAGTTCCTCCCGGACCTCTCCGTCCAGCCCACAGGCGCCAACAATTTTATCCCCAAGGCCCAGAGCAAGCAGAATCTCAATGTTGTTCTGATTCTGTGCCCACACCCGCTCCGGAGCCTTTTCAAAGGTAAACTGAACCTCCTCTTTCCCATAGTTGTAGGTATTAATCGTCAGTGGATACTCCGTCTGATTCCCGGCGGCGCTTACCTGGATGGCCAGGGTGAATACCATCGCGATGGCCATCACCATACTCAGCAGTTTTTTTCCGTTTCTCATTTTCTTTTGCTCCTTTTCGGTAAAATTTTTATATCACCGCATAGCAGCAAAACACCGCTTTCCAAATTCATGGAAAGCGGCTATCCAAAAAGGCAACGCAAAACCAGGAAAAATCCGGACGGACTTTTCCCCTGCTGCCGATTCAGATGAGCTACTTTCTGCGGAAGATACCTCACCATTCCTTCTGAGCAGGTTTCCTGGCTTGCGGGTCAGCGCTGGCCGTGCCTTCTCACCCATGGGGCAATGGCATCCTACGGCGCAGCTCTCCGTTTACAGTGACCGGATCGCTCGGGATTTCCACCCGATTCCCTATTATCCCCTTCTAAAAAGGGGCACTCAGAAAGTAGTTATTGTTTTTTGCTATTATAGCATGGCCTTGCAAAGAATGCAAGTAGGTCGGAAAAG
Source organism: Clostridiales bacterium (assembly GCA_022777455.1). The sequence continues at coordinate 1,160 of JALFGI010000244.1, read as the reverse complement.
TATTGGTATTGCATTGAAAAGGATTGTGTGATATAATCCTTATAAACTGAATAAGGAATCGGTGCCGGTTGTTCCCTTTGGAATGGAACGGATAATAGGGAAACAGGTGAAAGGCCTGTACGATCTCGTCACTGTATGTAACGAGCGCACCCTCTGTGTCAGAAAAGGACAGTCACTGGCGAAAGCCGGGAAGACGAAGGTGCGTGATGACTTACGAGTCAGGAGACCTGCCGATTGCTGGTACGGGAACATCCTCGGGGTGTTCCGGATCACGAGGAATTGATTGTACCGTGTCCCAATGGGGTGCCGATTGGCATCCTGTGGTCATTTCGCGTGGTCATCTTTTCGGATGATCACTTTTTTCGGCGTGTTTCCGTACCTGATTATGTTGTTTTATTTTACATTTCAAAATGAAGGAGGAAACACCAGTGAACGCACAGAACTCACAGCCCATCTGTCAGACGGACAATCCCAGAAACCAGGATGGTATCGGAGAAAAGGAGCTGCTGGTGGTCAGCTTTGGCACCAGCTATCTTAACAGCTGCCGGCTGACCATCGGAGCCATCGAGGATGCTCTGGAAAGGTCCTTTCCTGGATATGATCTTCGCAGGAGCTTTACCAGCCAAATGATCATCAACCATCTGAAGCGTCGGGACGGGATCTCCATCGACAATGTTACCCAGGCTTTGGATCGGGCCGTATCCAATGGCGTGAAAAACCTGGTCATTCAGCCAACGCATATCATGGATGGCTTTGAGTATCAGAAGCTGGTGACAGAAGCCAACCGGTATCAGGATGCTTTCCTTTCCCTTTCCATTGGAACCCCGCTGTTGACCTCTGATGAGGATTTCCGGATCGTTGCCGATGCCCTGACTGCATCCGTCGCCGCCTACGACGATGATAAAACCGCCATCTGCTTTATGGGCCACGGCACGGAAGCCGTCGCCAACAAAGTATATGAAAGAATGCAGAAAAAGCTGACGGACAGCGGCAGAAACAATTATTTCATCGGCACCGTAGAGGCTACCCCCACTGTGGAAAAGGTTTTGTCCCTGGTGAAGGCCGGGAATTACAAACGTGTGCTTTTGCAGCCAATGATGATCGTCGCCGGGGACCATGCCAACAACGACATGGCCGGTGAGGAAGAGGGCTCCTGGAAG
>JALFGI010000045.1 GCA_022777455.1 Clostridiales bacterium | reverse complement strand
TTATCCAGTACCATTTGCTCCAGCCCGGAAATGCGCTCCTCCATGTTCTGAATATGGGAGAGGTCATCCGTGATCAGGGCAAGATAGAAATCCATCAGCAAATCGTCCGCTCCATCCGCATGGTGCGGACGCATTTTTCTGACCCGTTCCATACATTTGGCAGCTTCTCCGTCCGGGTCAACAAAAAGAAGATTGCTGTTCCACCAGGTGAAAACAATATGTTTATCCTGTTGGTGTGGTTTTGCCGGAATATGAAGCTCACCAAGAATACGATTCTGCTCAACCATTAGCCTGCAGCCTGTGTTTTTTCCGGGGGAAAGCATGGAATCCGGCGGGAGCAGCGCAGACGGCAGATTGCTGTGTACGATATCTTCCGATTTCAGAATGACAGCAATTTTCTCCCAGCGTGAAATCTCTTCAGGCTGTATGGGCTTGAGCGTTTCAGCAATGCAATAGTACATGACAGGTTCCTCCTTATAGCATATCATCCGGGATTTTCTGGATTGCATGGTGTTCTCCTTTTCTGACGGATGTGACCTTATCACGAATTTGTGATGTTGTCAACACGCATCCGAGGATCCTGATCTTCCTGGGATTGGACCGGCAGGCAGCTTTTGACGGGATAATCGAGGCAAAACAGAAGGAACACCCAAAAATGTCCAGGATCGAAAATAATTCCCGGTCAATTCATTTCGGCCCAACGAAAAAGCTTGTGTGTTTGCCGGTTCCATTCCGTGCCAAGCTCCCTCGACTACGCTGCGCTTCGCTCAGGATGACAAGATTTGTTGTTTTTTGCGGCAGCTCGACAAACACCAATTTATCGTGCCCCTGCGGAAAACCGGCAGGCGTGTTTTCTCACAGAATTCTCACAGGAAACCCCGATCTCTCACACCGCGCTCACGGCTTCCGCGCTAAAATTCCAGTGTAAGATCAATCCGAAGGCAAAAGGAGGATTTTAGGATGATGACACAGGAACTGACCAGCCGCGATATACAGCTGCAGGCCCTTTGCGATGGGGTGCGGAAATATGCCAAAGCCCGGGATTTTCAAAAATGCGTGGCCATGATTTGCCAGGCCATGGGGGAATTTCCCAATGCGCCGGAGCCCCACAATCTGCTGGGAATCGTTATGGAAAAAGAGGGCGACCACCCCGGTGCCATGAAGCACTTCCGGGCAGCCTACGCGCTGGACCCTACCTACTTACCGGCAAGGCAAAATCTGGATCATTACGGCACGTTTTATTCCCGGGGTGGCTGCGCCTACGACGAAAGCGATTGCCCTCAGGAAGCTCCATCGCCCTATGAAATCCAATACGACGAAAAAGGAATTGGTCACGCGGTCAGGAGGAATACAAAATGAGCATTTTGAAGAACAAAAAGCAGGCAGACTATACCATCATTGTGGGCTGCGGACGGCTGGGCGCCAATCTGGCGAACACCCTGTCCGAGGAAGGCGAAAATGTCCTGATTCTGGATAGGGAGAAGGAAGCGTTTCGGAAGCTGTCCCCCTCCTTTGGCGGACTGACAGTGGAAGGCGACGGAACAGATTTGGATGTCCTGAAAAAAGCGGATATCTCCCGGGCCAATGCGGTGATTGCCGTTACCAACAACGACAACACCAATATTCTCATTGCCCAGTTGGCAAAGGAATACTACTGCGTGGGGCGGGTCATTTCCCGGCTGTATGACCCGGAGCGGGAATGCGTCTACCGGGAGCTGGGCATCGACACCATCTGCCCGGCAGTGCTGTCCGCCAATGAGATTGACAAGCTGTTGGAAAAGGAGGCTGTTTAACCATGAAAGGGAATGTACTTCTGGTGGGCGGCAGGAGCAAGGCAAAGTCCCTTGCCCAGTCTCTGCTGAAAAAAGGTTATCGGGTCACGGTCATCAACAAGGATTTGCCCGACTGCGAAAAACTGGCGGAAAATGAAAAGCTGACTGTGATTCATGGTGATGGCACAAAACCCTATGTGCTGGAGGATGCGGGCGCCGGGAATATGGAGCTTGTCATTGCCCTGACACCCCGGGACGAGGATAACCTGGTGGTTTGCGAGCTGTGTAAGAAGAAGTTCCGGGTTCCCAAAACCCTATCTCTGCTGTCCGATCCCCAAAAAACAGACTTCTTCTATAAAATGGGCGTGGACAGCGTGGTCTGTGCCATTTCCGCTGTCACCAGCATCATTGAACAGCAGGCGTTCATGGAGGAGATGGCAAAGGCCATCCCCATTGGAGAAGGAAGGGTGCAGCTTCTGGAAGTGCCCATAACGGAAACAGATCCGGCAGCCCAGAAGCAGGTCTGGGAAATCAACCTGCCCAAAGAGGTCATCATCGGCTGCATCCTCCGCCGGGATCAGACCCTGATCCCCAGAGGCGACACCCGGATTCTGGCGGGAGACATTCTTGTCCTGATCTCGGGAAACGAGCAGGAGGAAATCGC
>JALFGI010000142.1 GCA_022777455.1 Clostridiales bacterium | reverse complement strand
GGAACGGTGGTGGGCACGGATGCACCGGATTCGGCAATCTGGGTGGGCTGGACAGCCTGTGTACCGACTGCCAGATTTTCCACCAACGGTTCCTGAATGGCTGCCTCCTGGGCCGGCTGATTGTTCCGCTGGGTCAGATATACGGTTGCGCCCGCCGCCACGGCCACCAGAGCCAGAATGCAGACGGCATATTTTGCACCGGCTCCCAATTTTTTGTTGCTCATATTCAAGCACCTCCGAGGCAGAGTATAGACAAGAACCTGGATTTCTAAACAAAAAATAATAAAAGGTTGCCTATTGACTTTACGGGGATTTCATATATATTTATAGATGTCATTTTATGACGAAAAATCGGTTAAAGAATCGGGGGAGGATAATGTCCAAGGAACTCATCAGGCTCCGTGATTTGATTATGGAGTTCGACGGGGAGCGTATTTTAGACGGAATCAATCTTTACATCAACGATCATGAATTCCTCACATTGCTGGGCCCTTCCGGCTGCGGTAAGACCACCACACTGCGGATCATCGGCGGCTTTCTCACGCCCACATCCGGCACGGTGACCTTCGACGGTGAGACAATCAATGATGTACCGCCCTATAAGCGGCAGATCAACACCGTATTTCAGCGCTATGCCCTTTTTCCGCATCTGGATGTCTACGATAACATCGCCTTCGGCCTGCGGGTAGCCAAGGTGCCGAAGGATGAAATCGATGCCAGAGTGAAAGAAATGCTGGAAATCGTCAGTCTCCGGGGCTACGAAAACCGCCACATCGACAGCCTTTCCGGCGGTCAGCAGCAGCGGGTGGCCATCGCCCGTGCGTTGGTCAACCGGCCGAAGGTGCTGCTCCTGGACGAACCGCTGGGCGCGTTGGACCTGCGGCTTCGCAAGGATATGCAGAACGAGCTGAAACGCATCCAGCAGGCGCTGGGAATCACATTTATCTATGTGACCCACGACCAGGAAGAGGCGCTGTCCATGTCCGATACCATCGTGGTAATGGACAAGGGACGCATTCAGCAGATTGGCAAACCTGAGGATATCTATAATGAGCCGAAGAACGCCTTCGTGGCGGATTTCATCGGCGAATCCAACATTCTCGACGGCGTGATGCTCCGTGACTACCGGGTGAAGTTCTTCGACCGGGAGTTCCAGTGCGTGGACAAGGGCTTCGCCGAAAACGAGCCCGTGGACGTGGTCATCCGCCCGGAGGATGTGGATATTGTACCTGTAAAAGAAGGCCACCTGGTGGGCAAAGTGACGGCCATTACCTTCAAGGGCCTGAACTACGACATCATCGTGGAATTCAAGGGCTTCAAATGGCTGATCCAGTCCACGGACTACCAGGCTGTGGGCTCCACCATTGGCATTCGGTTGAACCCGGAGGACATTCACATCATGCACAAGAGTGAATACTCCGGTATGTTTGGCGACTACAGCTCCTACTCCGCCGAGTACGATGAGCTGACGGAGGATGCCGGGGATGAAGAAGAATAACGCGGTCCTGCTCAGCACCCCCTACCTGATCTGGATGGTGCTGTTTACCCTGATCCCTCTGGGTGTGGTGGTTTACTATGCCCTGACGGACCCTGCCACCGGCGCTTTCTCTCTGGTGAACCTGCGCCAGCTGGGAATGTATCTGCCGGTGCTGTGGACCTCCATTGTGTACTCTCTGGTGTCGGCGGTGGTGTGCCTGATTCTGGGCTACCCGGTGGCCTATTTCATTGCCCATTGCGGCCAGACAGCCCAGCGGTTTCTGTACATGCTGGTGATGCTGCCCATGTGCATGAGCTTTCTGCTGCGCACCCTGGCCTGGGTGGGCCTGCTGAACGACCAGGGCATCATCAACAACCTGCTGGTGGCCTGCTTCGATTGGCTCCGCTCTCTCGGCGGCGTGTTCGCCGGAATCCCGGAGGATTTCGGCCGCCTGACCCTGATCCGCACCCCCGGGGCGGTGGTATTGGGTATGGTATATAACTATCTGCCCTATATGATCCTGCCCCTGTACACCACCATCGTGAAGATCGACCACCGGCTCATCGAGGCGGCGGAGGATTTGGGCTGCAATGGCATCCAGACCTTCCGGCGGGTGATTCTGCCCCTGTCCATGCCCGGCATCCTCTCCGGCATCACCATGGTGTTTGTTCCCGCGGTGTCCACCTTCTATATCTCCCAGAAAATGGGATCTTCCAGCACCGTGCTCATCGGCGACGTGATTGAGCGCCAGTTCAAGCAGGGCAACAACCCCAATCTGGGCGCGGCCCTTTCCATCGTGCTGATGATCCTGGTGTTCGTGTGCACCGGCATCATGAACCGCTTCGGCGGGGATGAGGAAGGGAGCGTGTTGGTATGAAGCGGGCGAACCGGTTGATCACCGTGCTGATCTTCATTTTCCTGTATATTCCCATGGTGGTGCTGGTTGCGGCATCCTTCAACACCGGCAAGAACATCACCCATTTTGACGGCTTCACCCTGCAGCAGTACGTCAAGCTGTTTAAGGACGACAGCCTCCTGGAGCTGCTTCGCAACTCTCTGATCGTGTCGGTGCTGGCCAGCTTCATTGCCACCGCCTTCGGCACCGTGGCTGCGGTTGGCATCAACGGACTGAACCCCAAGCTGCGCAAGGCGGCCATGTCCCTGACCAATATTCCCATGACCAACCCGGACATCGTCACCGGTGTGTCGCTGTCGCTGCTGTTTGTGTTTATTGGCACCAAGCTGCTGGGCCAGCGGAACAGTCTGACCTTCTGGACGCTGCTCATCGCCCATGTCACCTTCAACCTGCCCTATGTGATTCTCAACATCATGCCCAAGCTCAAGCAGATGGACGAGAGCCTGACGGATGCCGCTTTGGATCTGGGCTGCACCCACATCCAGGCTTTCTTCAAGGTGACCATCCATGAGATCATGCCCGGTATCATCTCCGGCGCCATCATGGCCTTCACCATGAGTCTGGACGATTTCGTCATCAGCTACTTTGTCACCGGCCTGGACTTTGTGACCCTGCCGGTGGAAATCTACACCTATACCAAAAAACCCATCCAGCCCAAGATTTACGCCATGTTCACCCTGCTGTTCCTGCTGATTTTTGTGCTGATGGTCATTTCCAACGTGATTCAGCTCATGGGTGACAAAAAGCGTCAGGCTGCCCGTGACAAGTGAAAGGAGTACCCCAAATGAGAAAAGTTGTTTCTTTTGCCCTGGCAGTGTGCCTGCTGCTGGGCTGCTGCACCCTGTTCGCTTCCGCCAAAAAGGAAAAGGTAACCCTGTATGTTTACAACTGGGGCCAGTATATTGCCGAGGGTGACGACGATTCCATGGACATCATTGCCGCTTTCGAGGAAGCCTATCCCAACATCAAGGTCAAGTATTCCACCTATGACTCCAACGAGAGCATGTATGCCAAGCTGGTAAACGGCGGCATCACCGTGGATGTGATCATTCCTTCCGACTATATGGTCGGCCGGATGCGCCAGGAGAACATGCTGCTGGAACTGAACTACGACAATATCCCCAACGCCCAGTATATTGATGAGTCCTTCCGCAATACCTCCTATGACCCGGAGAACAAGTACTCCGTCCCCTACACCTGGGGCACCGTGGGCATCATCTACAACACCAAGTATGTGGACGAGGCCGATGTCACCGGCTGGGAGCTGCTGTGGAACGAGAAGTACGCCGACAAGATTCTCATGTTCGATAACTCCCGGGATGCTTTCGGCATTGCCCAGTACCTGCTGGGTTACGACATCAACACCACCGACGAGGCCGAGCTCCAGGCCTGTGCCGACAAGCTGGCAGAGCAGAGAGGCGTTGTCCAGCAGTACGTGATGGATCAGATCTTTGATGCCATGGAGAATGAGGAGGCCTGGATTGCACCCTACTACGCCGGCGACTTCCTGACCATGGTGGAGGAGAACGAGGATCTGGCCTTCTACCGTCCCGATCATCAGGGCTTCAATGTGTTCATTGACGCCATGTGCATCCCCACCTGCTGCCAGGAGAAGGAGGCCGCAGAGCTGTTCATCAACTTCCTGTGCGACCCGGAAATTTCCGCCGCCAACATGGACTTCATTGGCTACAGCGTGCCCGCCTCCGAATCCAAGCAGTATATGGATGAGGAAGTGGTGAACGATCCCGTGGCGTATCCCGATGCCGAAGAGCTGCGCAATGCCAGCAGCTTCGACTACCTGCCCGAGGAGACCTCCCGCTACATGGAGAGCCTGTTCATGGCAGTCCGCAACGGCTGATTTTCAGAAAAATATTCCCCGGAACCAATTCGGTTCCGGGGATTTTTCGTATGGAAACGGTTGGGGGATTCAATAGAAAGTGGTAAATTGTAATTTGGCGGGCAGTGCCCGCGGACAATGGCGCACTGGGCTGGTGCAATTTCCGGGACTCCTGGGCAGCGCCCGGTAACGTTTTTGCGTGCCAGGCTACAACAATCGCCCAGCCAGTGTAGGGGAGGCTCGTAGCCTCCCGCGCAGTATCATCCACAAAAATAAACCGGGTTGGGCGAATTCGTACGATGT
>JALFGI010000091.1 GCA_022777455.1 Clostridiales bacterium | reverse complement strand
TGTTAATTGCAATCTGTTCAAACCGATATTTCGCCATCACGCACACCTCCTCAGCGGAGCAGCGTGAACGGTGAAACCCCTATAGGCCAATGGCCCGATAAATTGAGAATTGCAATCAGCCTATAAATTTCCGGTGGGATTCTTTTACATTGTTCTGATTGACCATCGCGTACTGGAGCGTGGTGTCGATGCTCATGTACTCAGCTACTGCATTCCTCGGAAGGTAGACTGCAAGCCATCCAACCGTCAAGTCAAAGTCCTTTGTGAAGTGGCTTCCAGGATATGCCCATGGTACATCAGCGACGATGCTGCCATGCTTAGGACACTTGATGCGCTGGGTCTCACTCTCAATCTCAACGAGGACGCTTCCAAAGTCGAGACCACGCCATACTCGAACGTCCTTGGAAGAACGGCCATCCTTGGGGCATTTCTTCCCACAAAAGGGGCAGCGATACTGGTGCTTCTTATCCGGCCGCGCCTTTACCCGGAGGTGCTTCACACCTCGTCCATCGGTATAATTTTTAGCGGACTCGACCACTGTGTTCTTGACATTCAGCAGATTCTTGATTAAGGTGTTAGTTGAAGCCATCCGCGTTTCTCCTTTTGATTGTTGTGCGCCAACTAACACTCTAAAGGAACACGGGTGGCTTTTCAATTTTCTTTTTACACTGGTGTCTGCCACCCTTGACTGAACCTGAAAGAAATGCCACTCGGTAGTTGCCGACGGCGACGAACTCATGAGCAGCTCACAGTAGCAACCGTCGGTTTTCCAGTTTGGCATTTCTTTCAGAACCCATCAAGGGCAAGCCCCGTTGGGGTGGCTGGCTTGCCTCTGACTCAGAATCTATGAGCAGCATTTTGGACCTTCAGGGGGCTGGTCCATCCACGATTATGCACGAAGCCCCTTAAAAAAGTGTGTGCAAAGAGCCCGTTTCCTGCTATACTACAAATTGGAATGTGCGTTGGAGCCCCTCCGTGGAAGTGCAGCTGGATGGAAACGGCAGATCAGTTCGTCGGAGCGGCATACTTTTTAAGTTGAAAAAGGAGTCCCACAATGAAAGAACGATGGAAAAATAATTGGATTGTGTCACTTCTTCTGTTTCTTCTGTCCGCCATCTGCCTGCTCACTGTGGTATTGAGGGGCAACCAGTCATCTCTGTCCAAGCCGCTGCTCCAGATTTTTACCGGGGAATACAGCTGGGATGGGGAAGTCTGGTATCCACTGGATGACAATGCCGATTTGAACGCTCTGGATGGAGACCTGTTCCTGCGGGGACATTTCAGTTATGACATCTTTGATGGGGGACGGCTCTACTACTACCAGAACCACATCGGTGTCACCATCTATCTCAACGGTGAACTTCTGCTCATTGACACCATATCAGAGTATGAAGAGGAAGGGCTTGCCCTGGAGCCATCTATGTGCGGCAGCCGGTGGGACTATATCATGCCTCCCGGCATTACCACAGAGGACGTGGTGGAGCTCCGCCTGCATAACCCCCACAGCCATGGCAACAGCAGCGCATACCGGGATTTTCTGAATACGCTCTATAACTCGCCGAATACATCCTACATATTGGAATCCTACCTGAAGCCATACAGCTCCCCCCTTCAGATGGCGGGTATCGTGCTCGTCATCGTGGCGCTGATGCTGCTGGGCGCGGCGCTGGCTTCCGGGGTTTTGCGTGTCCCGATGGGCGGCAGCTTGTGGAAATACGGCCTGCTGACGCTGTTCATGGGCGGCTTTGTGATATTGGACACCGTGGGGATCTCCTTTGTCAGTGAACTGGTGGTGTTCAACACCTACGCCCGACAGCTGTGTATGATGCTGGCCGTCTACTGTATGGGTCTCTGTGTGTGCGGCACCCTTACAGGAAAGCCGCGGAAAACCGCGAAGACGGCCATGCTCCTCTCCGCCTTGCTGGACGGCATTTTGATCGTGCTGTCTTTTACCGGCGTTACAGTCATCTATGACACGGGCATCTACTGGGTGGCCTCGCAGGTGGTACTCTGCCCGCTGCTGATCGTCTGCGCCGCTGTGGAATGGCATCATCGGGAGAAGAAAAGCCGCATGATCCTGCTCTCCCTTATGTTCCTGCTGTCCGCCGTTTTGCTGGACATTGCCGGCGTGGGCCGGAGCATCTACTCCCACGGCACCTGCGCAAAGACCGTGTTTACCCTGCTGTTCGTGCTCTACGCGGCGGGCGCGGCCAAGCATATCGTGACCGACTACCAGGCGTCCATCCGAGCCAAGCAGCTGGAAAAGGAACTGGAGGACAGCCGCATCGCCACCATGCTCAGCCAGATCCAGCCCCACTTCATTTATAATACCCTCGGCACCGTGGAACAGCTCTGCAAGGAGCAGCCGGAGGCGGCGGCCAATTTGGTACATAACTTCTCCCTCTACCTGCGGGGCAATTTCAGCGAGCTGGATCATACAGCGCCCATCCTGCTGTCCAAAGAGGTGGAGCACGTTCGGCACTATGTGGATATCGAACACATCCGCTTCCCGGATATGGAGGTCAAATTCGAGCTGGGCTCCGATGACTTCCTCCTGCCCGCGCTGTCCGTTCAGCCGCTGGTGGAAAACGCCATCAAGCACGGACTCATGGGGCTGGAGAGCGGCGGTACGGTCACGGTCTCCTCCTACGAGACGGACATGGACTACCGCATCAGCGTGGTGGACGACGGCGTTGGATTTGATACAACGATCCTGCTGGATGACCGGGAGCACATCGGTATCCGCAATATCCGCGGGCGCATAGAGGCCATGTGCGGCGGAACGCTGACCGTGGAGAGCGCTCCGGGTAAAGGCACAAAAGCGGTCATCACCATTCCAAAGGAAAGGAGCGAACATCCATGATTGCCATGACTGTGGACGACGAGCGCCCCATGCTGGCGGCGCTGACGGCGGCGGTCTCCGCGTCGCCGGACATTTCCTCTGTAATGGAGTTCACCACTTGCTCCTCTGCGCTGGAATGGGCTGAAAATAACACGGTTGACGTTGCCTTTCTGGACATCAGTATGCGCGGAATGGGCGGTCTGAAGCTGGCGGAGAAGATCGTGGAACTGCACCCCGATTGCAGAATCATCTTCTGCACCGGCTATACCCAGTACGCGCTGGACGCCATCCAGCTCCACGTTTCGGGCTACCTGCTGAAACCCATCACGGCCGAAGCGGTCCAGAAAGAGTTGGATTATATCAAAGGGAGAAAAGCCAAGGAAAAGCTGCTGAGCGTCCAATGCTTCGGCAGCTTCGAGGTCATGGCACAGGGCAAGCCCCTGAACTTCAAGCGTTCCAAATCCAAGGAGCTGCTGGCGGTTCTGATCGACCGCAGGGGCGCGGGCATCACGGCAAAAGAGATCTGTGCCGTGATGTGGCCGGAGGGCGGCAACGACAGCAAAAACATCAATTACCTCCACCAGCTCTTTTCCGACCTGCGCCATACGCTGGAGCTGGCCGGCGCGGCGGATGTCCTCCAGCAGAACGGGTACGCTTACAGCCTGGATATGGATCGGATCGACTGCGACTATTACAGCTATCTCCATACCGGCAGGCCGGAGTTTCGTGGCGAGTATATGATCCAGTACAGTTGGGCGGAGGATACTGCGGGGTTTCTGAGCCACAAATGAATCTCTTTAAAATGCGGCAGCGGTCTGACGGAAGTCAGGCCGCTTTTCGTATGCGCGAAAATTTCATTTTTATGGGGAAAAGAGGCTAATTTGTAACGGGTTTGTAACGGCCCATATTTTATAATGTCTCTGAATCGAATCCGATAACAGATTTAATGGGAGGTGAGTAC
>JALFGI010000039.1 GCA_022777455.1 Clostridiales bacterium | reverse complement strand
GGCTGGTGTGAAATCCGGGACTCCTGGGCAGCGCCCGGTAACGTTTCTGCACAGGAAAAATGACGCATTATCCAATCACGGCGTGCAAAAACGAACCGAGCGGTACCCAGGAGTGTAACGACAACAGACCAGCCGAGCACGCATTGGGGTGAAGCGCCCTGCGCTTCAAATTACAATTTACCGACTTCTTTAATGAATTGAATATAACTATTTTACCAGATATCTCCCCGCATTTCAATTCCCAAATCAGAACCGGGGGAATGGCGGGAATTATTCCGGCATTCCCTTGCAATACGCCGGGGAATCTGGTAAAATAAACTGAATAAAGAAAAAGGTCAGGTGAGATCATGAACACCAGACAGGACTATATCGCCGTGCTGGACTCCGGTCTGGGCGGGCTAAGTGTGCTGCGGCATCTGCGGCGGCTGCTGCCGGGAGAGCGGTTCCTCTACTACGGTGACTCCGCCAACGCCCCCTACGGCACCCGCACCCGGCAGGAGGTGGAAGCGCTGACCCTTCATGCTGCCGAACTGCTGATGCAGCGAGGCCTGAAGGCCCTGGTGGTGGCCTGCAACACCGCCACCTCCGCTGCCATTGAATCCCTGCGAAAAAAATACCCGGAACTCATTGTGGTGGGCATCGAGCCGGCGCTGAAGCTGGCGGCGGATCATTTTCCCGGGGGCGGCATCGGCGTGATGGCCACTCCCGTGACATTGCGGGAGGAAAAATTCTGCCACCTGCTCTCCCGGTACGAGGGAAGCTGCCAAGTCTACAAAATCCCCGCGCCCCAGCTGGTGCCCCTGATTGAAGAGGGCTTGGTGGACACCCCCCTGATGGAGCAGACCCTCCATGATCTTCTGGATCCCTACATAGGCAAGCTGGACGCTCTGGTCCTGGGCTGCACCCACTTTCCCTTTGCATCTCACGCCATGGAACGGATGCTGGGGCCCCACACGGCCGTGCTGGACGGCGGCAGAGGCACCGCCAGAGAAACCCGACACCGGCTGGAAGCGGCGGACCTGCTGGAAAACGGCCCCGGGGAAGTGATCGTGGAAAACAGCCTGGACTCTGAGGAAATCCTTCGCCGGTCCCGCCGTATGCTGGGACTGGAGTGACAGAAACGGGAGGCAGCATTATGGAAAACGACATTCTGGTCATCGGCATTGCCGGCGGCACTGCCAGCGGCAAGACCACACTGATGAAAAACCTGATCAATGAATTCGGCGGTCAGGTCACCGTGCTCAGCCACGACAATTACTACAAACGCCACGACGATATGCCCTACGAGGAGCGCTGCATGCTCAACTATGACGAGCCCGCCGCTTTTGACACCAGCCTGATGGTATACCACCTGGATCAGCTGCGCCACGGCCATTCCATCGAATGCCCGGTGTACGACTTCACCGTCCACAACCGGTCCGACGAAACCATCCGCCTGGTGCCCCACAAGGTAATCATCGTGGAGGGCATTCTGATTTTTGAAAACGAAGAACTGCGAAACCTGATGGACATCAAAATCTTTGTGGACACCGACGCGGACATCCGCCTGTGCCGTCGGATCAAGCGGGATGTGAACAAGCGGGGCCGGAGTCTGGAAAGCGTGCTTGCGCAGTACCAGCAAACCGTGAAGCCCATGCACGAGCGCTATGTGGAGCCCAGCAAGAAATACGCGGACCTGGTGGTGCCCGAGGGCGGCAAAAATCTGGTGGCCCTGAATATGATCACCGGCCACATCCAGCACTATCTGGACGAGGAATGACCATGCAATTTGAAAGTCTGATTTTTGATATTGACGGCACCATCTGGGATTCCCGGGCCCTGGTGGCCGAAGGTTACAACCTGCAGCTGCAGGACGAAGGGCTGGCGGAATACTGCGTGGATGCCCAGCGACTGCGCCCGCTGTTCGGCATGGTAAAGGATGCCATTGCCGACGAACTCTTCCCCAACCTACCGCCTCGGGAACGCTATGCACTGATCGAGCGGTGCATGGAGCGGGAGCATCAGCACCTGCTGGAAAACGAATGCCGCATCGGCTACGAGGGGATCGAAGAAGCCATGGAGCGGCTTTCCAAAGGCCACCGGCTTTTCATCGTCAGCAACAGCCAACAAGGCTACCCGGAGCTGTGTATGGAAAAGCTGGGGCTGGGTCGCTGGATCACCGGCCATCTGTGCTTCGGTGACACCGGCACCTCCAAAGGGAAAACCATCCGGACCCTGATGGAGCGCTATGAGATCACCTCCTGTGCCTACATCGGCGACACCCAGGGAGATTACGAAGCCACATTGGAAGCGGGGATCCCCTTCATCTGGGCGGATTACGGCTTCGGCACCCCGGCGGGATACGCTCTGCGCATCCACGCCCCCGGGGATCTGATTCAATTGGAACAGGAGGAAAAACTGTGAGCTTTGCCATGGATTCCTATTGCATGCAGTGCTATCTGAAACGGAACATCGATCTGGTGCGCCCCCTGGGTTCGGAAGCCCAGACCACGGCCTTTGCCAAGGAGATCATGAAGCTGTTCCTGGCCGCGCCGGAAGAGGCCACCGCCCCTTCCTTCGGCCCCCAGGTGGCCCAACTGCTGCACGATATGTACGGTCTGGCAATCGACCGGTTCCACGATGAGAAAATCGCCTCCAACGCCTTTGTTCTGGAACGGCTGGAGGAGGTGCGCCGCCGGGTACAGCAGGCGGAAGACCCCATCCTCGCCGGACTGCAATATGCCATTCTGGGCAATTATCTGGACTTCTCCGCCCTGCAGGGGAATGTGAGCTACGACACGCTGGAGCAGATGCTGACCGGTGCCAAGGACATTGACGTGACCGGGCCCTGGTTCGACCGGTTCAAAGCCCAGCTGGAAACCGCCCATTCCCTTCTGTACCTGACGGACAACGCCGGGGAAATCGGCATGGACCGGGTGTTCGCCGAGGCCATCCAGGAAAAATATCCCCAACTGGACATCACCTTCTGCGTCCGGGGCGCTGTGGCCGCCAACGACGCCACCCGGGAGGACGCCGCCGCGGTGGGAATCCCCTTCCGGGTCATCGACAACGGCAACCAGGTGGCAGGCACCGTGCTGGAACTCCTGAGCGACGAAGCAAAGCAGGCCATGGACCGCGCCGACGTGATTCTCGCCAAGGGCATGGGCAACACGGAGACCATGTTCGGCTGCGGGTACAACGTGTACTATGCCTTCCTCATCAAATGCCCCCGGTTTGTCCGGATGTTCCAGAAGAGCATGATGACCCCCATGTTCATCCATGATTCCTATGAATTACAAGGGAACCTCTGAAAGGAGACGATTGATATCGCAAACGGTAAATTTTCCAAACCCCAAAAGAAAAAACAAATCTGGCCGGTGATTTTGGCGGCCGTGGTTCTCATTGCCGCCCTGGCGGCGGGAATTCTCCTGGCGAGCCTCCTCTTTGGCGGGCAGATCGGAGAAAATGTCACCACCGGCAGCATTTCCCTGGGCGGCATGACCAAAGCAGAAGCCCGGAAACTGATCCGGAGCACCTGGCAGGACATTGTGCTCTCCCTTCCCACCGGGGAGCTCCGGCTGACCCCGGAGGAGTCCGGCTTCCGGCTGGATGACAAGGCTCTGGCAAAAGAGGCTGCTTCCCAGAAGGGCCCTGCAGCGCTGTCCCTGGCTCCCTATCTGACCCTGGACGAGACCGCCATCCGCACCGTGCTGGAAGCGGCCGCCCAACAGCTGGAGCAGGCCTTCGTCCCTGCCTCCCACGCCCTGGAGGGTGAAATCCCCGATTTAACGGAGGGTGTCTTCCAGCCCGATACCCCTCTTCCCACCCTGGCGGTGACAACGGCCGTTTCCTCCTATGTTCTGGACGTGGATGCCGCCTGGGAACTAATCCGGGAGAGCTGCGCCGCCGGAACCTTTGAAATTGACCTGAGCAGCGCGGTCCGTGCTCTGGAAGCGGAAGCGCCGGATGTGGAGGCCATTTTTGAGGAAATATCCACAGACCCGGTGGACGCCAGGATGGACCTGGCAGTCTCGGAGCCCATCCCCGGCACCTACGGCATCAGCTTTGACCGGGAAGAACTGGAAGCCCGGCTGGAAAGTGCCGCTCCCGGTGAAACGGTCCGGATATCCCTGGAAGCCACCGCTCCCCAGGTGGTGGGCCGGGAGGTTTACTTCCAGGACGTGCTGGGCTTCTGCCAGACCCCTCACAGTGACAACGAGAAGCGGAATACCAACCTGCGCCTGGCATGCAGCGCCCTGAACGGCGTAGTGCTGGAGCCCGGCGAAACCCTGTCCTATAACGCCACCCTGGGTGAGCGCACCGAAGAAGCCGGCTACCAGCCCGCTCCCGCCTACTCCGGCACCGAGCTCGTGGACTCCCTGGGCGGCGGCATTTGCCAGGTGTCCTCCACGCTGTACCTGTGCTCTCTCTACGCCGGGATGGAGACTGTGGAGCGGGTGAGCCACGGCTTCCCCGCCAACTACATCCCCATCGGCCTGGATGCCACTGTAAGCTGGGGAGAGCCGGATCTGAAAATCAGAAACGACTCCGACTATCCCGTGAAAATCGTGGCGGAAGAACAGGAAGGCTTTGTCCGGGTGTGGATCATGGGCACCGAGACCCGGGATTACTACATCCGCATGGGCTTCAGCAGCTCCACTGACCGATACGCCAAGAGCTACATCTGCAAATACGACCGGGAAACTGACGAACGGATCTCCCGGGAGGATCACCTGTTCTCCGCCTACTTTGTGGAAGGCCTCAGCATGGCAGGAGAAATCGGCTGCGACGAGATCTACACCTACGGCAACGTCCGCAAGCAGGGCGTCAGCTCCCCCACCCCGGAGGCCCTGGAGGCCTCCCGGAACTACCAGCAGCCCAATGCCAGAGGATAACATACAGCCCCGCTCACATCCGAGCGGGGCTGAATTTTTTGGCTGCCGCCATATGGGTTTGGAATGGTAAATTGTAATTTGAAGCGCAGGGCGCTTCACCCCAATGCGTGCTCGGCTGGTCTGTTGTCGTTACACCATAGGGTACCGCTCGGTTCGCTTTTGCACGCCATTATTGGGTGGGAAATCATTTTTACTGCGCAGAAACGTTACCGGGCACCCCCCAGGAGTCCCGGATGACACACCAGCCCGGTGCGCCATTGTCTGCGGGCACTGCCCGCCAAATGACAATTTACCGCTCTGCTGCATGATCATCTTTTGATAAACGCCTCCAGGCGGTCCAGGCCTTTTCGGAGCTCCTCGTCGGCGTAGCAATAGGACAGGCGCAAATAGCCCTCCACGCCGAAGCAGCTGCCGGGGACAGCGGCCAGCTTCCCTTCTTTGATCAGGCGGGTGCAGAATTCATCGGAGGTCATGCCGAATTTCCGGATGTCCACAAAGACGTAGAATGCTCCCTCCGGCGCCGGGAAGTCCAGGCCCATCCGGGTCAACCGGGAAGCCACATAGTCCCGGCGGCGGCGGTAGATTTCCCGCATGGGGGAAACGTCCTGCTTCAGCGCGGACAGCCCCGCCTCCTGGAGGAAGGTGGGCACGGCGGCAATGGTGCCCGCACTGAGCAGCAGCAGGCGGTCCATCACATATTCCGGGCACACCAGGTACCCCAGCCGCCAGCCGGTCATGGCATAGGGCTTGGAGAAGCTCTGGCAGAGGATGAGCTGGTCCTTCAATTCCCTATCCAGGCTCAGATCCGGGCAGGGGCCGTAGCTTAAGAGGCTGTACACATTGTCGCTGATGACGAAAATGGGTTTGCCCAGCACCGCCTTTTTCACCGCCGCCAGGCTCTCGGCATTCAGCACCACGCCGGTGGGGTTGTTGGGAGAATTCAGGATAATGGCCTTGGTTTTTTCATTCACAAGGGGGGTGAGTGCCTCCTCCGTGATCTGGAAGCCGGTTTTGCTCACGTCCAGGGGGACCATCTTCCCCCCGGCAATGGTGACAATGGTCTCGTACAGGGAAAAGGCGGGCACCGGGACGATAACCTCCTCCCCCGGATTCAGGATGCCCACCAGGGCAGTGAACAGAGCCTGGGAGGAGCCCACGGTGATCAGTACCTGCTCCGGTGTGGTGGCGTTGCCCCGGGCCGTCTCGTAATCCGCCACGGCCTGACGCAGAGCGGGAATGCCCTGGTTGGGGGCATAATGGGTCCGGCCCTGCTGCAGGGCGGCCCAGGCGGCCTCCTTGATGGGCTGGGGGGTGTCCAGGTCCGGTTCCCCGATGGTGAGCATGGCGCAGTCCGGGATTTCCCGGGCCATGTTGGTGTACACCCGGATACCGCTGCGCTTCAGGGAAGAAAGATTGGAATTCAAAGGAATCATTGGAATTGTTCCGCCAGAAGTTCAAAGAAATCGGCGCCTTTCGTCAGAATGGTTTCGTCAAAATTGAAATTGTCCGCATGGAGGGCAGGCACATCCCCCAGCCCCAGGAAGAAGAACATCCCCGGCAGACTGCGCTGATACCAGGAGAAATCCTCCGTGGTCATGGCAGGCTTGCTCAGCTCCATGAAATCCGTCACCCGACACACCCGGTCATAAAGCGCGGCGGGATTCAGCACCGCGGGATAGCCGTCGTTCATATCCACCCGGACGGTGCAGCCGGTCTCCTGTTCCACCGCCGCGCCAATGTCCAGCAGCGCCTGACGCATAGAAAAGAAGATCTCATCCTGGAAGGCCCGCAGGCTCCCCTCCATATGGGTGTGGTCGGACAGGGCGTTACACACCCGGCCGCTTTCAAATTTTCCGAAGTTCAGCAGTCTGAACACGGATTCTGGGAGTTTGCGCTCCATTTCCATGGCCCGGGAATAGAACATCACTCCGGCGGCTAAGGCATCCAGACCTTCCTCCGCCCGGGCGATGTGAGCTGCCCGGCCGAGGACGTCCACCTTCACCTCGCAGGAGCGGGCCATCAGTTCCTCCTTCCGGCTGGCAATCACGCCCTCCGGCAGACCGGGCCACAGGTGCAGGCCGAAAATGGCCTCAACAGCGTACTTCTGAAAAATTCCGGTGGCGCACAGATCCCGGGCACCGCCGGTGGTCTCCTCGGCAGGCTGGAACACCAGCAGCACATTGTGGGGCAGGGTCTTTTTCCCGCTGAGCCGGCGGGCCAGCTCCAGGAGAATCGCCATATGGCCGTCATGGCCGCAGGCGTGCATTCTCCCCGGATGGGTGGAAGCAAAGTCCACCCCGGTTTTTTCCTGAATGGGCAGGGCATCCGCATCGGCGCGGAAGGCAATGGCCCGGTCATTACCAAAATCAAAAAAAGCGCACAGGGCTCCCTCCATGGGAGAAAACACCCGGCAGTTTAATCCGTCCAGAGCGGTGCGGAGATAGCAAAGCGTCTCCGGCAGGTTCCGGTCCAATTCCGGAATCCGATGCAGCGCCCGGCGGTCTTCCATCAATTTCATGGTCAACACCTCAGGGCGATTATACGCCAATTCCCCCCCGGTGTCAATTTCCCCTTGCGTTTTGGCGAAATCGGTGATACCATATTTTATCATACGAAAGAGAGAGGAAGCATTTCATGAACGCTGAGGAGATTATTGAATATATCCGCACCTCCAAAAAGAAAACCCCGGTGAAGGTCTATGTCTGGGAGGAAGCGCCTGTGGAGTTCCCCAACTGCCAGGTCTTCCCCGCCGCGCCGGGGTGCAAAATCGTGTTCGGCGATTGGGTTGATGTGGCCCCGGTACTGAAGGGAAATCATTTCCGCCATCTGGAAATCGAAAACAACTGCCGCAACTCCGCCATTCCCATGCTGGACCTGAAGGACATCCCCGCCCGGATCGAGCCCGGTGCCATCATTCGGGAGCAGGTGGAAATCGGTAAAAACGCCGTGATCATGATGGGCGCCATTCTGAACATCGGCGCCGTGGTGGGCGAAGGCACCATGATCGACATGGGTGCCGTGCTGGGCGGCCGGGCCACCGTGGGCAAAAACTGCCACATCGGTGCCGGCACCGTGCTGGCCGGCGTGGTGGAGCCCGCCTCCGCTACTCCCGTGATCGTGGAGGACAACGTGCTCATCGGCGCCAATGCTGTGGTGATCGAGGGCTGCCGGATCGGTCACGATGCCGTGGTGGCTGCGGGCGCCGTGGTGATCTCCGACGTGGAGCCCAACACCGTGGTGGCCGGGTGCCCTGCCCGGGTGATCAAGGCAAAGGACGACAAGACCGCCTCCAAAACTGCCCTGATCGACGCCCTGCGGACCCTGTAAAAATCTCCCCCGGATTCCGGCTTTCCGGCTTCCGGGGGCTTTTTCTGCCTTTATGCCCATGGGCTGCACATTTTACCGTCCGGGGAATAACATGGAATGAGCCTGAGAGCTCAGAAAATCCTGAAAAAACATCGGAGGTAGACTTATGTGCGGTAACAATGGATGCTTTGGCGGCGGCAACATCTGGTGGATCATCATCCTGATCCTGCTGTTCTGCAACTGCGGCTGGGGCGGCAACATGAACTGGGGCGGCAACAACTGCTGCGACAACAACTGCGGCTGCAACTGCGGCTGTAACTAACCCATAGCAAAGCCCGCCGGAACCATTCCGGCGGGCCTTTTCCTGCATCAAACAGGCTTCCAAATTGTAATTTGGCGGGCAGTGCCCGCGGACAGTGGCGCACCGGGCGTGTAAGTCATCCGGGACTCTTGGGTAAAGCCCGGTAACGTTTCTGCACGCTAAATTATAATTTAACGCACCAACGGGACGGGAAATACCTTCCCCCGGGGGGAAGGTATTTCGGCCGCCCATCACACCGCCAAATTACAATTTGTCTTTCCGGCAAGCCAAGCGCAAAAAAGGTGACCGGAACGCTCCGGTCACCAAACAGGTGATATTCATTACCAGCCCACGACGATGGTGTATTCA
>JALFGI010000023.1 GCA_022777455.1 Clostridiales bacterium | reverse complement strand
TCACCGCTCTAAATGGCCACCGGGACAGCGCCGCGCAAATTCAGGCCTGTGAAACCGGTATTTTGAACAGAAGATATGATATTGCTACCGCTTTGATGGCCCAGGGCAAGTATGAGGAGGCGATCACCACCTTCACCGCTCTAAATGGCCACCGGGACAGCAAAGAACAAATCCAGGCCTGTAAAATCGCCATTCTGGACAGAGAATATGACGCCGCCGTCGCTTTAAAGGAGCAGGGGATGTATGAAGATGCAATCACCGCCTTTACCGCTCTGAATGGCCACCGGGACAGCGCTGCGCAAATTCAAGCCTGTGAAACTGCCATCCTGGATGGGAAATATGCTGCCGCTGCCGCTTTGATGGCGGAGGGGAAGTATGAAGATGCAATCACTGCCTTCAACGCTCTGAATGGCCACCGGGACAGCGTCCAGCAAATTCAGGCCTGTGAGACCGCCATTCTGGATGGAAAATATGATGCCGCTGCCGCTTTGATGGCGGAGGGTAAGTATGAGGATGCAATCACCGCCTTTAGCGCTCTGAATGGCCATCGGGACAGTGTCGAACAGATCCAGGCTTGCAATACTGCCATTCTGGACGGTAAATATGCTGCCGCTGCAACTTTGATGGCGGAGGGAAAGTATGAGGATGCAATCACCGTCTTTACCGCCCTTGACGGCTACCGGGACAGCGCTGAACAAATCCAGGCCTGTAATTATGCCATTGCAGAATCCTTGCTGGCAGATGGACAAAACCTCCAGGCAGCCCAGGCATTTTACAAACTCGGTGATTATCAGGATGCCCGGCAGCGCTGCATGGAATTCTGGAATACCGTTGCCCAAAGAGATAACATCAGTGTGGGATCAGAACACACCACAGGCCTGAAATCTGACGGCACCGTGATGGCTGTGGGAAGGAACGATTTTGGCCAGTGCGATGTGGGTAATTGGAAGGATATTGTGGCCATCAGCGAGGGAATCTATTACACTGTAGGATTGGAAGCCGAAGGCACTGTGGTGGCTGTGGGAGATAACGATTATGGCCAGTGCGATGTCAATGACTGGAAGGACATTGTGGCCATCAGCACAGGGTGGTTTCACACCATAGGTCTGAAAGCCGACGGCACCGTAGTAGCTGTGGGAGTTAAGTCTGATGGCCGGTGCGATGTCAGCGATTGGACAGACATTGTGGCCATCAGCGCGGGAGCCTCTCACACCGTAGGGCTGAAAGCCGACGGCACCGTGGTGGCTGTGGGATGGAACGAGTATGGCCAGTGCGATGTCAACGGCTGGAAGGATATTGTGGCCATCAGTGCGGGAGGCTTTCACACCGTAGGGCTGAAAGCCGACGGCACCGTGGTGACTGTGGGAGCTAACTGGGATGGCCAGTGCAATGTCAGCGATTGGACAGAAATTGAGGCCATCAGCGCGGGAGCCTCTCACACCGTAGGGCTGAAAGCCGACGGAACCGTGGTGGCTGCGGGAAAGAACGATTATGGCCAGCGCAACGTCAGCGATTGGAAAGACATTGTGGCCATCAGCGCCGGAGAGTATTACACCGTAGGTCTGAAAGCCGACGGAACTGTGGTGGCTGCGGGATATAACGAGTATGGCCAGTGCGATGTCAGCGGCTGGAGAAACATCAAAGTCCCCGCCAAGCCCTGACCCGCCAATTTCCCCTCGCATCGTCCCATAATGTGATTCCCCTTGGTATCTCACCCGTTGAATATACCCAATCATCATTTACCCAAAGATAGAGAGGATTTTGTATGGCCATCATCAAATGTAAATGTGCGGCGGCGACCTGGTGATCGAACCGGGTTCCACCGTTGCCGAATGCGAATACTGCGGCAGCCGTCAGACGGTGCCCACTGCGGACAAAGAAAAGAAGCTGACCCTCTTCGCCCGGGCCAACCGGCTGCGGGCGGGGTACGAATTTGACAAGGCGGCGGCGTCTATGAATCCATCGTCGCCGACTTCCCGGAAGAGGCGGAGGCCTACTGGGGTCTGGTGCTGTGCAAATACGGCATCGAGTACGTGGACGACCCGGCAACGGGCAGGAAAATCCCCACCTGCCACCGCTCCAACTTTGACAGCATCCTGGAGGACAGCGATTTCGAGCAGGCGCTGGAAAATGCCGACCCCGTGGCGAGGAAGGTCTACCGGGAGGAGGCCAAGCAGATCGAGGAGATCCGCAAGGGCATCATTGAGGTCTCCGGCAGGGAGCGGCCCTACTGTGGTCTATACTTACGATAATGGTCTGTGTATCCGGATGAAAGCCACCCTTAACAGTGGAACGATAATCAGAGAGTATCACTACGATGAAGACGAGCAATTGATCAGAGAAGATATTTGCAAAGGAAATGGCCAAATCATAACAATCGAGTATAACTATGATGTGGCGGGGAAACTGATAAAAAACAGAGATTAATGGCAATAAATGTGAAAGCACCAGATACTTAGACTATTTAATTGTATATCAACCAGTAAAGCCTGAATAATAGGTGAGGACATTCAACAGCAAGGTGGAATAAGAAAAACAAACCGTGAAGGGACGGATTAACCCTGTCTAAATTTGCAATAGAACGTACGCCCTGTGGGTGATAAGTGAAGTTAGAACCAGCGTTCTTGCCTATAAATAATAACAACCTGTGGTTTGTGAAATCCACGGAGATTAATCCAGTGCTTAGAGAGAGGAACATATTGTAGCAATCATGAAATGCGCGGCAACCATCAAATAGTACTGATTATGGAGGTTCGTATATGAAAACAGGAGATCATTCAATAGTAGACGAGTGGGCAAAGCTATGGCCCCAAGAGGCATTAGAAACAATTGAGAAAAATATTCCTGATTATCAGAGAAAAGTAAAGTTTAGAACCTGCGCAGCCACTCCCTCAATCAGCCGCCCGATAGAAGATAGTTTCCAACTTGTAATTAATTATAATACCGAAAAAGAGTGTTTTGTTGTATGGAATGCGGCAATACAAAATCACATTCATCCTAAGGGCAAAAAGATTCGACCTGCTTTGGGTAAAGATGGAGAAGATTTGCTGCATTCGATTCAAGAGAATTGCATAAAACCGTTTTACCGAGAAATTGGAAGTGGTAGTAGCAATCTTGTTGAACTTGTTTTATTTGTCGGAAAAAATGCGCTTCCTGATTTTTGTAAACAATATAAAGAATTGATTAAGCCAAATCCAAAGCATATTCCCAAAGGAAAATCCTGTGTGTTTGCATTGCCTGGTGGCAAAGTAGAGCATATCCAAAGTGCAGAAGGAATTTAAATATGGGCGGAACAGCATGGTTATTTTGCATTAACAACAAATATCATGTCACTCATGATTTTGGTGATGACTTATGTGATATCTATGTTAACTCTGAAAAAAACCAGAATGTTTTTGAGGTTGATGAACTAATCGCCGAACAGCTTGCGATGTTATGTAACAAGGGATACATAACCCAATATAGTTGTAGCGGTCATCCATTTTCATCATGCTCTTATAAAATTATAGAAGCACTTAAAGAAAAAGAAAATATTGTCTCAGAAGATCATGTGGCTGTTTCATCGTTTTGCGGTGAAGAGGCTCAGGTTGTATGTGACATATACGAACGTTTAGATGATGAAATGTATATTAGTTTCAAGCAATCCTATTCATTTGAATCGGCTCCGGTTGGATGGAGTTATGATGGTTGCACCTTAAGAATACAAATTCATGCCACGAATAAGATAGACTTCTTTAGACAAATCTTACTGTCTGCTGAAAAGCTTAACGATTGGATCAAACTGTTACCTATCAATCTGAATGTCGAATAATAAATTATTAGCAACGGAACGACAACCTTAGAACAAAGCAAACCATAAAATATACCGACATGGAGATGAAAGAAATGTCCAAATTTGTAATCGAATGCCCCAGCTGTGGGCGTTATGCGGAAGCCAAAACCGGCTTCTTCGCGAGGAAGAAAATCGACTGCTCCTGCGGCTATACCATCCATGTCCCCACGGATAAGCTCTCCAGCCGCACCTGCCCCCACTGCGGCAACGATGTGATCTTCGACCAGAGCCAGGGGGCGGCGGCCAAATGCCCCGTCTGCGGTGAGCCCATCAACACCCTGGCGGAGCAGGACAAAACCGTGGAATTCTCCTGCGGCCAGTGCGGCATCCGTCTGCGCACCGCCAAGGGAGCCAGCGCTTACATATGCCCCGTCTGCGACCACGAAAACATTGTGGCCGAGCGGGTGAAAACCGAGCAGATCCGCCGGGACGGCCTGGCCTCCATCATCAAATACGAGGGGGACAACGAGACCCTGGTGTGGAAGCATCCCATCGAGGACTTCAATTTAGGCTCCCAGCTTATCGTCCACGAAAGCCAGGAGGCCATCTTCTTCCGGGACGGCCAGGCGCTGGACCTCTTCGGCCCGGGCCGCTACACCCTGGAAACCCAGCAGCTGCCCATCCTGGAAAAGCTCTATCAGCTGCCCACGGACACCCAGGGCACCTTCCACAGCGAAGTGTATTATGTCAACCTCGCCACTCAAATGGGCATCAAATGGGGCACCGACTCCAAGGTGCGCCTCTTCGACCCCATGACGGGGATGCACATGGAGCTGGGGGCATCCGGTGAATTCAACATCCGGGTGGTCAATTCCCGGAAGCTGCTATTAAAGCTGGTGGGCACCACCGGGGAGCTGAAGCAGGAACAGCTGCTGGGAAATAGCGGCAAGGGGCTGTTCCGCAGCATGGTCATGACCCAGGTCAAGAGCTACCTGGCCGCCGCCATCCGGGAAAACGCCATCAACATTCTGGAAATCGACGAGCGCCTGATGGAGCTGAGTGAAGCCCTGCGGGAGAGGATCAATCCCCGGCTTGCCGAGTACGGTCTGGAAATGCCGGAGTTCTTCGTCGGCCGGGTGGTCACCCCCGACGACGACCCCAATTTCCGCCGGATGAAGGAGCAGTTTGCCGAGCAGTACCTGAACGTCCGCCAGGAGCAGATTCGCAAGAACGTGGCCGTGGCGGAGGCGGAGCGGAAGGCCGTGGAAGCCCAGACCGCCGCCCGGATGAAGATCATCGGCGCCCAGGGCGATGCGGAGGCCCTGAAAATTCAGAAGCAAGCAGAGGCCGAGGCCTACCGGATGCAGGCGGCGGCCGAGGCGGAGGAAATGCGCATGAAGGGCTACACCTACCAGCAGGAGACCGCCCGGCAGGTGGGTCTGGAAGCCATGCAGAACGGCATCACCGGAAACGGCAGCGGCATGGGCGGTCTGGGAGACCTGGCCGGACTCGGTGTGACCCTGGGAGCCATGGGAAGCGTGGTGAACATGACCAAGGACGCCCTGAATCCCGTGATGGATACCGCCAGTCAGATGGGTCAGGCCATGGGCGGGGCGATTTCCGGCAGCGGCTGGGACTGCCCGGAATGCGGCGCAAAGAACATCACCTCGAAGTTCTGCCCGGAGTGCGGTGCCAGGAAGCCCGAACCGAAAACCGGCTGGGATTGCCCGGAGTGCGGCACGAAAAACATCCAGAGCAAATTCTGCCCGGAATGCGGCGCAAAGAAGCCGGAAGAGCCCAAGGGCTGGGACTGCCCGGAATGCGGCACGAAAAACATCCTGAGTAAGTTCTGCCCGGAGTGCGGACATAAGAGAGGAGAATGACCGTGGCCATCATCAAATGCAAAATGTGCGGCGGGGATCTGGTGATCGAGCCGGGTTCCACCGTTGCCGAATGCGAATACTGCGGCAGCCGGCAGACGGTGCCCACTGCGGACAACGAAAAGAAACTGACCCTCTTCGCCCGGGCCAACCGGCTGCGCTCCGGGTGCGAATTTGACAAGGCGGCGGGCGTCTATGAATCCATCGTCGCCGACTTCCCGGAAGAAGCGGAGGCCTACTGGGGTCTGGTGCTGTGCAAATACGGCATCGAGTACGTAGACGACCCGGCTACCGGAAAGAAGATCCCCACCTGTCACCGCTCCAGCTTTGACAGCATCCTGGAGGACAGCGACTTTGACCAGGCCTGTGAGAATGCGGATGTGGTAGCCCGGAAGGTCTACCGGGAGGAGGCCAAGCAGATCGAGGAGATCCGCAAGGGCATCATCGAGGTCTCCGGCAGGGAGCAGCCCTATGATATCTTCATCTGCTACAAGGAGACCGATGAAAACGGCCAGCGCACCCTGGATTCCGTCCTGGCCCAGGACGTTTACGATGCCCTCACCGCAAAAGATTACCGGGTCTTCTTCTCCCGGATCACGTTGGAGGACAAGCTGGGCCAGGAGTACGAGCCCTATATCTTTGCCGCCCTGAACTCGGCAAAAATCATGCTGGCCTTCGGCACGGATTATGAATACTTCAACGCCGTGTGGGTGAAGAACGAGTGGAGCCGGTACCTGAAACTCATGGCATCCGACAAGAGCAAGCACCTGATCCCCTGCTACAAGAATATCGATGCCTACGATATGCCCAGGGAGTTCGCCAAGCTGCAAGCCCAGGACATGGGCAAGGTGGGCGCCATACAGGACTTGCTCCGGGGCATCGAGAAGCTGCTGCCCAAAAAGGAAACCCTGATCCAGGAGCGGGTGGTGGTGGAAGCCCCGGCGGCGGGTGGAAAAATCGCCTCCCTCCTTGACCGGGGCTACATGGCCTTGGAGGACGGCGACTATGACAAGGCGGACGGCTTCTTTGAGGAAGTGCTGAACAACGATTCCAAGAACGCCCAGGCTTACATCGGCAAAGCTTTGATGCAGCAGCGGCAGAAAACCCTGGACGGTCTGGTCAGACAGTGGCTGCAAAGCACCGAAAACGCGAAGCCGGAAACCCTGACCCTGAAGCCGGAGGAGGCACACATCGAGAAGGCGATTCAGGATTACGCCATTGCCGGTTATTTAGAGCCGGATGATATTCGGAAGGAATACGATTTTGACCTCAGCTATCCTTCCACGGTTGCCAGCCGGCAGCAGCAGTATCAGCAGACCAAAGCCCGGTGGGAAAACCACCAGTGGCTCTCCAAAGCGGAAAAATTCGCCTCCGGTCAGACTGCCCAGGCGCTGGAACAGGCAAAGAAAAAACTCATTGATACCCTGACCCAGCGGCTATCCGACGCCAAAGCAGAGGAGGAAGCCGAGAAAAAGGCGTTATGGCAGCGCTATGAGGAATTCTTGAACGAAACGGACACGAAAGTGGAGGAGCTGTACCGCCGGAATTTGGCTCAAAAAGAAGATGATGAGCGCCGCCAGGAGGAGGAAGCCAGACAGCGGAAAGCCCGCCAGGAGGAGGAGGCCCGTCAGCGGGAGGCCCGCTATCAGGAATTGGTTTCCAAGCTGGATACGGCGAGAACCCCCGATGCCCTGGGTCAGCTGGCAGTGGATTTCCGGAAATTGAGCAGCTATCGGGACAGCGCCGCTCACGCCAAGACCTGTGAAGAGAGAAGAAATGCCCTTCTTGCCCGGGAAGCCGCAAAAGAGGCCGCCAAGCGGAGAAAGCGGAATATCCTCATCGCCGCCTGCCTGGTTCTGATCGCGGCAGCAGTGGCTGTGGTAAAATTGATTGTCATCCCCGCTCTGGATTATCAGAACGCGATGAAGCTGATGGAGCAGGGAAGTTATGAAGAGGCGATCACTGCCTTTACCGCCATGGGTGACTACCGGGACAGCGAAGCGCAGATTCAAGCCTGTGAAATCGGTATTCTGGATGAAGGATACACTGCCGCCGCCGCTTTGATGGCCCAGGGCAGCTATGAAGAGGCGATCACCGCGTTCACCGCCCTGAACGGCCACCGGGACAGTGCCGCGCAAATTCAGACTTGTAAAACCATTATTTTGGACGGGAAATATGACGCCGCCGCCGCTTTGATGGCCCAGGGCAGCTATGAAGAGGCGATCACCGCGTTCACCGCCCTAAAGGGTTACCGGGACAGCAAAGAACAAATCCAGGCTTGTAATTATGCCATTGCGGAATCCTTGCTGGCAGACGGACAAAACCTCCAGGCAGCCCAGGCGTTTTATCAACTCGGTGATTATCGAGATGCCTGGCAGCGCTGTATGGAACTCTGGGGTACCATTACCCAAAGAGATACCATCAGCGCAGGAAGTTATCACACTGTAGGCCTGAAAGCCAACGGTACCGTGATGGCTGTGGGAGATAACGATCATAGCCAGTGCGATGTCAGCAATTGGACAGACATTGTGACCATCAGCGCAGGAAGTTATAATACCGTAGGCCTGAAAGCCGACGGCACCGTGGTGGCTGTGGGACATAACGAGGATGGCCGGTGCGATGTCAACGACTGGAAAGACATTGTGGCCATCAGTGCGGGAGATTGGCACACCGTAGGTCTGAAAGCCGACGGTACCGTGGTGGCTGTGGGATGGAACAAGGATGGCCGGTGCGATGTCAACGACTGGAAAGACATTGTGGCCATCAGCGCGGGATATAGTCACACGGTAGGCCTGAAAGCCGACGGCACCGTGGTGGCTGTGGGTTCGAATAAAGATTTGTTCGACAGCTCCTATACAGGCCAGTGCGATGTCAGCGGCTGGAAGGACATTGTGGCCATCAGCGCAGGAGGTTCTTACACCATAGGCCTGAAAGCTGACGGCACCGTGGTGGCTGTGGGAAATAACTGGTTTGATCAGTGCGATGTGGGTAATTGGAAGGATATTGTAGCCATCAGCGCAGGATGGGGTCACACCGTAGGCCTGAAAGCCGATGGCACCGTGGTGGCTGTGGGATATAACGGTTATGGCCAGTGCGATGTCGGTGACTGGGAGGACATTGTGGCCATCAGCGCGGAATATGATCACACCGTGGGTCTGAAAGCCGACGGCACCGTGGTGGCTGTGGGAGATAACCAGCATGGCCAATGCAGTGTCGGCGGCTGGTCAGACATCAAAATCCCCGCCAAGCCCTGATTTGCCGCATCCCCCCGGAACGACAACATCGGTCGTTCCCTACGAGAGTTTTGATATAATGTCCGTAGGGAACGGCCTGCGTGCCGTTCCGAAACCCCAAACTTTTGCCCACCCGAAGAAAAATTGAATTCAAAAAGGAGGAAATATCCATGCCATTCAAAAAAGATGCCCTGCGATGGTTTCTCAGCCTGGCCATTGTGCTGGCGCTGTATCTTGTGCTGATCCTTGTGATTCCCTTTGTAAAAAATGCCGCCTACTGGTTGAGCTTCGGCTTCACTCTGGCAGCCTTCGGGGTGGCCGGGGCGGCGGGGTATGTGGGCGTCGTCCGGAAGGAGGACGCGAAAAGCCGGTTCTATGGCTTCCCCATTGCCAAAATCGGTCTTGTGTATGGCGGGGCCCAGCTGGTGCTCGGCCTGGTGGTCATGGCACTGGCAAGCTGGATCCCGGCGTGGCTGGCGGCAGTTGCGTATGTGCTGATGCTGGGCGCTGCCTGCCTGGGCCTGATCGCCGCGGACACCGTGGTGGAGCAGATCCACGTTCAGGACGCCAAGCTCCGGGGGGATGTGCGCCTGATGCGTTCCCTCCAGTCCAAGCTGAACCAGCTGGCCTCCCAGTGCGACGATCCTGATGCCGCTTCCGCCCTGAAGAAGCTGGCCGAGGAGCTTCGCTACTCCGACCCTGTCAGCAGCAATGCCCTGACAGAGATCGAGGCAGACCTCTCCGCCGCCGTGGAGGAGCTGCAAGCCGCCGTCATCGATGCCGACACCGCCGCCGTCAAGCACCTCTGCCCCAAAGCCTCCGCCCTCCTGGCAGAGCGCAGCCGCCTGTGCAAGCTGAACAAGACCTGACCTCCCTGATAAAGTCAAACGTGTAAACAAACATCATGACAAATTGCATAGTGTAGTGTGGAGATCATTAGACTGACAATTGGTGAAACGAAGGAAATCCCCGACTGGATCAAGGATAAGGCATGAAAAGTACTGCGGCAATGTGCTGGTGGTCAAGACCTACACCACGCCGTCCCCGGAATTGAAGCGCACCACCAATAAAGGCGAGAAGGAGCAGTATCTTTCTGTAGGTGCCCACCCTACAATTATTTCGGAAGAGAAGTACAAAGCTGTCCAGGAAGAACGCAAGCGCTGATCGAATAAGGTTGTAACCGAGGGCGGCAGCCGGAGAAGTACTGCCCGGTACAGCTCGAAGAAGAAATCTTCAGCAGGCTAATATTCGAGTAGGCACACAGATGGATTTTCCGCAAGACAAAGTTCTCCACCCGCGGGAGACAGAACGACTGGAAGAAGAGAAGCCATGGCGTATTCACTGTGTTGAACTTTCAAATTATTCCTGATACTTTCATATTTTTCCTATACTATCATTTTTTGGTAGTTTAAGTAAACTGGCTATCCAAAGGGATTACAAGGACAAAATGACAAAAGTTTATGACCAGTATAAGACGATGATACTGGTATTTGTGAATCGTTCCTGAAATAAAGAGAGGGATAGGAAACATGAAAAAAACGTGGAAAATGTTTGCAGGTTTTCCTATTTTATGGGCGCTGACATCAACAGTGGCTGTGTTGAAATTTAACTTCGTTCTAGTATCAATTCCGACAGACTCAAATTTCCATTTTAGTATGATGACGGTTAATGCATTATTTGGCGGTTTTTTGTATTCTAATTATGGAATG
>JALFGI010000281.1 GCA_022777455.1 Clostridiales bacterium | reverse complement strand
CAAGCTAAAACAGATTGTCTGTGTCAGCGCAACCCCCGGCGACTTGGAAAAGAGCCAGAGCGCCTTAATTGCCGAACAGGTTATCCGCCCCACCGGACTGCTGGATCCCGAAATTGATGTGCGGCCGGTCGAGGGACAAATTGATGACCTCATTGGAGAAATCAACGCCCGGACAGCCAAGGGGCAGCGGGTACTGGTTACCACCCTCACCAAGAAAATGGCGGAAGATCTGACCACTTATCTCACCAAGGCCGGTATCAAGGTGCGCTATATGCATTCTGACATCGGGGCAATGGAGCGTATGGAAATCATCCGGGATCTTCGGATGGCCAAATTCGATGTGCTGGTTGGCATCAACCTGCTGCGGGAAGGATTGGATTTGCCGGAAGTGAGCCTGGTGGCTATTCTGGATGCGGACAAGGAAGGCTTCCTGCGCAGTGAAACGAGCCTGATCCAGACCATCGGACGGGCAGCCAGAAACGCGGAGGGCAAGGTTGTTATGTATGCCGATACGATCACGCCCTCCATGCGCTTGGCGCTGGATGAGACGGCCCGACGCAGAGACATTCAGGACAGTTACAACAAAGCTCATGGCATCGTTCCCAAGACAGTGATCAAATCCGTCCGTGACCTGATAGAAATCTCCTCCCCCACTGCGGAACGGAAGGGAAGGAACGGCGTGAAGATGACCAAGGCGGAAAAGGAAAAAGAAATTGCCCGCCTGGAAAAGCAAATGAAGGAAGCGGCAAAGATGATGGAATACGAATATGCCGCCGTTCTGCGTGACCAGATTATTGAACTGCGGGGCAACGGAATGTAAAAAGAGAAAAAGAGAGGAATCATATGAAAAAGAGATTAACGGTGGACAGCGGATTCAACAAGCAGATGTATAAGCTGCTGATTCCACTGGTCATTCAGAATCTGCTCAACGCGGCAGTCAGCTCCTGTGATGTGGTGATGCTGAACTATGTGGGACAGTCCTCCATATCCGCTGTTTCTCTGGCGGCAAATTATGCCAATGTGCTGAACATGGTGTTCTATGGATTGGGCACCGGCGCCACATTACTTTGTGCCCAGTATTTCGGAAAGAGGGACTTCCAAGCCATTCAGGCGGTGGAGGGCATTGCCCTTCGGTATTCGCTGATCCTCACAACCGCATTTTCTCTGCTGGCCTTTTTCATTCCCGGGAGCTTGATGCGCCTTTTCACGGAAGACGGGGAGCTCATTGCCATCGGCGGGGAATATCTGCGGATTATGGGAATAACATACCTGTGCTGGGGTATCCTAGAGATATACCTGGCGGTACTGCGCAGCATCGGAAGAGTCACGGTTTGCATGGTGCTGAATGTGATGGCTTTTGGGCTGAACATTGTGCTCAATGCCGTGTTTATTTTCGGACTGTTCGGCGCACCGAAGCTGGGGGCCAAGGGTGTGGCCATTGCCACGGCATCCTCCCGGGTGGTGGAACTGATGGGCTGCTTTGTGGTATCTGCTTTTTCCAAAGATGTGAAATTGGATCCCAGATATCTGTTCCGGCGCAACAAGCTTCTGACCGGTGACTTCGTTCGCCTGGCAATGCCTGCTCTGGGAAATGATCTTTCCTGGGGACTGGCCTTTTCCATGTACTCTGTGATTTTGGGTCACTTGGGCAACGATGCGGTGGCCGCCAACTCCATGGTCGTCGTTGTCAGAAACTTAAGTTCCACCTTCTGTTTTGCAGTTGCCAGTGCGGGCGGAATCCTGCTTGGCAATGTGATGGGAGAGGGAAAGCTGGACAAAGCCAAGGAATATGCCTCTCAGGTGATGAGGATGACGGTTATTTCCGGACTTGCTGGCGCAGTAATTCTGATTGCCTGTATGCCGCTTGTGCTTCGGTTTGCATCCACCAGTCTGTCAGAAACGGCAATGGGCTATCTGAAGGTGATGCTTTGGATCAATACCTATTACATCATGGGTGGAGCTGTGAATACCTCTTTGATTGCCGGTGTATTCCGGGCCGGCGGCGATACCCGGTTCGGTCTGATCTGTGATACCATTGACATGTGGTGCTATGCGGTGCCTTTGGGATTTTTTGCCGCATTTGTTCTGAAACTTCCGGTCCTTTGGGTGTATTTCCTGCTTTGTACCGATGAATTTGTAAAGTGGCCCTGGGTGATTGACCATTATCGCAGCGGCAAATGGGCCAAGAATATCACCCGGGAGGGGCTGTTCAGCCAGACAGAAAGGTCGACAGATTAAGATTTTCTTTGCAGGCACGTTTTTTGACGTTTTATGTCAATTCCACTTGCAATTTTTTCTGAGCAATGCTAGAATAGGATTGACATCACCACAAAGGTAGGGACGAGCGATGGATAAGAACGATTTCGATGTCGATTTCGATTTTGAAGAAGAATATGGCTTCGATCCGAAGGATTTTCTGTCCGAGGATGAAGATTTTGATTTTTCTGATATATTAGAGGACGATGCATCTGACGACGAGGAGGATGCCACCAAAAAATTTCACTTTGAACAGCCTCCGGAAGAATACCAGGATGTTGATCTGAGCGAGGACGATGATCCCAACGAGGATCTGACTGCTGATTTCCCGGAGCGTTCTGAAGTTCGGGCAGAATCGGACTACGATGAGGACGACGATGTGCGTATCTACGGTGAACCCGGGGAGGAGGAATACCCCCAGGAAGAACCGGATGATTCCCAGGAGGAAGAAGGCTATGCCCAGGGGGAAGAGGACTATTCCGAAGAGGAAATGCACGATCCTGAAGAAGGGGAAACTCCTGCTCCTCCCCAAAAGAAGAAGGGCGGTCTGAAGCTTCCCAAGTTGGGAGTACGGCCCAAAAAAGAAAAGAAAAAGAAGCCAGCCACTCCTGCAAAAAAGAGCGCGTTCTCCAAGCTCCTGGATATGTATATGGAGCCTGTGACCAAGATGAAAACCGAGGAGGTACTGGATCCGCTGGATCCCAAGTATATCCGCCGGAGAAAGCGGGAGAAGAAGCGCATTTTCAAGGAGGTTTATCTCCCAGCAATCATTGCCGGCGCAGCGCTGTTCCTGATTATCAGTTTCATTGTCGGTTCTGTTTCCAATGCGCTGACTGTAAAGAAGAACAAAGATTCTGTTGCCAAGGCGGAAGCGCAGCAGCAGGCGAATGCAGCCGGTGCCGCAGAGCAGGAGTTCAAGAGATTGATTGCCGAGGCTGAGACCTTGGTGGTCGGTTATGATTATGACGGTGCCATTGCCTTGCTGGATTCCTACACCGGAAGCAATGATAAGTTTGCCCAGCAGGTAACTGCCAAGAAGGCAGAGCTGGTCAATGAGAAGAACCAGCTGGTGGAAGTGAAGGATGTTTCCTCCATTCCCAACCTTTCCTTCCACGTCCTGATGGCGGATGCCTCCAGGGCCTGCAACAAGGATATTTCCGGCGCCGACCTGGCGGGTCTATATAACAAGAACTTCGTTTCCGTGGAGGAGTTTACCCGGATTCTGAATCAGCTGTATGCCTCCAACTATGTGCTGGTGGATTTCGACAGCTTCATCACCAGCGTCCCCGGTGTGGATGGCAACAACAGCTTCTTCTCCAAATCCATCTATCTGCCCCAGGGCAAGAAGCCGGTGATGATTACGGAAACCATGGTCAACTATTTTGAGTATATGGTTGACCCCGATAAGGACGGTACTCCCGATGCCAATGGCCACGGCTTTGCTTATAAGCTGGTGCTGGACGACAACGGCGATATCAAGGCTGCCTATGTGGATTCCAGCGGTCAGACCCAGATTGGCAATTACGACCTGGTTCCCGTTCTGGAAGCCTTTATTCAGGAGCATCCTGATTTCTGCTACCAGGGAGCCCGCGCGATTCTGGCTGTCACCGGTACCGAGGGCGTGTTCGGCTATCGAACCAATACCTCCTATGTGTCCCGTTTTGGCCAGACGTTCTATGATGACGAAGTTGCCGGTGCCAAGGAGATTGTGGCGGCCCTGCGGGAAAAGGGCTACACCATTGCCAGCTACACCTACAGTAACCAGGCCTACCGCGGCATGAATACCCTGCAGATTCAGGCCGAGGTTCAGAACTGGACCAACCAGATCACCCCCGTCATTGGCGAGGTGGATACGATGGTCTTTGCCCGGGCCAGCGATATTGAAGCATATTCCGGCACAACGTTCAATGTGCTTTACAACAGCGGCATCCGCTTCTTCCTGAACAACGGTTCTTCTCCCAGAGTAGATGTGAACACCACCTTTGTCCGTCAGACCCGTCTGATGGTCACCGGTGAAGCGATGGCGTGGTATTCCAGCCAGTTCTCCAACTACTTCGATTGCAATGTGGTTTTGGATCTGGCCAGCCGCGGCAGCACACCTGCAAAATCTTAATTCATAATGCGCCGGGATCATCCCGGCGCATTTTTTGGAGGTAAAATATGGAACTGAAACCAGGTAAATATCGGCATTTTAAAGGCAATGAGTACGAATTGCTGTTTGTGGCAACCCATTCGGAGACAGGAGAACAGATGGTTGTCTACCGCGCGCTGTATGGTGAAGGTGGATTCTGGGTGCGGCCTGCCTCCATGTGGACAGAGCATGTGGAACGGGACGGATATTCCGGCCTGAGATTTTATCCGGCGGAAGAGGATAAACAGCGTGGCTGAAGCAGAGAAGGGGTATCCTCTGAAACGGTTGCATTTTATATCGTTTTATGCTATCATGGAATTGCCTTTGATGGACTTTGTTTGATTTGAGAGGAGAAAGAAATGGCAAAAGCTGCACCTTCCATTCTAGCTGCGGATTTTGTAAATCTGGAGCGGGATATTCATGATATTGAAAAGAGCGGTGCCGATTGGATTCACGTTGACGTGATGGACGGAAACTTCGTTCCCAATTTCTCCTTCGGCCTTCCGGCTTTGAAGGCAATTCGGGATGTGACCCAGATGACTCTGGACGTCCATCTGATGATCGAAAAACCCATTCGTTATGTGGAGCAGTTCGTTGCTGCTGGAGCCGATTGGCTCACCATACATATTGAGGCAGACTCTCAGGAGAATACAATCAAAGCCTTGAAGCGCATCCGTTCCATGGGATGTAAGGCGGGTATATCTCTGAAGCCCGGTACCCAGGCAGAGGAGGCGGAGCCGTACCTTTCCCTGTGTGATCTGATTCTTGTGATGACCGTTGAGCCCGGCTTCGGCGGTCAGAAATTCAAAGCGGATATGATGCCAAAGCTTCAGAATCTGCGCCGCCGTTTGGATGAAGTGAACCCCGGCTGCCTGCTTTCTGTGGATGGCGGCATTGACCGGAATACAGCTCCCATCTGCAAGGCCAATGGTGCTGGCGTACTGGTCACCGGTTCTGCCTATTTCAAAGCCGCCGACCGGGCAGCGTTTGTGAAAACCATTCAGGCGTAACTACGTTGGGAGAAATGCATGCAGAGCAAGGACATGAAACGAACCGATTGGGGCCGCGTTCTGCGCAAGGATTATATCGCCCGGGACTTCCGGCGAAACGGCCATCAGGGACGGATGAGCCTGAGCATTTTGCGGGAACTGACTGCTCCTTTAACGATTCATTATCCTTTTGGGGATGTTCTAATTGCGGATGAGGGATTTGGCTGGCTGCAGATTGCGCTGAAGGAACAGTCTTTCTGGATTACCGCCATGTATGACCGTCAGGGTCAGCGAATTAGTCTCTACTTTGATGTCACTGCCGGTAATTGCTTTGACAATCCGGATAACCCCTGTTTTGCGGATTTATATCTGGATATTGTTGCCATTGGAGATGTGCTGGAGGTTCTTGACCGGGATGAACTGGACGAGGCGTTGGAAACCGGTAACATCACTCGGGAGGAATACGATCACGCAATATCTGTTTGCCGAAAGCTGTATGCGTATCTGGCAGAGAATCAGGTGTACATTGCGGACTGGTGCGATCAGGCTTTCAGAGAACTGAAAAGCGCTTGGACGAAAGAATGGATCAAGGAATGCTGAAATCGGTGCGCTTTTATTGATTTTCCTACATCCGGGAATTGACAATTGCTTTCCCGGAATGTATAATATATGCGGAAAATCCCGGTTTTCCACTGTGTAATCCAAAGGCGAAAACAACGTCTTTTGAAAGAAAGGAAAATTGCCATGATTTATAGTGCAGAAGTACAGAACATGTGCTCCGTCGCCAAGGGCGCATACCATGGCCCCGCTCCCATTCCCGAAGAGGGCAAATGGGTGCAGGCCAAGGAAATCAAGGACATCAGCGGCTTTACCCACGGTATTGGCTGGTGTGCTCCTCAGCAGGGTGCCTGCAAGCTGACCCTGAACGTGAAGGAAGGCGTGATCGAAGAGGCTCTGGTTGAGACCATCGGCTGCTCTGGCATGACCCACTCCGCCGCAATGGCCGCTGAGATCCTGATCGGCAAGACCATTCTGGAGGCGCTGAACACCGACCTGGTGTGCGACGCCATCAACACCGCTATGCGTGAGCTGTTCCTGCAGATCGTTTACGGCCGCAGCCAGTCCGCATTCTCCGAGGGCGGCCTGGTTGTGGGCGCTTCTCTGGAGGACCTGGGCAAGGGCCTGCGCAGCCAGGTGGGCACCATGTTCGCCACCCGTTCCAAGGGTCCCCGTTACCTGGAGATGGCCGAAGGCTATGTCACCCGGGTCGCGCTGGATGAGGACAACCTGATCATCGGCTATGAGTTCGTCAACCTGGGCAAGATGATGGACTTCATGAAGAAGGGCGACGACGCCAACACTGCCTACAAGAAGGCTATGGGTCACTACGGTCGTTTCGACAACGCACCCAAGTACATTGACCCCCGCCACGAATAAGAGGAGGACACGACGATGGCTTTGTTTGAAAGTTACGAAAGAAGAATTGACAAGATCAATGGTGTCCTCGCTCAGTATGGCCTGTCCTCCGTGGAAGCATGCCGCGAGCTGTGCCAGTCCAAGGGCTTCGACCCCTACGAGATCGTCAAGGGCATTCAGCCCATCTGCTTTGAGAACGCCTGCTGGGCTTACACCGTGGGCGCCGCCATTGCTTTGAAGAAGGGCGTGAAGAACGCCGCTGAGGCTGCTGAGGCCATCGGCATCGGCCTGCAGGCCTTCTGCATTGATGGTTCCGTGGCTGAGGACCGTAAGGTTGGTCTGGGCCATGGCAACCTGGGTGCCATGCTGCTGCGGGACGAGACCAAGTGCTTCGCCTTCCTGGCCGGCCACGAGTCCTTCGCCGCCGCTGAGGGTGCCATCGGCATCGCCCGCTCCGCCAACAAGGCTCGTAAGGAGCCCCTGCGGGTCATCCTGAACGGCCTGGGCAAGGACGCTGCTCAGATCATCTCCCGGATCAACGGCTTCACCTATGTGCAGACCCAGTTCGACTACTACACCGGCGAGCTGAAGATCGTCAAGGAGTACAAGTACTCCGATGGCGAGCGTGCTGCCGTTCGCTGCTTCGGTGCTGACGATGTCCGCGAGGGCGTTGCCATCATGCACCACGAGGGCGTGGATGTCTCCATCACCGGTAACTCCACCAACCCCACCCGGTTCCAGCATCCCGTTGCCGGCACCTACAAGAAGGAGTGCATCGAGCAGGGCAAGAAGTACTTCTCCGTGGCCTCCGGCGGCGGTACGGGCCGTACCCTGCATCCTGACAACATGGCTGCAGGCCCTGCTTCCTACGGCATGACCGACACCATGGGCCGTATGCACTCCGATGCCCAGTTCGCCGGTTCCTCCTCCGTCCCCGCTCACGTGGAAATGATGGGCTTCCTGGGCATGGGCAACAACCCCATGGTCGGCGCTACCGTTTCCGTGGCTGTGGCCGTTGCTGAGAGCCTGAAGTAAGAGGGGATAATCCCTTATTTGAACCGTAAAAGTTCAAACCCCACTTTTCACAAATAGAATGCAAGGAAGCACATCCTACTCTCCAAAAGAGTTGTGATGTGCTTCCTGTTTTTGCGTTTAGGAGGGCGTTTTTGATGAAGAAAATGAAGATGTGCTTTCCAAGAGAGAAAACTTTCGTGGACGGTTTTGAGGAATA
This sequence comes from Clostridiales bacterium, assembly GCA_022777455.1. Next base: position 2,034 of record JALFGI010000281.1, on the reverse strand, counting down.
TATTTTGGACTGCAAAGCAAGAAAACTTCGGGAGGGAACAATCAACCACTATTAGGAATCTGTCAAGCAGATTTACAAGAGAATACCGCCCGACGGATGGCCTCGTGGATGCGGTCGGCATCCTTGACCACACTATCATTCATACTCCGCACTCGGTTGGCAACCTGGTTTTCTCTGTTTATGCTCTCCACGGTGTCCTTGCCCGCAAACCTTTTCAGTTTGGCAGTGATTTCCCTTGCCTTTTCCCTTGTGATGAACTTGGAGGACTGAACGCTATCCACCAAAAGGCGAAGTTCGTAAGGCTCAAAGGGCGGGTTCAGAAGTCGGTATCCCTTCTTGTGAACATCGTATTCCAACTGTAAGCCGCAGACATCCCCCAGAGCGGCGAAGTCCTGATACAAGGTCTTTTTCTCTACTGGCATATCATGTTCTTCCAAAAGTTGTTCCAGTTCCCGCCGCTTCACAATGCGGGTTCGTCCTGCGTTGGCTTCTAAGTATTGCTTCAACAGCAGCAAGCGGACAGCAATGTAGTATTTACCATAGTTCGCCATGTGGGAACCTTCCTTTGCGGTTTTCTGATAGTATAGCATACAAAAAAGCAAAAGAAAAGGAGCAGTTGCCACGAAGGGCAACTGCTCGTCAAATCGGAATTTGTTGCTCCGACAAACAAAAATGGTCAATTTGTTTTTCCTAAATAAGTATCTGCCATTATCATGATTTCTTGCATGTCTTGGAATTCTATCAAATCTGTTGCCTCTTTAATTTTAACCCATTTAATATCTCTCACTTCTTCCGCTTGCATTGTAGTATCCATAGATTTACTATAAGCAACGAAATAGACAACATCTTTGATGAAACCATCCTTGGGAGAATATGTCTCTACAGTTCTAAAGCCACTATCAATGATGACATCCAAACCGACTTCTTCTTTTATTTCTCTTAAAGCGGTCTCTTCTTCAGTTTCGTTCTCTTCAACATGTCCTTTAGGGACACCCCAATGTCCACCAAGCATTTGCTCAACCAAATAAAGTCGTTCGCCATTAACATTTGTATAAACGATTGCTCCGCAACTTTTTTCGTATATCATTTTTGCCAGCTCCTTTATCATATTCAAGTTTTGTGAACTGATTATAACATAATCCCATGCCCAAGTGAAGTGGGCATGGGATTACTTTATGCTTCCAAAAGTCCAATGTATTTGTATGCGGTGGTTCTGCTGATGTCGCAGACCCTTGCCAGTTCCGACACATTCAACTGCTTGTTCTTGTAGGCGGGGTAGTGGCGAAGGAAGGTGGCGGGGATGTCCTCTTTGCTCACCTGCGGTCGACCGATTTGCCGACCCTTTGCTCTGGCGTTCTCCATGCCCGACCGCACCCTTGCTCTAATCGTCGCTAATTCAAGTTGGCTGAACACACCCGCCATTTGGAGAAAGGCTTCGCTCATAGGTTTGGCCTTGCCCTCTCGGCAATCCAGCGTAATTGACCCCACAATCACCATCCGCAGACGATTTATTCAAAACTTCCTTAGTACTTCTTGGTATAGAAGCTATGAACAACCCGGCGAATTCGCTTTTTCTCGTCGTCCTGGAGGTGACGGAATTCCGCGATCAGGGACTCTTCCTCGTTGCTCAAAGTGGCCGCTACGCTGCCGTCCCCTTGGGAGGTAGTTGGAAGGTTGGCGGCGTAGCTTTTGACGGCGGCATGGAGGTATTCTGCCAGCTGGAGCAGCACCTGGATATCCGGACCCTGATTTTCCAATTGATTCAGGGTAATCTTTTGGTTTTTTGGTTCTGACTTTGTCTTTCGGGGCGCGGACGGCTCACTGACGGAGCGCAGGGAGGTGATGATACGGGGAACAGGGGACTTGCCGAATTTCTTTTTGCACAGCAGGCTTGCTTCGGAAATATTGGAAGCCCGGCGGGAGCTGAGGGCCTGGATCATCAATTCCAGCGCCTGACTGGAAAGGCTGAATTCCGGAGAAATCAGGTAGCCTCCGATGAGATAGTCGATATAGGTGCCATAGATTTCCTTTTCC
>JALFGI010000277.1 GCA_022777455.1 Clostridiales bacterium | reverse complement strand
GATCTATTGCGGCGCAGGCACCTCCGGGCGTCTGGGCATCCTGGACGCCGTGGAATGTCCCCCCACCTACTCCACCGAGCCGGAGATGGTTCAGGCCCTGATGGCCGGCGGATACCCCGCCATCTTCAAGGCCGTGGAAGGTGCGGAGGACAGCAAGGATCTGGGCGTGGAGGATATGAAGGGTATCGGATTCTGTGATGCCGACGTGCTGGTGGGCATCGCCGCCTCCGGTCGGACCCCCTATGTGCTGGGCTGCATGGAATACGCCAGGGAGCTGGGCGCCCCCACCGTGGCTGTCACCTGCTGCCCCGGCTCCGTGCTGGACCAGTTCGCCGACATCGGCATTGCCCCCTGTCCCGGCCCCGAGGTCATCACCGGTTCCACCCGGATGAAATCCGGCACCGCCCAGAAAATGGTGCTGAATATGCTCTCCACCGGCGCCATGATCAAGCTGGGTAAGGTTTACGGCAACCTGATGGTGGACGTAAAGCCCTCCAACGAAAAGCTGATTCGCCGGTGCATCACCATCGTATGCAGCGCCACGGAATGCAGCGAATCTGCCGCCACCGCCGCCCTGGAGGCCTGCGGCTACCGTCCCAAAACCGCCATTGTAATGATTCTGTGCGGTGTGGACGCAGAAGAAGCCGCCCGCCTGCTGAAGCAGTCGGACGGCCGGATCGCAAAGGTTTTGGAGAAATAATTTTGATAGTTATCGGTTTGACAAGCCAAATTGTAATTTGGCGGGCTGGATCGCTTCCCAACTCACTGTAGGGGCGGCTCGCAGCCGCCCGCCAGGTAGTGCAACTGAGTGTTCGGGTGAACGGTATGCAGTCCTTTGTGGTACGTATTCGCCCGATCTGGTTTGTGATCTTTGGATGACACTGCGCGGGAGGCTAAGAGCCTCCCCTACAGTTAGGACGGAACATGGTTCCATTCACCCCACTGCCAAATTGCAATTTGTCGGGCAACTGAGCAGAGCCGATCAGCATATAACATTTTACAGATTGATGCGGCCCATGACCACGCCGTGGGCTGCGCCGGTGGCGGAGGGGGCGTTGTTGCAGATACCAAACAGGGCCTCATTGGCCAGAATGGCAAAAGCAACCGCCTCCTTCGCGTCGCTGTCCAGCCCCAGGTCCTCCTGAATCTGCACCCTGCACTCCGGAAGGGCCTCCCGCAAAAAGCGAAGCAGAGTGGGATTCCGGCTTCCGCCGCCGGCAACCACCAGTCTGCCGGGGAGCCTGGGGGCAAACCGCCGCAGGCTGAGGGCAATGGAGGATGCGGTGAACGCCGTGGCGGTGGTCAGCACGTCCACCATCGGGTAATCCCCGAAGGAGAGCAGCTCTTCCACATATTCCCTGCCGTAATATTCCCGGCCCGTGGTTTTTGGAGGCTCTTTTGCCAAGTAAGGGTCTTTCAGCATCCAGTCAAGCAGTTCGGGAATGACCTTTCCGGAGGCCGCCAGCCGGCCGCCGTCGTCATAGGTCTGCTTTCCTTCTGTCAGTCGGGTGGTCAGAGCATCCATCACCATGTTGCCCGGGCCGGTGTCGAAGGCGGTAACCTGAGCCAGAGTGCACCCGGCAGGAAGCAGGGTCACATTGCCGATGCCGCCGATGTTCTGCAAAGCCACATCCTCGGTGTCGCTGCGGTACAGCAAAAATTCGGTGTAGGGCACCAGCGGAGCGCCCAGTCCTCCGGCGGCCATATCCCGGATACGGAAATCGCTGACCACCGGGCAGCCGAATTCCTCCGCCAGGTAGGACGGATCACCGATCTGCAGCGTGCCCCGAAGGGTGGTATCCAGATAGGGCGTGGGATCGGGAATGTGATAAACCGTCTGGCCGTGGCAGCCGATGAGGTCGATTTTCTCCACCCCCGTCTGCTTCAGCAGCTCCCGTACCGCCTGGGCATAGAGCTTGCCCAGATGGGTGCCCAGCAGGCAGACCTCCCGGGTGCCGCCGGTGCTGCCGCCGCAGATATCCAGAATGGCCTGACGGGTGGCACCGTCAAAGCTCTGGAAGTAAAAGCCCAATTGTTCGACCTTTGTTTCAAGTCCGGAGCCGGTGATTTTGGTGAGCACGGCATCGATGCCGTCGGCGGAGGTACCGCTCATCAGGCCCACCACCAGCCGTGCATCCTTGTTCCAAAGCTCCATAAATGGGTGATTCATCCATCATTACCCCCTTTTTCTTTCAGTCTACCTGTTTTCTCGATCATTGTCAAGGAGGGAATCCCATGGTTCAATTCGGTGCGGACCGCACAGCGGAATTCGCGCATTTCTTCACCGGGCGGGTGGCTCTGCTCACCGGCCCCTCCGGCCGGACCAGGTCCAATCAGTCCACCATCCAGGTGTTAAAGGATTGCTGTGACCTGCAGTTGCTCCTTGCCCCGGAGCACGGCGTTCGGGGGGACAAGGCCGCCGGCGCTTTCTTTGCCGACGAAATCGACCCGGAAAGCGGTCTGCCGGTGTGCAGCCTCTACACCAAAGAATCCAAGCGGCTGTCTTCTCAGCTTCTGGAGCGGTTTGATACCCTGGTGTATGACATCGCCGACGTGGGCTGCCGCTACTATACCTTCATCTCCACGCTTTACGGCTGCATTACCGACTGCGCTGCCGCCGGAAAGCGGCTGGTGGTACTGGACCGCCCCAATCCCCTGGGTGACCGGGTGGAAGGCGGATTGCTCCAGGAGGAGGTTTCCAGCTTTGTGGGCTGCTATCCCATTCCCGTGTGCTACGGTCTGACCTGCGGAGAGCTGGCCCGGATGATGAACGAGGAGCAGCACCTGGGCTGTGACCTGAAAATTGTCCCCTGCGCCAATCTCACCCGGGAAATGACCTTCCGGGACTGGAATCACTACTGGGTGATGCCCAGCCTGGGCATTCCCCGGTTTGAGACTGCCCTGCTGTACCCCGGCACTTGTCTGATCGAAGGCACCTGCCTCTCAGAAGGGCGGGGAACGGCGGACCCCTTTGCCATCATCGGTGCCCCCTTCATCGAAGCGGATCGCTTCAGCCGCTCCATGAATCACCTGAACCTGCCCGGAGTGGTGACCACACCGGTGTATTTCACCCCCACCACCTCCAAGCATCAGGGCCAGCTCTGCGGCGGCATTCATCTGCACATCACCGATGAAAAGCAGCTGCGGCCGGTAGAGCTGGGTGTGCGGCTGCTGGATTTGCTGCGCAAATGCTACCCCGATGATTTTCGGTTGCTGCCGCCCTTCCGGGAGGGAGGAAAGCCCTTCCTTTCCCTTCTGGCGGGCCACCGGGCGTTTGAGGACCCCCAGTGGGACGCGGAAGAGATCCTGAACCGCTATGCCCGGGAATGTGAGGATTTCCGGCTGCGCAAGGCCCCCTATGAACTCTATCCCAAGGAGAATTGATATGGACATGACAATCAAACAGCTGCTGGGCCAGAAGCTGGTTTTCGGCTTCCACGGCCAGGAGCTTTCCGAGGAATTCATCCGACTGATCCAAGAATATAAGATCGGCAATGTGATCCTGTTCCTGCGCAACGTTAAAAGCGCGGACCAACTGCGCAGGCTCTGCGCCCAGATTCAGGAGCTGATTCAGGCGGAGACCGGCTATCCCGCTTTCATCATCATCGATCAGGAGGGGGGCATGGTGACCCGACTGCCCCAGGACGCGGTGAACGTTCCCGGCGCCATGGCCCTGGCCGCCACCGGGGATGTGGAAAACGCCCGTAAAGCCTCCCAGATCACCATCCGCCAGCTCCGCGGCCTGGGCCCCAATTTCAACATGGCCCCTGTGCTGGACGTGAACAACAACCCCAGGAATCCCGTCATCGGCGTGCGCAGCTTCGGCGATGACCCGGAAGCCGTTGCCGCCTTCGGCACCGCCGCAGCCCAGCCTTACGAGGGCAGCGGCGTTCTGTGCTGCGGCAAGCACTTTCCCGGCCACGGCGATACCGCAGTGGACAGCCATTTGGGTCTGCCCCTGGTGGACAAAACCTTGGAGGAGCTGGAAGCGCTGGAGCTGGTTCCCTTCCGCCGGGCAAGCGATGCCGGAATTCCCGCCATCATGATCAGCCATGTGGTGTTCCCCCAGCTGGAACGGGAGCGGATCCCCTGCACCATGTCCCGGGAGATCATTACCGGGCTGCTGAAGGAGAAGATGGGCTATCAGGGCCTGATCCTCACCGACTGCATGGAAATGCTGGCCATTCAGGACCACTACGGCACGCCCGAGGGTACCGTGGCTGCCATCAAGGCCGGCGTGGATCTGGCGGAAATATCCAGCACCATCGGTTTGGAATGGGCCGCCGCCAAGGCTGTGAACGAGGCCGCCCAACAGGGCGAACTGGACATGGAGGAAATCAAGGCCTCCGTGGAAAAGATTCTGCGTTACAAAGGGCAAATCCACCTGGATCTGGACATTGAACACTGCAATCTGGAGGAAGACCGTCTGGCTGCCCAGACCATGACCCGTCAGGCCATCACCTGCTGCAGCGGCACCGCTCCCCTGGCGGGTGAAAAGACCTTCTTCTGCGGCTGTGCCGACTACCGCACTTCCGGTGCCGCCAACGAATCCGGAAGCACCAGGACCTTCGTGGCGCACATGGGTCAGGCCTTCGGTGCTCCCGGCATGGTCACCTCCCACACCCCGGAAGCGGCAGAAATCGAAGAAGCCGCCCGCCTGGCGGCACAGCAGGAGCAAATCATCCTCTGCACCTGCAACGCTCACCTCTTCCAGGGGCAGCTTGCTCTGGCAAAAGCGCTGGCCGCCACCGGAAAGCCGCTGACCGTGGTTGCCCTGCGCAATCCTTACGACATTCCCCTGCTGCCGGATTGCCAATGCAAAATCGCAGCCTATGATTACTCCATTCCCAGTCTGATTGCCCTGGAAGAGGTATTCCGGGGCGGTGAAATGACCGGAACGCTCCCCGTGAAGCTTTGAGGTGACTGCCATGTTTATAGCAGGAATCGACGGCGGCGGCACCCATACCCGGCTGGAAATCCGGGATATGGACAACCATCTCCTCCGTCGGGAGGAATTCGGGCCCTTTAATCTCAATTCCATCGGCGAGGCTGCCTTTCGCCAACTTCTGACTGGCATCTTTGCTTCCTGCGGTGATATGGCCCAGTGCGCAGGAATCTGTTTCGGTGCCGCCGGAATTTCCAATCCCAAGGTTGGGGATATCCTGACGGAAGAATTGGACCGTGCCGGTTTCACCGGCAAGTGGAAGCTCTGCGGTGACCAGGAAATTGCCCTGCGTGGCGCCATGGACGGCCCCGGCGTGGCAGTCATCGCCGGAACCGGCTCCATTTGCTTCGGCAAAAACCAGGCAGGCTTCACCGCCCGCAGCGGCGGCTACGGCCATCTCATTGACGATGGCGGCAGCGGCTACGCCCTTGGCCGGGACGTACTGAGCAGCGCGGTACGGGCCGTGGACGGCCGGAGCAGCAACCGGGCGCTTCTGGATGCGGTTCTCACCCGGCTGGGCGGCAGCACCGCCGGAGACATCGTCTCCTTTGTCTACAGTCCCTCCACCGACAAAGCCGCCATCGCCCAATATGCTGCCATTGCCCTGGAGCAGACCGCCCGGGGAAACCGGGAAGCCCAGGCAATTCTGACCAGGGGTGCCCGGGAGTTGTATGATCTGGTTCAGGCAGTACAGCGGAAATTACAGATGGCACAATGTCCCATTGCCCTTCTGGGCGGTCTGATCACCGCCGACAACCCCTACCGACGCATTGTTGCCGAGACCCTTTCTCCCCTGGGAACCGTCATCACACCTGCTCACGATGCCCTGTGGGGCGCAGCACAGATGGCCTGGGAAATACTCCCCTAATAGGAAAAGTCCCCCGCATTCCGTTTTGGGAATGCGGGGGGAATCATTTTGTCAGATGGTATCCCAGGTCAGGGTTCCGCCGTACTGTCCGGCGGTTTTCCGGTTCCAGCCCTCAGCTCCGGAGGGGTAGAACGCCGATGCCGTCACGCCCTTAAAGGCGTTGGAGGCGATCTGAGGGGCATTTCCATAGAAGGTCACGCTCCACATGCCGCAGTTGGAAAAAGCCTCTGTACCGATCTCTGTGACGTTCTCGGGAACCCGCAGGCTGTCCAGCTTGGTGCAGTAGCTGAAAGCATACCGGCCAATTCGCTCCAGGGTTTCGGGGAGCACCACGGCGGTGAGGGCCTTGCAATTGCGGAAGGCATAGTTGCCGATTTCCGTCACACCGTCAGGAATCATTACGGAAGTGATGGATGCACAGTCCCGGAATGCCCCGTCGCCAATGGTCTGAACGCTGCCGGGAATGGACACATCCGTCAGATTCCGGCAGCCTGCAAAGGCCTCCGCGCCGATGCGCTCCAGATTGACCGGCAGATTGGCCGTTTTGAGCCCGGTGCAGCCGTAGAAGGCCAACTCGGAGATTTCCGTCACAGCCTCCGGTACAGTGACCGTACGCAGGCTGGAGCAGCCATAGAAAGCCTGGCTGCCGATGAAGGACACATTATCAGAAATGGAAACATCCACAAGGGCGGTGCAGCCCCGGAAGGAGGCCACCTCAATGGCGGTGACGGAATCCGGGATAGCCATGGTATTCAGCTTGGTGCAGCCATAGAACGCATAGCCGCCCAGGGTTTCCACCGTGCCGGGAATCTGGATCCAGGTCAGGTCTGTGCAGTTTGCAAAAGCGGCCCAGCCGATGCTTTCCAAGCTGCCGGGGAGCTTGATTTCCTTCAGAGCTGTACAGCCCCGGAAGGCTTCATCCCCGATGGAGAGCAGCTTATCCGGGAAGGTGAGCTTTTCCAGATTGACGCAATTGACAAAAGCCAGATTGCCGATATTGGTCACGCCTTCGCCAATCACCAGCTCTTTGATGGATTCCCGGTTTTCATCCCAGGGAGCGGGACGGCCCTCCCGGAAGTCGAACATCTCACCGGTACCGGTGATGGTCAGTGTTCCGGCAGAGGACAATTCCCAGTTCAAGGAAACACCGCAGATGCCGGAACCGGGCAAATCCTCTGCCGTCGTGGCAACCGTGGGGGCTGCCCATTTTTCTTCCTCTGCTTTGATCAGCGCATCCCGAACATCCTCCGGCAGGGTGTTCAGGAACTGGTCCAGAATGTCCCCTGCTTCGATTTCGATCAGGCGGTCAAATTCCGCCTGAATCTCAGGGTCAATTTCCACCGCTCCCACTTTGGGCGCAGCGGTGAGCATACAAGTACATAGCACAGCAGCAAGCCAACGTTTATGCAGATTTTTCATAACAAACCTTCCTTTCTGCTCCGGGAAAAACCCGGTGATGTGCCGTGAGGGAAAACGTCAATTGTTTTGCTTCTTCTCCGCTTCTTTCTTGGCACCCCCTCTGCGGCGGCGTCTGCGGGGACGGGAGGGTGCCTCCGGTTCGGCCTTCTGTGCCCGACGGGCATAGGCTTCCGCTGCTTCAGAGGTGGCCTCATAAGTCAGGCGGCTGACCCGAATGGTGCTGTCCGGCTGTGTAGACAATCGGACACGAATCAGGAACTTACCGTGGTCGGCGCAGGTAGCCAGGTCCATATACCGGTGGCCCGGCTGGGCAAACCAACGGGAGCCCAGCATCTGTCTGCCGCAGACAGGGCAGATATTCTCGCACCCAGCCATGGCAGACAACGCTTCCTGTTTGTCTTTATAATCCCGGAAAACCTTTCGATCCAGGCAGCCGGGAAGCTCCGCACCGTGGAAGCCGTTCTCATGGCTGCGGACCGCCTGGTCGTATTCATCGATGCCACGGGACAAGTTAAGCCGCTGACAAATCAGAGCAGTGTGATAAGCGTCGCCCAAAGCATCATGGGCGGGACGGCTGGGTTCAATTTGGAAGGTCTCCATAGCAGTTTTCAACGCCTTCTGGGAATTGGAACCATCCGTCTGCGCATTGAAAATCATCTGCGCGTTGTACCATCTCTCTGTCCAGCTCAGATCCAACGAAAACAGCTGAAGATTCTCCCGCAGGATGCCAATATCATCAAAGCCCCAGGTGAGGAACACTGGATCTTCTCCGCACCAGGTCCGAAATTGCTCCATCGCTTCCGGGAAGGGAACGCCCTCAGCGCGAAGCCTGGTTTCCTTGATGCCAGTAAGTTTGCTGACCCGGCGATTTAAGTGTCTGTAGAACTTGGGGATAACCATGATCTGGAATTCATCCGCAGGTCCCCCCTGCTCATCCAATCGAACCGCACCAATCTGAATGATCTCCCCCCGGATGGTTACTGGAAGAACCTTTTTGGAAGAAGGTGAACCGGGCCAGGGCTGATTCCACTCCATATCTAAAACAATAAAACTCATCGTGCCAACCTCTATCTTGTAGTCCTGTCTTCGTATCATACCACATTTATGGTACATCTGTAAACAGGAAGTTTCATGAACCCAAGGAAGCGACGGTAACATTTTTATGAATAGCCGATCGTATCAATGGCAAACCGGGTTGATCGTCATCCCGCTGAGACAGTCCGGTGGATTGGCATTCCGGGAAAAAACAAAAGACCGCATCCACAAGGACACGGTCTTCTCTATGTTGGCATTACCTATCTTCCCGGCAAGTCGCCCTGCAAGTATTGTCGGCGCGGATGAGCTTAACTTCTGTGTTCGGGATGGGAACAGGTGGACCCTCATCGCAATCAATACCAACTTGTGTGGATGGGTTTCCCCATCATCTATGTTAAAACCCTCGTTCAGGTTCTAACTGCATTTCTTTTTTCCTCTCTCTGAGGAGCTGGTGACCCGTACCGGATTCGAACCGA
>JALFGI010000273.1 GCA_022777455.1 Clostridiales bacterium | reverse complement strand
ATTGTCATAGATTCCCTTGTCTTCCGTCCCCCACCAGTCAGGCGCGCCCTCCAGAATATCCGCCAGCGCCTCTTTTTCCAGGACATAAACAGGAATATCCAGAGCAAACCGCTCTTTGATCATGGCAGAAATCCGACTTGCCAACACGGTCGGCTCCTCCCGACAGGCGGAAAACACCACGTTGCCGCTGTTCAGGTGCGTTTTCACCGCCTGGAACCCAATCCTTTCAAGCCCGGATTTCAATTCTGCCATCGGTATTTTGTTTTTTCCGCTGATATTGATCCCCCGCAGAAAGGCAATGTATCGATTCATATCCCGGCACCCCTCCATTGCTTTTTCATGACTCCTTTATGATACCACAAACCAGATCTTGGGAATAGATGTTTTTTCGCATATGTATTCCTTTCAGGTATGCAGCCGACAGGCAAAAAAGCCCTCTGAACGCAGTTGAAGCTGCCTTTCAGAGGGTTTTTCTGTTTACGGAAGGACCTGCCCCTGCATTTTTTGAAGGCAGTTAATGATCGTGAGGGAGGTTCCAGTCGTCATAGGCCCGTTCAATGTTTTCAAAACGGCAGTCCGCAATGCTCACGCTGTATGCTTCCTGATCCGAAATGGTACCAAGGATGCCGCCTTCCAAAGCGATGAAGTAATTCAGCGGGTTCTGCACGCCGGAAAGCCGCCATTTTTCAAGAAGGTCTTCCGACACATCGTCTGCAAATCGAGCATCCTTGTGAATGAATCGCCCAGTGGAGGCACAGTTTGTAATGCTGAGGTACGCGTCCTCCACATTGATGTTGTTCAGGGTGCGCTCACCGCTGTTGAGCGTGAAATAGGGTGCAGTGCCCACATAACCCACAATGCCGCCGGAGGTGCGGGACAGGGTGACCAGCGCGCCCGACAGGGTTTCAGCGTTCACCAGCACCTCACTGGTGTATTCCAGATCGCCCTCGTTCGTGCAGCCGGTGATGTTCACCGGAACATACGCCAGTGTATCTACGCCGAGGATGCCTCCCATGTAGTTATTCGTTCCTTCGGAACGGAGATTGCCGCGGTTTGCACAATTGGAAATGGTCAGCTCGCAGCCAGGCTCATTGCCCACACTATACGCAAAGCAGACAATGCCACCGGCATTGCGGGAAGCATGGATATCGCCTTCGTTCATGCACTGGTCTATTACGATGCTCCAGTTGCCGCCCCACTGCTGAATGTGGCACAGGATGCCGGCAGCATAGGTGCTTTCGCCGTAGATTGTACCCTTGTTGGTACACTTTTCGATACGGACATTGCCCGTGTTCTGCATGATCCGCCCCACGATGCCGCCGGGCATATGGGCATGAAGCGTGGTTTCGTTGATACAGTTTTCAATGCTTACTGAGCCATCATGGTCGGTATCGATCTGCCCCACGATACCGCCCACAGCGCAGGTTTCGGTATCCAGAGACTTGACCTCACCGCGGTTGATGCAGCCATCCAACCGGATTTCACACAGGTCACCCGGGCGGAACGCAATGCCCACAATGCCGCCTGCGTCTTCCATGGCGGTGATGCTGCCATTGTTGGTACAGTTACGGATGATCGTTTTGCCGCCTACATCCTGAAAGCTGCCTGCACCTGCAAGACCGACGATGCCGCCTGCATAGTCGCCGCTAATAATCTCGCCGTCAAATGTACAGTCCTCAATCACATCGTCCCTGCCGAAGGCCTGGCAGATGCCGGCAATACCACCAATGGTTGCATGGGGATTCCGCTTATCTTCCATTTCTTCACAGATGATCTGCGCGGAAACGCCGCATCCCCGGATATTGCTGCCGGATCCCGCAATGCCGCCGATGTGATTCACCTTGCCGCCGGCTTTTTCGATGATCTTCCCCTGGAAGCTGCAATCGATGATCTCGCTGCCGGAGCCCACAATGCCGCCGCAATCGCCTCCTTCGCAAATGACAACGCCCTCCACGCGGCAGTTGCGGATGACGCCGGAGGAGCTGCCCGCGAGAATACCGACATTGAGCGATTCGCCTTTGTCCAGCTGGACATCCTTCGGACAAACAAAGGCATTTTGGATGGTCAGGTTTTTGACTTCACCGCCAACCGTTCCAAACAGACCGAATTTGTCCATCACCTGGCTGTATCCGTCGTATTCGATTTCGGTGATGGGTTGATCGATGTAAAGCCCGCTGACCGTATGGCCGTTACCGTCGAACACGCCCTTGAAGCCGTGGTAATATCCGATGGGTGTCCAGACATTCTCCGGGGGATTCTCGCTCCACCCATCGAAGTCGGAGCAGTCATTCAGGACGATATCCGCCGCCAGCCGGAAATGACAGTCATAGTAGTCGATGTACTGCTTTTCATCGTTCATGACCGATGCAAATTGCATCAGGTCCTCTGCTGAAGCAATCAAGTACGGATTTTCCGCGGTTCCCTCGCCCGCAAGGGTGAATTCAAAGCCTTCCGCGCAGGTTTCCACGCAGAGCGCAAAGCAGAGCAACAGCAGAATGGTCCAAATCTTCTTCATCCTATTCAGGCACCTCATCTCTTTGCCTTCACCACCATGTCCGGCAGGAACATTTCATAGTTTTTGTTTTTCAGCACATAGGTCTGGTCTGCTTCGATGAAAAATTCCTTCTTGTTTTGCACGCCGCAGCGGGAAACTGCGGCCAACGGGATTTCCAGCCATGGCCTGGGGCCTGATCCGGAGGCAGCCTTAACGCCTTCCGCGATGATCGAACCCACGAGTCCGCCGCCCATTCTGGCAACCATGCCCGCATTCTTCGAAGCGGCGCTCTCCCGGTAGAAAAGAATACGCTGGTTGGTCACTTCCATGTGATAGGCAAATTTCCCGCCGTTCGGCTGCAGCAATACGATTTCGTGCCTGCCGCGGACACTCTGTTCACCCGGGCGCATTTCCCATTTCTTCATGGATTCATCCGCATAGCGCACCTGAGAAACACCCGGGTTCGACGGCGCGCGGGTTGGCGTGGCAGAGGCACGGGGCACATTCATCCGCTGACCGCAGTTTGAGCAAAACTGACTGCCCGCAGGGTTTGGCCGACCGCAATGGGGGCAATACATCTGTGCAGGCTTGGACTGTACCGAAGTCGGCGTGGACACAGGCGGAACAGGCGCAGCTTTGGGCTGCGCCGGCGCTGCAGGTTCACGCATAACGAAGCCGTCCCCCTTCACCGCTTCAGGGATTTCCGTTTTCTGGCTTTGCAATTCCTGTAATTTGCGCTGCAGCTCGGCAATCTCCTGCTGGCGCTTTTTCTCCCGCAGGATCATTTCCTGCCGCAGCCGCTCCTTTTCAAGCAGTTCCTGCTCCGCTTCTTCCTTGCGCTTTTTCTCCAGCAGAATGTTGGCACGCACGATCACTTTGTCCAATTCATCCGCCTTCAGTTCATTCAGCATTTTCAGAATCTCATTCATTGGACTTTATCCCCCATCGTATTACCGCGTCAGCTCGCGGATTTTCTGTTCATATTCCGCTTGCGTCAGCAGACCACATTCCAGCAAATCCTTGCAGGCTTGAATCTGCTCCTCGATATTCTGCCCATTTGCCTTTGGAGCCGGCTCCGGCTGCTTCGGCGGTTCGGGAGCGGTATATCGGGGGGCGGGCTGAGGCTGCGCAGGCGGCACATACGGCGGGTTTGGCTGGGCATACGTTTCCTGCCGAAAAACAACTGCAGGCCGGCAACTGATGCGCCGGAAGCAGAAGGCGGAGAAAAACACAGCGGCAATCACAAAAAGGTGGGCTGCGGCGTCCAAAACCTCCCGGGGAATATTCTTGAGTCCTATCCATTGCGGATTGAACACCCTCCTGCAGGCGATCAGAACGCCGCTGTCGGCGATCAACTTTGTATAGGCCAAAACCAAAATAATCCCGGGGATAATCCAGAGGTACCGAACGATGCCCCCAAGATGCTTTTTGATTTTCCGCATGGAAAACAGCGCGAAAAGAGACATCACGAAATAGCCGATCGCTCTGAACATCGGTTCCGAAGACCGTTGGAACAGCGTGTTGGGGTTATTCGAAAGCCATGCGTAATCACGCCATTTGACCAGAAATACATCGACGCTGCCCAATGTCAATCCCAAAAATCCAAGCACAAACAGCACGGATACTTCCTGAATCTGCTTTGTTCTGAAAGCCGCAATCAGCATCAGCAGCCCCATGGCGATCATCATCACATTTTCTCTGTTTAGTGTCGTATTTCCGCCCAGCGTGAAAGAGCTGCGACTTTTACAGGCCCAGAATTCCGTCACAGCGCCCAGTAGGAAGAATACTCCTGCAAAGATAGCACTTTTGTTCACAGGCCTGCCCGACGCGGCGGGAACAGCAGGCGACCCATAGGCTGCGGAAGTGGGAGCAGAATACGCCCCACGGGCGGTCTGCTGTTGCGGCACATAGCCTGCCGCGGAAGCCGAGGCATTGGCGGCAGCAGTCTGCCGCGTCTTTTTCCGTTTCCGTTCCGCTTTTTTTGTGCTGATGAAATCACCCAGCCACATAAAGCCCAGACCCGCAGCGATCACGCCAATGCCGGGCAATATCCCAAGTTCTCCGCTGATCATCGACATCACCGCCATTGCAATGAACGCGGCGCCAAACATACTGCAAAACGTGGCCAGAACGGAATTTTTGTAAATGACGAAACGCATGGCGCTTTCTCCTTACTTTACGGTAATGCGGTTAAGGCCCATCGTTTGCGTATCGTCATACGTCAGCTTAAAGCTGGAGGAAACCTGCAGGCTGTCCAAAACAGGGTTGATATCGGAATCCGAACCGCCGCTGGCAATATCGGCAAACATGCATAACCGAATCGTTTCCTTCGTTGTCTCGCTGGGAAATACAATCAGGCCGCCCTCATACAGATATACATCGCTATCCGTGTATGCAACGATATATCGAATCACCGGGAACCCGTTGACCTCCGTTTTTCTGTAATCAATCATCTCGGCACTGCCATAGGTATTCCGGAACGATTCCAGCAGAGTAGCTTCGGTGCTTGCATTGTAGGAAACGCCCATAATTTCGTTCTGCTTGTAAGCTGCCAGCAAGCATGTGCTGTTTTCGGAAATCAGCCAGTCCCGCTCGTCGCCTTCCCCAGGCAAAAGAGAATACCCCGGCACAGTCAGCTTCGTCATGCCGTATTGCAGGGTGCCATTCTGATAGAGTCCGCCATACATGCAGGAGGACATGGCAGCGGACACGTCCCCGGTCACTTCAATGATCCCCTGGGATTGCTGGGGAGTACTGACAGGCTTATTCTTAGTGGACACGTCCCCGGTCACTTCAATGATCCCCTGGGATTGCTGGGGAGTACTGACAGGCTTATTCTTATTGGTGAGTACATTCTCCGTGATGGCTCTCACACCAAAATAAACAACCAGCGCGACAAGGATGGTCACAATGGTGCTGCCTGCTTTCCCCTTCTTCTTGGGCTTCTCCGGCGTCACTTCGTGGGCTTTCGACGCGGTTTGCTGCCGCGCAGCGTTCACCGGCGCTCCGCAATAATTGCAAAATTTAGCCTGATCCGAAATTTCTCTTCCACAATTCTGACAAAACATCTTCTTTCCTCCT
>JALFGI010000299.1 GCA_022777455.1 Clostridiales bacterium | reverse complement strand
GAGAGGGTGCCGCAGGGAAGACAACAGCATCCTTAGATTCACAGCCGTGTTGCCCTCTCAGGGGCGCCCCTTACGGGGCAGCCAGCTCCCCCATAGGGGGAGCCAAGGGGTGCGTCGGTTCCGGTAGCTAAATTACAATTTACCAGCCCGCTGGGCCAAGTCCATGTGTTTTTTCGGGGGCTATTGTTTTTTACCAAGGACGGTCACCGGCGGTTTTCCCACGATGAGGGATTTGCCGTCGGAGTAGCCCTCCTCCCGGTCCGCCAGTTCCCGGATGAGGATGCCGCGAAGGATTGTGACTCTTTCCTGGGTTTCCGGGTCATCGATCCGGTTCCGGGTCTCCCGGGGGTCGCTGCTCAAATCAAAGTACAGCTCCCGGCCGGTCTGGGAATACCAGATGTACTTGTCCCGTGTGGTCACGATATAGTGCATGGAATCCATTCCCAGAGCATGCTCTCCGTGAAGGTATTCCCGTCCGGTGGGGTGCAGGAGGCTCTTTCCGTCCACCGTTTCCGGAATCTCCGCTCCTGCCAGCTCCAGCAGCGTGGGCATCACATCCCGCAGCTCGGCCAGATCGTGGCGTGTCCCCCGGAGACCCTTCCGGTATTTTTCCGGGACGGTGAGAAACAGCGGCACCCGGATGCTTCCCTGGAAGGGCTTTGCCTTCTGAAACAGCAGATGATCTCCCAGCATTTCTCCATGATCGGAGCAAAAAAGGATCACCGTGTTCTCCATCAGCCCCTCCTCCACCAGAGCGGACAGCAGCCTGCCGATCTGGTGATCCAGATGGGTGATGGCGGCATAGTATCCTTCTTGCAGCTGCCGGACATAGGCGGGATCCCGGGGGGCTGTCTGGGCGTTGCAGCGGAAGCCGTCCCGATCCCGGCGGGCCTCGTCGTTCCAGTCCCCCCGGACCGGGGGCCGCAAATCCTTGTTTCTGTATAGGTCTGCATAACACTGCGGTGCATCCAAAGGCGGATGGGGCCGAACGAAGCTGGCCATCAGAAAGAAGGGCTTGCTCCGGTCTCTCCGGCGAAGAAAATCCAGGCACTCCGAAGCCACCCAGTTTGTTGGGTGGTATTTTTCTTCGTAAATCCAGGGTCTGGTCACCCAGCTGTTGCAGTCAAGGCCGGTGTCCGTCACATCCGCCGCGGCACCCAGATTGTTTTTCAGCCACCAGTAGTAGTCGTCCGCCCGGCGCTGATCTTCAAAGCTGGGAGTATCCGGCCGGCGGTAGGCGTGAAGGTACCCATCGTGGAGCCGCACGTCGTGAAAGCCCAGATTGTTTCGCAGGGGATGGACGTGCATCTTGCCCACACATTGCGTATAATATCCTGCGGCACTCAGCTCCCCGGCCAGGGTGTGGGGATAGCTCCAGGGGACCAAATCCTCATAGCCCACCCGGCCGTTTTTCCCCTGGGACATTCCGGTGTACAGCGCCGCCCGGGCGGGGATACAGCTGGGGCAGGCGGAGTAGGCATTGGGGAAGCGGACACCCTCCGCCGCCAGCGCATCCAGATAGGGGGTTTTCACATCGGGATGTCCGGCAATGCCCAGGCAATCCCCTCGCATCTGGTCTGCCATCAAAAGGATGATATTGGGCCTATCCAATGCACGCACCTCCTTTGCTGCGGTCAACCGATTTGGTACCAGCGAATTTCGTTGGAATCCAGGTGGAGCTCAAAGGAATCTCTGTCCGTGAAGATGGTGGTAACCTGGGGCTCATAGGTGTTGTTGACCACGCAGTATTTTCCGTTTTTCGGGAAGGCATGAACCTCCACATGATAGTTGGTAGAGAACCACTTGGTCAGCGCCTCTTCGCCATGGGCGGCCCAGAGAATGGCACGGTACAGAAGACGGCTGTTTTGGAAGCTGTAGGGCAGGCCGGAGATGTAGACGCCTCTGCCCTTGCCGCAATTCTTCACGGCCAGCTGCACTTCCTTCTCCCGCTGCATCAGAATGGTGGTCCCTTCCAGGGCGTAGATATTCTTCTTGCCCTCGCCGAAGTCCACCTCACCGGTCACATCTTCCAGGATAAAGTGATCCCGGTGCTCTTCCCAGTTGTATTTGTCGTAGTTGAGGGTCAGGCCGGTTTCCTTTTCCACGCCCAGCTCCCCGGCCAGCTGCAAATAGCGGCCCTGGTACTGGTGCCCGGCAGGCTCACCCACGCCGATGATGCCGCCGCCCCGGTGGACAAACCGCCGGATGGGCACGGAAATTGCGGGGTCCTCCCATTCGCTTCCGCCGGTGTGGGCCGTGTCACCGTCGCCCACATTGAGGATGACGTCAACGGAATCCAGAATGGCCGGATCCTTCCGAATATCCTCAAAGGAGATAAACTTCACATCAAAGGGAGCGCCGGACAGCGCCTCGATGACGCCGGCATAGGAATAGTTCTGCTTCTGATACAGGGCATGGTGCACCATATGGCAGCCCCAGGAGCGCATTCTGCCCCAGCAGTTCAGCACCGCCACAGTCTTCACGCAGTAGGGGGTGGTGCCCCGGATGTTTTCATACAGCAGCCGGAACTCGTCGCACACCGACTCGATATAGTCCACGAAGTCCGGGAATTGCAGCGCCAGCTTCAGATATCCGCCGTAGCCAATGCGGTCGATGGGCTTGCGCAGGATGGCTCTGCGGGCGGTGACCCAGTTTTCCCTGGCTTCCTTCACCGGGTCGCCCCCCTCGTGGAAGGTATCCGGGAAGAAATAGGGCAGGAACCGGCCCTCGGTGTACCTGACGCCGGGGATGTCGGAAATCAGCCGCAGGGTGGAGCCGTTGCCCACGGAGCCCACCACCGCGTCCAGCCCGATGGTCCTCCACTCGTCCATGAAGGGCTCGGTGCCAATCCAGTGATCGCCTAGGAACATCATGGCTTCCAGTCCGTATTCATGGGTGATGTCCACCATTTCCCTGCACAGGGCGGCCACCTCCCGGCGCTGGAAGGCCTGGAAGTCCTGATACTCTTTGGAGGGAATCCGGTACTGGTTGTTGTAGTAGCCCTGATCCACGATGTATTCGGGACGGAACCGGTAGCCCACCTCCCGCTCAAATTTCTCCAGGATATAGGGAGAGACGGACGCGGAATAACCGTACCAATCCACGTATTTTTCCCGCTTCAGCTCATCGAAAATCAGGGTGAACTGGTGGAAGAAGGTGGTGAAGCGAATCACGTTCACATAGGGGTGCTCCTGAATGAATTTCCGCAGCCGCTCCATGGTGAAATCGTGGGTCTTGGGCTGGCGAACGTCAAAGGTGAGCTGATGCTCGAAGTTCTGCCAGTTGTTGGTCACGGCGTTATACATATGCACCGGGTCCCAGATGATGTAGGCGAGGAACGCCACGGTGTACTGATGGTAGCTTTCCGGGTTGGGAATGACCACGCAGCCGCTATCCTTGTCATAGTCCCAACACCGGGGATTCAGAGGTGCCCCGGTGGTGCGGTCCACAACCTCCCACCAGCGTTTCCAATCGTCCCGGGTGTTCACCTGCAGCAGCTCCGGGGAAATCCCCTGCATCAGACAGATGGAGAGCGGTCCCTCTTCAGCGGTGTGAAAGCCGGTCATGATATAGCACTGCTGGATTTCGTCGGGATTTTCCCTGGCCCAGGCATTGTCCTTGCGGGTGGTATAATAGGTGGCGTAGATTTTGGCATTCTGGTTCCGGAGCTCCGCCGGGAAATCCGTACCGTCGCAGTCCCGGATGGCATCCGCACCCCATTTTTTCAGAATTTCCAGCGTCTGAGGCACCACATCCAAATCCGTCGGGATGGTCACCGAGCCGGTTTTCTTAGCTTCCATAGGAAACGCTCCTTTGCTGTTTTGTCTCCTGTAGCATACCATAGTCCCGCACAACCGGGCAATGCAGGAATCATGCTTCTTCACTGGAAAAATTCTCACTGGACTTTGGGACAATGTCCATAAGTTAAGAAAGCAGCTCCCTCTGACCTTCTTTAATGAAGGTCAGGGGGTAATTATTATAGGGCAACACCGCACAATGGGAGATGAGGCTTCGGCGGATTTTTGCCCCCAATTTGGTTTTGAAAGATTCAGGAAATGCAGAAAAAGTCGGGTAAATCCAAACCTTAAGCATCCCTTATACGCTGTGGTTGACAGCAAGATGCCCATTTGATCTGATCGCGGTGTTGCCTTAGGAAAATAAACCAGAGGCATCCCAGAGTACAAAACTCCGGGATGTCCCTGGCTTTGACGCTTACTTTGCAGCGGCATGGTGTTTACGCATTGGATTATTTTTGCAGGGATGACATCAGCTCATGGAAACTATCCAGCGCGGACTGCAAATTTTCAATGATATCCGCGGCCAGTTCGTCGGGATCGGGCAGGCTGTCCAGATCGGCCAGGGACTTGTCCTTGATCCAGAAGATGTCCAGGCTGGCTTTGTCCCGCTTCAGGATGTCCTCTGCGCTGAACCTCCGCCAGCGGCCATCGGGGTTGGCTTCCGACCAGGTTTCCGTCCGTTCGTGGCGGTTCTCCGGGTGGTAGCAGCGGATAAAGTCATCCAGATCGGTATCGGTCATGGGATGCTGCTTCAGGGTGAAATGGATATTGGTGCGGAAATCGTAAATCCAGATATCTTTCGTCTGCCTTTCCGGGCTGGCCGGGCGCTTGTCGAAGAAAAGCACGTTGGCCTTGACACCGGGCTTGTAGAAGATGCCGGTGGGCAGGCGGAGAATGGTGTGCAGCTCGGTGGTTTCCAGCAGCTTTCTGCGGATGGTCTCCCCCGCGCCGCCTTCAAAGAGCACGTTGTCCGGCACCACCACGGCGGCCCGGCCGGTGGGTTTCAGGATGGTGTTGATGTGCTGAATGAAATTGAGCTGCTTGTTGGAGCTGGTGGTCCAGAAATCCTGCCGGTTGTACACCAGCTCCTCGTCCTCCTCTTCGCCCTCCTCATTGGTGACGGAGATGGAGGATTTTTTGCCGAAGGGTGGGTTGGTCAGCACATAATCCACCCGGTAGCCGGGGTCAGTCAGCAGGGCGTCCCCCAGAGTGACGGGGACGTTGCCGTAAATATCGCCGATGTTGTGCAGATACAGATTCATCAGCGCCATTTTGAAGGTGTTGCGCACCAGTTCGTTGCCGTAGAAGGTTTCGTTTTTCAGGAACTGCTTTTCCTCCCGGGTGAGCTGGTAATTTTTCGGGTCGGTGAGAAATTCCTGTGCCGCCAGGAAGAAGCCGCCGCTGCCGCAGCAGGGGTCGGCGATGGTCTTCAAGGGTTCCGGGCGCAGGCACTTCACCATGGCCCGGATCAGGGGGCGGGGCGTAAAATACTGGCCCGCGCCGCTTTTCACGTCTTCGGCGTTCTTCTGGAGCAGGCCCTCGTAGATCTCGCCCTTGACATCGGAGGACATAGAGACCCATTTTTCCTTGTCGATCATCTGCACCACCTTGTAGAGGATGGCGGCATTGCTGATCTTGTTGGTGGCCTGCTTGAAAATCTGACCCAGCAGGCCGCCCTGCTGCCCCAGCGTTTCCAGCGTGGCCTTGTATTGCTCTTCCAGCTCCGCACCCTTGAGGCTGTTCATATCCAGCCAGGTGAAGCCCTCCGGGATGCCGGTCTCTTTTTTGTAGGGCGGCTTAGCGTACTCATCCGACATTTTCAGAAAGATGAGGTAGGTCAGCTGCTCCAGATAGTCTCCATAGGACACGCCGTCATCCCGCAGGGGGTTGCACAGGCTCCAGACCTTGGAGACGATGGAGGATGTTTGTTCAGGCATATTGCTCAATCCTTGTTTTATATTGTTTCTAATTCGGGAACTGATGTAATAATCCCTTTCAATCCTATTTCTTCTTCTGACATAACACTAAAGCTGAACACAATTTTCTGCTGATAGTAGTTGCCGAGCAAATCCCGGTATCTCAGAAATAATGGGATTTCTGAGGAAAGAGTAGAGAAAATTGATTCTACTGAATAGTTAAAATGGCAGCATAAGACTTGGCTTTTGTCGCTTCCAAGAGATGTGAAAGGAAGCTGCTCTACAAGAGAGGTTGTGGTGTCACCTTGCCTAAATGTTAAGTCCGCAGCTGTCCCAGAACCAATATTTGTAAACTGCAATGAAATTGGAAAGATTTTACTTCCCCCGGATTGTTTTTGGGAAAGCGACAACGTTATATCTGGATCAAAGAAGTTATAATCTTCTGTTTTCTCCAAAACAGTTATATCAAAATACGGCATCTTTTCTAACCGCTTTGATTCTTCAAATTGGCGTTTAGATTCCGCAACCTGCTCTCTTGTAGCTCTTGCAGATTTCAAATTTGCATAACATATTAAAATCGTGGCAATCACATAAACCGCTGTAATCCATACCATTACCCATTCTGCGTCCATATTCACACCCTCCCCTCAAAAGCACGTTTCAAAATACTCTGCCGCATGGCTTCTGCCTGCTGTAATGCAGTATCAACGGTTTTCTCTATACTGTCGCAGGCTGAAAGGCGTGCATCAATCATTTCAAGAATACGCTTTGCCTCCTTGTCAGAAACAACCGGTACTCTTGAATCACGAATGTCATCCAGGCCGAGGCCGAGTTTACCGCCGCCCCGCTTATTTCTTAGCAAATCTTCTTGTCCGTAGTCGCTACGCAAATACCATGCCATCATTTTTCCCTGCACTGGATTATGAAAGCGAATCATGGCAATATGCTGATTCACATAAGCCTCCCCAATATTATCAGGAACAAGACCAACGCTACCCAAATCTGCTGTAATTGACACGAGTACGTCATTGGGCTGCAGCTGTGTACGCTTTCCCTCTGCATCATCGGGCAAGGCTACATACTGAATATCGCTGAGGTCGATATGAATACGATCACGGGTCAAATTACCGATGCGAATAAACTTTGCTCCATGGTCGCTGTAATACTGTGCCCACCCTCTGGAGCCACTGGTTACAATAGAAGACATTTCCCGAATGGTTTTCTTTTCCGCGATGTGTGAAAATGCCTCCTTGAGTACTGCCTGCCGATACACCGCCAGCTGCTGCTTTGTTTTCCGCAGGGTTTCCACGCCGTTATCCAGTTCGGAGAACAGTTCCTCAATCCGGGCAATAATTCGTCTTTGATCACAGATTGAAGGAACTGGTACCTCACAAGTTTCAAGGTATTTTTGTGGAACTCTCTTTTGCCCTGCGCTACCAGTCATATGTTGTTGACACTGTAAACGAAATTGCTTTTGAGACAAGAAATAATAAATCCATTCAGCTGTCACGAGTTCATGTTTAGGTCGTAGAACAATGAATTCCGTGCTCCCCGCACCAAAACCATTATGAAGGTTCTTCGCAATACATCCTTTCCCATTTTCCATGCATGGTGTAATTTTTGCAAATAAAACATCACCATTTTGAAAAACAGAATAATTCTTCGCCCTTGAATATAGAATTGTCTTTGATTTATCAA
This sequence comes from Clostridiales bacterium, assembly GCA_022777455.1. The sequence continues at coordinate 691 of JALFGI010000299.1, read as the reverse complement.
TTTTTCCATCTTTCGTGACCGCATCCATGGGAACAAAAGAAATCACTTGCTCCTCAGGGATGTCAATCCGCTTTGATGGATTTATCTGGCAAATTTCCAATATTTTCATTTTATAATCAAACCTACCGATTGCTTCTTTTGTGTTATTCTCAAATTTACTCTATTTGAAACACTCTGCAATTTCTTCTCTTGTACGAAAATCCCCTGTAATCCAACTGTTTACTTCAAATACTAAGAGTGGCACTTCCAAATCGAGGCAATCATCATACTTTGCAGTGCAGAAGCTTGTAATGTCGATACCCCGATAACCCCACCCATCTGTCGGGTCAAAGTATAGCAGAAATCCAAGAGGAAATGCAGTTATCTCACTGATTGCCATCGCTTCGATGCCCGTATCAAGCAAATGAACTGTCACGCTTAATCCATTTTGTTTTATCAGTTGGCTTTCCGTAAAATACATACAGATTTTATATTGCGACTTATCTAATCCAGAAGCATACTTGTCCTTTACAAACTCACGCAAAGGCTTCATTCGTAGATCATCAAAATCGTTTATCGAGCAAAACATTGAGATTACCTGTTTAATAAATCGCAGAGGGTAAAACTCCCTTAATCCAAACCCAGAAACTGGCTCCTTTTTTCTAAGAGAAAGGAATCCGTAGGCCGCTTTTGCCATTCTCAAATAATCCTC
>JALFGI010000295.1 GCA_022777455.1 Clostridiales bacterium | reverse complement strand
GCTTCGGAAATATTGGAAGCCCGGCGGGAGCTGAGGGCCTGGATCATCAATTCCAGCGCCTGACTGGAAAGGCTGAATTCCGGAGAAATCAGGTAGCCTCCGATGAGATAGTCGATATAGGTGCCATAGATTTCCTTTTCCTCCTGCTGCCGGAGCCGCGCCAGCTTTGCCTGGGCCCGGGGCAGCCGCTTGGCGCGATCGTCCTGAATGGAGATAAATCGGAACAGGAAGGGAATCAGCACCACAATGCTGATCAAGGTCAGAACGGCCATCAGCATGGTCAGCCCGGAGAATCGCAGGAAGGGCAAAATCACCATAACGAGCCAAAGCACGGTAGAGATTCCGGCAATACTGCCGCACAGAAGGACAGTATTTCTTGCCCGCTCAAATTTGTGCTCCAAAAGGTTGATTTCTTCTCTCAGGGACTGGGTGGGATAAAAGAAGGTGGCCTCGTAATACCGGGAGAAATCCCGCAGTTCCGTGAGAACTCCAGCCAGCTCCAGCGGCTGCATTTGTTTCAGCTTTGCCAAATCCCATTTGGAATTTCCGGTGATGGTACGTCCGTCAGCGCATTCACAGGTATACATCGGATTCAACCCAATCCCTCCTTTTCCGACGAAATGATAGATGTATTATAAACCACACCGGCCCCGGGTGCAAGTGGGAATTGGGAAATTCTCGACTTTCATGGGTGTGGAGTAAAAAAGCTGCCCTCCAAAAGGAAGGCAGCAAAAAATTGGATTACTCCTGATCCCAGTTGTGCCAGGTGTTCTGCACGTCGTCGTCATCGTCGAAAAGATCCAGCATCTTTTCCATCTTCTCGGCATCCTCGGCAGAGAGCTTGACGTAGTTCTGGGGAACCATTTCAATCTGGGCAGAGGCAAAGGTGTACTTCTTAGCGGTGAGGGCATCAGCCACGGCGTTGAAATCATCGGGGGTGGTGTAGACGGTGAAGCAGTCCTCTTCGGGCTCAAAATCGTCGGCGCCGCAGTCCATGGCGTCCATCATGACAGCATCCTCGTCCAGGTCGCCGTCCTCATTGTCAATGACCAGCACACCTTTCTTATCGAAGGACCAGCTGACGCAGCCGTTGGCGCCCAGATTGCCGCCGTACTTATCAAAGTGATGACGGACGGAACCGGCGGTACGGTTGCGATTGTCGGTCATGGCTTCTACGATGACAGCCACGCCGCCGGGGCCGTAGCCTTCGTAGGTGATGGCTTCGTAGCTCTCGCCGCTGCCGGAGCTGGCGGCCTTTTCCAGCACGCGCTTGATGTTATCGTTGGGCATGTTGGCAGCCTTGGCCTTGGTGATGATGGTGGCCAAGCGGGAGTTGTAGGCGGGATCGGTAGCACCGCCGCCTTCCTTCACGGCGACGATCATTTCCTTGGCGATCTTGGTAAAGGCTGCAGCACGCTTGGCATCCTGCGCACCTTTGGTTTTCTGAATGTTATGCCATTTGGAATGTCCGGACATATCTAATATCTTCCCTTCTGGAATTGTTTTCAAAAAATGTTCAATCTATTCTAGCACCGAAAGTTCAAAAAATCAACACCAAATCCGAAAAATCCCTCAGTAATATTTCATGCAGTCCCGGTGTTTTTGAGAAATCACCACATTCAACTCCGGAAAAGCGGCTTTGACGGAATCTCTGAGATATTCGCACACGGGATTCTCTGTGTAGAAATGGCCGGCATCGATGATGTTCAAACCGGCATCCCTGGCATCCCAAAAGTCGTTGTATCGAACGTCAGAGGTGACAAAGGTATCGCAGCCGGCACGAAGGACAGCGGGCCATTCTTCGCCGCAGGCACCGCCGCCCACCGCAACGTGATGCACCCTGTTTCCGCCGGGGGCGTACCGAAGACCGGGTGCCTGAAGAGCAGCTTTGACCTTGGGAAGAAATGCTTCCAATGACTGTTCCGCAACGGAACCCCGGCGCAGCAGGCCCCATTGGGCTCCATTTTCGTCCGTTTCCACAGGATCAATGACAGCGATGTTTTCCAGGCCCAGCTTTTTGGCAAGACACTGGTTGACACCCTCCGGCGCAATGTCCAGATTGGTGTGGGCATGGAATGCGGAAATATCGTGGCGCAGCAGTGTGTAGATCGTTCTTCCGATGGCAGTATTGTCAGTGAGGGAATAAAGGGGGTGAAAAATCAGGGGGTGGTGCGTCAGAATCAGCTCCGCTCCGATTTCCACTGCTTCCTCAGCCACATCCTCAAAGGGGTCCAGAGCCACCAGCACAGTATGGACAGGCTTGTTTTCACGACCGCAGTGAAGCCCAACATTGTCCCAGCTTTCCTTTTTGGATTGGGGAGCAATGGTTTCCATATAATCAACAATATCTTTTACGGTTGTCATGGATTTGCTCCTTTCAAGGTGTATAGATGGCTGAGAATTTCGGTGATGGCGTTGTATTTTTCGCTGCCTTCCAGCCGGGCTCCTTTGGCACTGTCTTCCAGTCCACCGATGACACGGTTCAGAAATTCCGGAAGCAGGGGAGAGTGATCCTCCAGCAGCTGATGGGTGATGTAATATTCCCAGGGAGCGGGGACGCTGCCGGGTGCAAAGGTTACCTCCATAACGGGGTAAATGAATTTTCCGTCTTTGGCCAATGTTTCCCGGGAAATGGAAAAGCCCTGGGATGCCAGGTATTTCCGCAGCTCCGGCCGTTTGCTCTGGCACTGGAGGATAAGCCGGTATTTTGGATCCTTCAGCCAGGGGGCGGCTTCCAGGATGGAAATCATGGTATCCGCTCCCATTCCGGCGCAGACCATGGAGTCAAAATCCTGGGGAATGCTTCGGACTCCGTCGGACAGGTAAAAGGAAATCTGCTTTTGAACACCGTACTTCCTTGCGTTCATCACAGCGCTTTGCAGTGGCCCTTCGTTGATGTCTGATGCAATGACACTGGACGCAATTCTGCCTTGAAGCAGATGGATTCCCAGATAGCCATGATCACAACCGATATCCGCTACCCGGTCGCCGGGATGGATGAATTGACAGCAGGTGAGCAGGCGATTGGAAAGTGGGAGTTTCATTGGACACCTCCTGGAGTACATTATGGATATCGGGCAAAGGAAAAGGGGCCGCCCAAGAGGCAGCCCCGTGTTTCTTTAGCCCTTGGCCTGTTCTGCTTCGTAAGCCTCCAGGAAATGGTTCAACTGCGCCAGGAAGCCGTCGCAGTCCACGCCGTGGACCATGCAGGCCTCTTCAACAGTCTCACCCCGGGAAGAGGGGCAGCCCAGGCAATGCATGCCGATGGCAAAGAACAGGGGAGCGCTCTGAGGAGCGATGTCCAGAATATCGCCGATGATGGTTTCTTTTTCGATTTTAACAGCCATAAAAATGACCTCCTATCTATTTCTCCTGACATTATAACTGCACATCCCCAAAAAAACAAGAGGAAAATCATGAAATCATGTGGTAGCGGCTTATTCCTTTTGCTTAAGATGACCTGTGGCTGGATTGTCGATGAGCTTTCCGCTTTCTGTGAATCGTGAACCATGGCAAGGACAGTCCCAGCTGTGCTCCTGAGAATTCCATTTCAGGGCACATCCCATGTGGGGACATCGCTTGGCAGTGGGGGTGAGCAGATTCCTGGCAGCTTCCCAGGCGTTGATTCCCAGCTGGGGGCGCAGAATGCTGCGAGAGGGGGAAAACAGGGCGGCATAGGGGCTGCCCTTTCCGGTAATCTGGTCGGTAAGCATCCGAGCGGCGACCATGGAGGAGGTCATACCCCATTTGTTGAAACCGGTGGCCACATAGAGGTTGGGTGTTTTGGCGCTGTATTGGCCGATATAGGGAATGCCGTCCAGGCTCATGCAGTCCTGAGTGGCCCAGTGGTGGGTGATTTTCGCCTCTGGGTAGTGGAATCTGGAAAAATCCTCCAGTATTTCCCAACCGTCCCCGTTTTTTCCGGTTCGATGACCGCCGCCGCCCAGAATCAGGCATTCCCGGTAGCTTCGGAAGGACAGGCCGTTTTTCTGTGCGTCCAGATACATGCCTTCCAGGGATGGTGTGTTTTCCAGGGAGATGGCGTAGGAGCGCTGCTGATAGAGCTTCAGGAAATAACTCCCATGTTTGTTAAGGAATGGAAAATGAGTGGCAACAACAAACGCATCTGCATGGATTTCTCCATGATCCGTGATGGCTGCATCTTTTGTAAGTTCCTGGATGGGGGTGTTTTCATAGATGGTCAGTTTCTCGGAAATGGCGGAGAGAAATTTCAGGGGATGAAACTGGGCTTGCTTTGGAAACTTCACCGCTCCCACAGTGGGGAAGGGGAGCGGCAGCTGCTGTGTTAGCTCTGCTGGACAACCAATGGCATCCAGGGCGGAGAGCTCCCGTTCCAGAATTTGCAGGTCGGTTTTGGAATAGATGAAATGATCCTGCTCCGTATAATCGCAGTCGATTTGCTGACATAGGGTACCGAATGCTTCCAAGGCATCCTGGTTGGCCTGCCAATAGAGTTTTGCCTGTTCCGCACCAAAGCGGTTCAGAAGCTCCCAGAAAATCAGGCCGTGCTGGGCTGTGATTTTTGCGGTGGTGTTTTTGGTGATTCCACCGGCGATGGTTTTCGCCTCTGCTACGGCGCAGTTGATTCCGGCCTCCTGCAGTGCTCTGGCACATAGCAGGCCCGCCATTCCGCCTCCGATGACCAACACATCGGTGCGGACATCTCCCCACAGCGGCGGAAAGTGGGGCATTGTCACGGTGCTTGTCCAGATGGATTCCATCATTTCCACTCCTTGAAGAAAACAGTATCAAAAGTATTGGCGGAATTGGGAAAGTTATTGCAGGGAAAAAGAGAAAGCGTTGATCGGCATTCGTCAGAAACCCGGTGAATTATAATTTGGCGGTGGAATGAATGATGCCGTCGTAGGGGGCGATGCCCACATCGCCCCGCAGGATCATGTGCCGATCACCGATTGTTTTCGGCGATTTCGTAACATATGCAAGGGCCGATGTGGGCATCGGCCCCTACGGATGGTGTGCTAATCTTAAGGCAACACCGCACAATTGCGTCTGCGGATCTCAGCGGATCTTTTGTGCCATTTCTGCAGTTCCAAAAACGGGAAATACATACAGTATTCCCCCATTTTTGAAACTTTGAACTGGCACAAAATCTCTCGCTGAGCTTCC
>JALFGI010000238.1 GCA_022777455.1 Clostridiales bacterium | reverse complement strand
TCATCGAAGCAGACCAGACCTATGTGCTGAAAAACAAGCACTACGAAACGTTCCTGCCGGACATGGTGGTGAAGGCAAAGAGATGAGGTATCTGAATAGGATGAAGAAGATTTTAACCATTCTGCTGTTGCTCTGCTTTGCGCGCGGGGGATCAATATCAGCGGAAAAAACAAAATTCCTATGGCTGAATTGAAAACCGGGTTTGAAAGGATTGGCTTCCAGGCGGTGCGAACGCACCTGAACAGCGGCAACGTGGTATTTTCCACCCACCTGGAGGAGCCGGGGACGCTGACAAGGCAGATTTCGGAAATGATCAAAGAGCGGTTCGCTTTGGACATTCCTGTTTTTGTCTTGGCAAAAGAGGCGCTGGAGGAGATTCTGGAGGGTGCCCCTGACTGGTGGGGGACGGAAGATAAGGAAATCTATGACAATCTGATTTTCATGATGCCCCCTGCCACCTTTGCGGAAGTATACAGCGAAATTGGAGCGCCCAAAGAGGGGCTGGAACGGATTCAGGAATACCATGGGGCGATCTTCTGGTCCTTCGACCGGGCGAAGTATCAGAAAACCAATTGGTGGTCCAAAACAGCAAGTGCCGACATCAGCCGCCAACTGACCATCAGAACGGCGAATACCGTCCGGAAATTGATTGAACTGTAAATGATTGATCGTCGGAGAAGTATAACTGCGGAGCATCCCGCCAAAGTGGTGGAATGCTCCGCAGTTTTTTGGATGAATTTGATTGTGTCCGTTTTATTGGACGGATATTGCTTTACAATAAGGGTATCAAAAGAAACGGGGGTAACATCATGAAGATCAGATTCTTGAGAAGCTTTTTTTGCGGGAAAACGCCGGAGCGGATGCTGGATGCCCAGGTCAGGCCCTTCCGGAAGCAGCTTCGCCTGGCGGGGCTGAATGAGGATGAGCTGCGAAGGATGGACCCGGACGAGCGGGTGGCCGTGCTGGAGGGGGCCAAGCTGAATCCCTTTGATTATATCTACCTGGCCTGCTGATTCACTGGCCTATATACCCATGAAACGCGGCGTTGCATTCTGAGATTTCCTTTTTGCCTTTGATATAGTCATCGTAGAACTCCCAAAGGTCGATGTCGCATCCGTCCATTCCCTCGTCCTCCGGAATCCATTTGCGGATGATTTCGATTCGCTCCTCCATGGTGGTGTCTGCGATCAGTGTGCTTTTCGGCATTGCTGTTCCTCCTTGTGGAATTGGTGTACAATTTCATTATAGCACATGAATCTTCCAAAAGCGCCCATGAAAGAGGAAATTTTTAGGTGCTTATCGGATTGGGGCAGCAATGGGACAAATTGTTGGTACGTTGAATGGAAACGGATTTCCCCAACAGGCGACCATTCAACGATCCGCCCAATTGTTGCTTGGCGGGCTGATACGGCAGCACCCCTTGGCTCCCCCATAGGGGGAGCCAAGGGCCGCGGTCAACGTATCGCCAAACATCAATTTGTTGCTCTGGTGCGTGAAGCCGAGATGCATAAAACTTTTAGCAAAAACAAAACCGCCCCGGTGGGACGGAGGGACAAAAGAAATAACCCTTGATTCATCGGCTCTGACTTCGATGATCAAGGGTTATTCCTCTTGCGTGGTGGGTTCCATCTGTGGTTAACCTCGCTTTCTATGATTTGGGAGATTCCTTAGTACATTGGACTCACTCCTTTTTGTATTTTCATCATACGCCGATTTTCTCCATTTTGCAAGATGGGATGATATACAAGAAAATTCGGAAAAAGTTGGGGAAACTGAGAATGGAAAAATCCTTTGGAACGTGGTATGATTATTCTATTGGGTGTGTTAAACGGAACTGCTTTTTGCAGTTCTTTTTTTATGAAATGACTACGTGGAAAAAGGAGGTGAAAACAGATGCAGACTGTTTCCGGCCCAATCGCCCATTACCATCTTCCTGGCCTGTTCGAGTTTTACGAGCTGTATCGGGCTTTCCTGCCCCTGTACCGGGAGCACAGGGAGTATTTCTATGACTGGTGCGACATTGGCTCCATCTACGGTGCGCCGGCGGACTGCCTCTGGGGCGGGGGCCGGGTGGGCTTTGGGGACAATGATCCCCGGGAGGTGCTGGCGTTGCTGGAGGAATATGGGATTTCCGCCCGGCTGACCTTCAGCAACTCCCTGCTGAGAAAAGAGCACCTTGGGGACAAACGATGCAATCACCTCTGCAAGCTCCTGGAGGAGGGAGGAGGCAATGGCGTCATCATCCATTCGGAGCTGCTGCTGGAGCATCTGAAGCGGAACTATCCCAGCCTCTATTTTGTATCCTCCACCACGAAGGTGCTGACGGACTTTCGGGAGCTTCTGGCGGAAGTGAATCGGGAGGAGTTTCGGTACGTTGTTCCGGATTTCCGGCTGAACAAGGCCTTTCACGAGCTGGCTTCCCTGAAACCAGAACAGAAGGACAAGGTAGAATTCCTGTGCAATGAGTGCTGCTGGTTCGGCTGCAGGGACAGAAGGGCCTGCTACGAGAATGTCAGCCGGAAAACCCTGGGAGAAAGCTGCCCGGACCACCGCTGCACCGCACCTGGGGGCAATGAGGGCTATCGGTTCTCCAAAGCCATGGAAAACCCCGGCTTTATCGGCGTCCGCGATATCCGGGAGGTGTACCTGCCCATGGGCTTTTCCAATTTCAAAATTGAAGGCCGTGGCCTGGGCAGTGCCCTGATTCTGGAATTCCTGCTTTATTATCTGACCAAACCGGAGTATCAGCTCCATGTCCGGGAGGCAATCTATCTGGACAGTATGCTGGATCTGTTTTAGTCAGGGACATAAAAATACAGCAGGCGCTTTCCGAAAAAGGAAGCGCCTGCTGTTTGTTTCTCTCCGGTGGGGAGGAGCAGGGGAAAGGTACGCGCAGCGCTGATGGGAGGCTGTGCGGGCTTGGAATTAACCTTTGACTGCGCCGGCCATCATGCCTTTGATCAGCTTGTCCTGAAGGATCACGAACATGATGATCATGGGAACGGTGGACAGGGTCAGACATGCCATGATCATGGCGGTGTTGGAGGAGTACTGGCCCTGATAGTTCCACAGTGCCAGAGGCAGGGTACGGTTGCCGTTGGACTGGGTCAGGGTGAAGGCGAAGATAAATTCATTCCAGATATTCACGCCGTTGTAAATGGCCAGAGTAGAAAGACCGGGGGAGGCCAGGGGCAGAATCACCTGGAAGAAGCGCTTGTAGGGGCCGCAGCCGTCAATTTCCGCGGCTTCCTCCAGCTCATGAGGGATGCCCTCCATAAAGCCGGTAAGAATGAACACCGAGATGGGAGCGGCGAAGGCCACACCCGTGGGCACCAGAGCCCAGATGGTGTCATACAGGCCCATATTGATGGTTAGCTGGAAGATGGGGATCATGGTGACGTGGATGGGCACGGACATGGCTGCAACGATCAGCGTGTAAAGGAGGCCACGCAGCTTGAACCGGAACCGGGACAGGGGATAGGCGGCGCAGGCCGAGAAGAACAGCAGGATTGCCAGGGTGACCACCAGCACCACAACGCTGTTTCGGAAATACACCCAGAAATTGGGGTCGGTAATCACGTCGATGTAGTTCTGCAGGTACAGCTTTTCCGGCATGTGGAAGGCGCCGTACAGAATGGTTTCCAGCTTCTGCTTGAAGCCGGTGAGCACCATGAAGACAAAGGGAACAAGGGCAACCAGCATCCACAGAACGGCCAGCACAGTGGCCGCGATCCAGCCTTGCTTACTCTTGCGCTTGGATTTTTTCAGTTCTTCCGTGGTCAAAGCCATTATGTGTCACCTCTTCCGTTCATCAGCCGCATCACAATGGAGGCGAACAGCGTAATCAGAATGAACATGCCCGCGGCAATGGTGGAACCGTAACCCATGTTGAAGGTCACAAAGGACTGCTTATACATGTAAGTAGCCATCAGCTCCGTGGCGTTGCTGGGACCGCCGCCGGTCATCACGTAGACCAGGTCGAAGTATTTCAGGGAGCCGATCAGGGAAAGAATAACAGCACTCCGGATGGTGGGGACCAGCAGGGGCAGGGCCACGTGGCGAACATATTGGCCGCGGGTAGCGCCGTCCAGAATAGAGGCCTCGTAAACATCGGTGGAGATGCTGGAATAGCCGGCCATGTAATAAACCATGTAGAAGGGGATAAACTGCCAGCAGATAACGCCGATCACGGCGTAAAGCGCTGTTTTCTGATTGCCCAGCAGATCCACCTTGCCGCCGCCGAACAGCTGGGAGATGGAAGTGATCAGGCCGCCGTTGGTGGCCAGGGCATAGCGGAAGAGGTAGCCGATGGCAACGGAGCTCATCAGCATGGGCAGGAACCAGATGGCCTTGAAGGCATTGCCTTTCTTGCCCACAGCGTCCAGGTAGGTTGCCAGCAGAATGCCAATGGGCATCTGGATTACCAGAGAGAGGACCATGATCTTCACGTTGTTCAGAGCAGCTTTCCAGAAGTTGCTGTCTCTGATCAGCTTGATCCAGTTGGCAAGGCCAAGGAAAGTCTTCTCGGCGGAGATGCCGTTCCACTGGTGTAAACTATTGATAAAGGTTGCGATAATGGGATAGAGCAGGTACACCGCCAGGAAAAACAGCACCGGAAACAGGAACACTGCAATGCAGATTCCGTCCGAGATTTTTTTCTTTGTTCTAATACTCACGAAATCACACTCCTTTCAAATCGGCCAGGGGATCCGGGATCCCCTGGCCAACTTTGCGAACAAAACCTATGATTTGCAGAGAAAAGAATCAGCTGTTAGACTTCAGGAATTCATCCATGGCAGCCTGCTGCTCCTGGGCAATGGCCTCGGGAGTTGCGGAGGCATCGAAGCACTTCTGGGAAGCAGTCTTATGCACATCGGCCACTGCGGGGGGCAGGTACTGGTCCCACCACAGCTGCACGGCGGAGGCGCCGTTCAGGATGGCCAGCAGATCCTGCCATGCGGGCTCGGGGGAGGTAGCGGCCTTCAGAGGAGGCAGGTTGCCGGAATCGATGTCCAGCTGCATCCACTCGTCGGTGGAGTAGTAGGTAACCATCTTGAAAGCTTCTTCCAGCTTTTCGCCGGTGCAGCTGAAGGATGCGAAGGTGTCGCCCATGGTGCCGACAACGGCAGTCTGGTCAGCGGTGGAGTCGGGGATGATGGGGAATGCGAATGCGCCCAGGTTCTTGTAGAAGTCGGGGTTCTCGGTCTTGATGGAACCGACCTGCCAGGAGCCCTGCAGCATCATACCGGCACCCTGGTACAGCAGAGCGCGGTCGTCACCGTTGTCGGGGGACAGGGAGTTGACGCCTTCGGGGAAGTAGCCCTTGGAGACCCACTCCTGGATCTTCTCACCGGCGAAGATGGTGGAGTCGTTCACCAGAGAACCGGTACCGTTGTAAGCGTTGGTGATGATGTCGGGACCGCCGTGGCGGGCGACCAGGTACATATAGTACATGGAGCCGGTCCACTGGGGCTGGTTGGCCAGAGCGAAGGGAACGATGCCGTCGGCGACCATCTTGTCGCACAGAGCTTCCAGCTCATCCAGGGTGGTGGGGACTTCGTAGCCCTTTTCAGCCCACATGGCCTTGTCATAGAAGAAGGCAGCGGCGGTGGTGGCCTTCACGGGGATGGCGTAGATCTTGCCGTCGATGGTAGCCTGAGCCAGGGAGGCCTCGGTGTACTTGTCTCTCAGACCGTACTTGTCAACCAGCTCGGTCAGATCCTGTGCATAGCCGGACTTCGCGTACTCAACCAGGGAGCCGCCGGTCCAGTTGGTGTACACATCGGGGCACTGACCGGCGCCCATGGCAACAGCCAGCTTGGTCTTGTACTGGTCGTTCACCGTGGCGACCTGCTCGATGGTGTAGCCGCTGGTGGGAGCGATCTCAGCGTTGTACTTGTCCACTGCGTAGGAGAAGATGGTCTTGTCGGGATCGTCGGTAGCGATGTTCCAGTAGGTAATGGTCTGCTTGGTTGCGGGGGTTGCAGCTTCGGTGGTAGCTTCGGTCGCAGCCTCGGTGGCAGCCTCGGTAGTCTCTGTGGCCTTCTGGCTGCCGCAGGCAGTCAGGAACACAGTGGCCAGCATGGCAACTGCCAGCAACAGGGCGAGATGCTTCTTCATGTCAAATTCCTCCAATTAAAGATTTCTGTCATGGGCAATGGATTCATTGCCCTGATGCGGTTATACTACAAAATATCGCTTGACAAATATATAATATTTCTATTACTATTATCATAAATCTTTGAACATTTGAATGTTTCCCTGTTTCTGCCGAATTGACATTGACGTTTTTGTTACTTTTGCACAACTATGGAAGGACAAGTCTATGAAAAATCCTTATTTGATGACCCATGTCATGAATCATCTCCACACCAATGCACTTTTTTTTGACAGCAAAAAGAACCTGAAGGAGAAAATCTGTGATGATTTCGCTTTTCCGGATGATCCTGTTGGCCAGGCGCTGATCGCCCATCCGCTGATCGATGAGCGCATTCAGGCCAACCATGCCCCTATGATTTTCTCGGTGGATGGCCAACTGGTCTACGGCTGGATCCCCATGGATGAGGAATTCTGCCTGCTGGGGCCCCTCCGGCTTTCGGAGGATCTTTCCTTCCGCTGCAGGATGGAGCTTCCGGCGGAATTGCAGCCGAACCCAAAGGTGCTCCTGGACCTGAAGAAAGAGGCGCCCCTCTGTTCCGTCAGTTTACTGGCGGAGGACATGGTCCTGCTGTATCAGATGGAGCACTGCGCCGCGGACCACGATGCCGGCCTGGATGTGCGGCAGCTGATGGAGGCGAATTTCGGAACGACCCAACTGGACCAGCAGGTCACCAAGGAGCTGTACCAAAACATCTTTGAAAAGGTGGAAGCCGGCTTTGCCCACAACCCCTATAACCACGAGCAGCGGGAATGCGCCTGCATTCGCCGGGGCGAC
>JALFGI010000236.1 GCA_022777455.1 Clostridiales bacterium | reverse complement strand
CCTTATAAGGTACAATACAATCTCTATGATGCTGTGGTCTCCCTGGACCGGGTAGAGGTGCAGTCAGAAGAACCCTCTAAAGTGATCGTTGCCTTTGGTGACAGCATTACTGCCATGAACCGCTGGGTAAAGCCCCTAAATAAGCGGCTTCTGGATGCCTTTGAGGGGAGGTACACACTTCTAAATGCCGGAATAGGTGGCAATTGTCTGACCTACACCGTGCCTGGTTTCATGGGTAGTTCCTATGGAGAAAAGGGAATAGCCCGCTTTGAGCGGGATGTACTCAGTTTTGACAATCTTCATGCTGTTATTATTGCATTGGGTGTAAACGATGTTGCTTATTACACAAAGAAAACAGCGTCGATCATTTCCTTTGAAACGTACAAAGATGCCACAACAAACATTGTTACGCAGCTCCGCAACCGAGGTGTTCGCGTCATTGCCCAGACCCTGACGCCCCGAACAGGTTACATGGACAAAGGATACACCTCCGAAATGGAAGCACTGCGCATTCGGATCAACGAATGGATTCGCTCCTGCAATCTGTTTGATGATGTATTTGACGCTGATGAGTTGCTCCGGGATGAAAACAACCCAGCTTGCATAAAGAACGCACTTCATCAAGGCGACTATTTGCACCCGAATGCGGCAGGCGGAGAACGAATGGCGCAGGCCTATGATCTCACAGCCCTGACTGGCGAGGAACAGTGATGGGAAAGAAATATTTTACATTAAGCTTTGATGACGGCCTTGAGCAGGATAAAAAAGTACTGGAGCTCATGAAAAAGTATGGCCTGCGGGGAACTTTTAATCTGAACTCCGGTATGTTCGGTCTGCAAGGAGAAGTAAAAGGCATCGGTACCTTTTCGTTTCAGGATTGTGAGGCTGGCATCCGGCACCATTGGCCATTCTCCTATGTACCCCACAACCGCATCCCAGAGGATGAGATTCGGGATGTGTACGCGCAGATGGAAGTCGCTACTCACGGGTACCGGCACGAGCCTCTCGGAAAGGTCAACGACTCAACGATGCAAAGATCCGTGAATCAGGACAAGGAAATACTTGAACGGCTCACCGGAAAACCAATTCTTGGTCACGCTTATGCACATGGCTCCACATCTCCCGCCGTGGAACAGCACTTGAAGGCACAGGGTTATCTTTATGCCAGAGCTGTTTTGCCCTCTGGAGGCTTTGAATATCCCGAGAACCCTCTGAATTTTCGCCCATCTTCTTCTGTGATTATGGGGAATACAATGAAATTGGTCAAAAAGTTTATCGAGGCGGAGGCTGACGACCGGGATTTGCTGCTCTATCTGTGGGGTCATTCCTATGAAATGGATTACGGCAAGGGTGCCGCAAGTTGGGATGGCCTTGAAAGGCTATTTGCAGCAGTTGCAGGACGCGAGGATATTATATACTGCACAAACAGCGAAGCTTTTTTGCGTATTTGAAGGAGGTTAACAAATGAAAAAGACAAATTTCAATCTGAACTGGCAGTTCAAACGCGTCGATTCTGACGAGGCTCCTCAATCTATAAATCTTCCTCATGACGCTATGTTGTATGAAAAGCGGGACCGGAATACCCCCACTGCCGGAGCCTGCGGATATTTCCCTGGCGGTGCTTATGAATACTCTAAAACATTCTATATGCCGGAAGATGAGCACGAAAATGTGCATATCCTCGAATTTGAGGCAGTGTATAAGAATGCATCGGTCTATATCAATGGTGTTTTGGCGGCCCAGCGGCCCTACGGTTACACCAATTTCTATGTCTCCATGGACGAGCACCTGCACTTCGGCGGAGAAAACCAGATCAAAGTAATTGCAGATAATTCTGCGGTTCCTAACTCCCGCTGGTATTCCGGAAGCGGTATTTACCGAAATGTAAACTTATATACAGGTAACGCTTTCCATTTCCAACCGGATGGGCTGCTGATCTCCACTGCTGATAATGAATCCGTTGCAGTCAAGGCAGCAGTCAGCGGAGGTGATCAGGTCAAAGTCGTTGTTACGGATCATGACGAAGTTGTTGCAGAGGCAATCGAAAATGTGGTAAACCAGCAGGCCACCATTCATCTTTGTGTTCCGCAGCCCCGACTCTGGGATGCGGAGCATCCCGAACTCTACCGCTGCAGCGCGTATCTTTTGAAGGATGGAAAGGAAGTGGATCAGGCAGAAGACCTGTTTGGTTTCCGAACACTGAAATGGGATGTAAAGGGATTCTATGTAAATGGCAAGAAAACGCTTCTAAGAGGTGCCTGCATTCATCATGATAACGGCATCTTGGGTGCCTGTTCCTTCGAAGATGCTGAGGAGCGCCGGGTTCGCCTGCTGAAAGAAGCAGGTTTCAACTCTATTCGCAGCGCTCACAACCCCGCATCGAAAGCGCTGTTAACCGCCTGTGACAAGCTGGGTATGTATGTGATGGACGAATTTTGCGATAACTGGCTGGTACACAAAAACCCGTATGATTATGCAGATCAGGAGTTCCGCCAGTGGTGGGAACAGGATCTGACTGCCATGGTTATAAAAAATTACAATCATCCCAGTGTGATCATGAACTCTATTGGTAACGAAATTTCCGAACTTGCCATACCTGAAGGTCAAGAGCTTTGCAGAAAGATGGCCGAATTGGTCAGAGCGCTGGACCCGGACAAAGCTGTCACGTTGGGTGTCAATATGATGCTCTGCAGCATGGCAGCAAAGGGCGGTGGAATCTACGGCGACAAAAAGGATGGAAAAGAAAACAAGAACGGCAGCCAGACCATGGACAACCTGCCCACCTCCGCTTTCTTCAATCTTCTGATGAACAAGATGGGCGGCATCATTGAGGGTGCTGCCGCGAAGCCTGCCGCAGATAAGGCAACAGAGGTAGCCATCTCTTATCTGGACATCGGAGGCTACAACTATGCTGCCTCCCGCTATGAGATGGACGGGAAACTCCACCCCGATCGTGTGATCGTAGGTTCTGAAACACTTCCCAAAAATCTCTACAAGAACTGGAAATTAGTAACGAAGTACCCCTATGTCATTGGAGACTATATGTGGACAGGATGGGATTATCTTGGTGAATCTGGTCTGGGTACAGTTCGTTACAAAAGCTTCAAAAACCCCGGCCAGGATTCGCCCATCATTTCTGGTGGTTGTGGTGTGATTGATATCTGTGGAAAGCTCCGACCGGAAACTCAGTGGAATAGGCTCGTTTGGGGACTTACGGATACTCCTGGAATTGGCGTTGAACCTCTGACCCACGCAGGAGAACTCGGCTCTGTATCCATGTGGAGAAATACGGATGCTGTGGCAAGCTGGTCTTGGAATGGGTGTGAGGGCAAAAAGACAAAAGTAACCGTTTATGCAAGTGGAGCAATGGCAGAACTGCTTGTGAACGGCAAGTCTTACGGAAAGAAGAAGACGAAAGAATATAAGGCTGTATATCCCAAGGTGGTTTATGTGCCAGGCACCATCACCGCCATTAGCTATGACAGTAACGGAAAGGAGATCTCTCGCACGTCAATGACAACTGCAGGGAAAGAAACAAGGCTGCAAATCATCCCTGAAAAGCTGTCTCTGCGTCCCAACAGTCAAGATCTGTGCTATGTGAATATTGATCTGGTGGGAACTGATGGTGTTACCAAGTCCACGGAAGATGTTCCTATCACAGTAACTGTTTCCGGAGCAGGCAGTCTGTTGGCGCTGGGTTCTGCGAAGCCGAATATGGGAGAGTGCTTCTTTGCTGATACCCATACCACTTATTACGGCAAGGCCCTTGCCGTAATTCGAACGGGCAATGAATGCGGCAAAATCCATATCAAGGCAAGCGCTCCTAATCTGGAAGATCAATTTATTGAACTGGAAGTGCGGGAGTAACCAAAGCTTCCTATCTGGTCTTGCGAAAGATCTCCACATATTCCTCAAGGAGGGTGAACATGCTAAAAATTGCACAAAAAATCAAAAATGGTGAGTGTCCAGTACTTTGCTTTTTTGGTGACAGTATAACGGATGGCCAGTTTGAATTTGCTAATGGACATAAGGAATCTGTTCGCCACGAAGAATGGGTGTTCTGGAATATACTAAGAAACCGAATTAGGGAAGAGATAGGGCAGGAGGTTTCAATTGTCAATGCCGGAGTGGGCGGTAATTTTTCCAAAGACGGTCTTGCCAGAATACAGCAAGATGTTCTGGCAAGGCAACCGGACTTTTGCTGTGTTATGTTTGGTACTAACGATGTAACCAACGCCCACAAGGGAGACTCGGCGTTACAAGAATACGAAAAGAATATGGAGCAAATTCTGATTCGGTTGCGTGAAAGCAATATTGAAACAGTACTCATGACACCCGGAATGCTGTGTAAGCATCGTGTAAAAGGTTTCTGGGGATTTTGGTGGTATGTTCACAGATATTTTGAAAACCTGCAAAAGGCTGGGCACATGGATGCCTATGTTGCCAGAGCCAGAAAGATTGCCAACCAACTGGATATTCCGATTGCAGATGCATATGCCGAATGGCAGCTCCTCGAATCACTGGGAGTAGATACAACTGCTTTGCTAGCAAACGGTTTGAACCATCCGAATGCAGAAATGCACAAGGTATTTGCAGACAAACTATACGATGTGATTTTTATGTAGGAATATACTGACATAAACCTGATGGGCGCATTGTCTGCCCCGACGCACCACCCCAGGGACTCATCTATGAGGTAGACCTGTCGGCACTGAATGGTATATAGCCAAATCAAAAAGCGGCCCGCCGATCATTTTGACCGGCGGGCTGTGCTGTTTACCCCTTTCGTATACCCACGGTTTTGGCGTTCTGCGTTGTCACTATGTACAACTACCAACCCTGTCGTTTGGCTAAATCCAACATACTAAAACAGTATTTTTCCCACTGTGTCAATGATGTCAGTGACGGGTCGCCCTCCCGGATGCGCAGGGTGCGCCGAATCTCCTTGGGGATGACGATACGCCCCAGATCGTCCACACGTCTGACAATTCCTGTTGCTTTCATATCTTTTCCACTCCTTGCGGTTAATTCCACGGTGGTATTGTTTGCAGGAAATGGAGAATTATGCGGTTTATCTTTCCGCACCGTTTCAATGGGAGCCGCAATGACCCCCTTTTCAACCGCGCCGTAAACAGAAAAGCGGTCTGAGCGGAAATGCGTTGTTTGCGTCTCGCTTCCCTGCATGCCTCAGCAGTTCGGCAAATTGTTGTTTATCTAAGA